>JAYEHX010000075.1:0-3848 GCA_034659735.1 Fidelibacterota bacterium | reverse complement strand
GCAATTGAAAGAGGAACGAAATTGTTGATTGCTCACAAAGGATTGCCGAAGAATAAAAAGTTGATGAAGATATTACAAGAATCGGGAATGCAAAAACTATTGCACGACACCGAATCAAGATACATGCAGGACAAAAAAATTGATCAAATTGAGGAAGAACTCTACTATTCAATAGACGAAAAAAGTAATATAATTGATATTTCAGATAAGGGCAGGGAAGTACTTTCACCTGATGATCCTAATCAATTTATAATCCCTGATATTGGAGAAGAATTTGCGATAATTGATGAACAATCTGACTTATCGCATACAGAAAAAGAAGAAAAAAAGAACGAAATTCAACGACTTCACAGTAAACGAAGCGAAACAATCCACAATTTACAACAATTATTGAGAGCACATTCACTTCACGAAAAAGATGCTGATTATGTTGTGCAAAATGGAAAAGTAATGATTGTTGATGAATTCACTGGAAGAATACTTCCCGGACGAAGATATAGCGAAGGACTTCACCAAGCGATTGAGGCGAAAGAAAATGTAAAAATTGCTGGAGAAAATCAAACTTTGGCAACAATTACTTTACAAAATTATTTCAGAATGTATGATAAACTCGCAGGAATGACCGGAACTGCAATCACAGAAGCCGATGAATTTCAAGAGATTTACGAATTGGAAGTTGTAAGTATTCCAACAAATAGACCTTGTGTTCGAGATGATAAAGAAGATATGATTTACAAAACTAAGCGAGAAAAATATTCAGCAATAATTGAAGAGATAGCAGAATGTCATCAAAAAGGACAGCCGGTTTTAGTTGGAACAATCACAGTCGATGTATCCGAAACGATAAGCAGGATTTTGAAAAGAGCGAGAATTCCGCATAATGTACTGAATGCAAAGCAACATCAACGAGAGGCAGAAGTAATTTTACGAGCCGGAAATATTGGGGGAGTCACAATTGCAACAAATATGGCAGGTCGTGGAACTGATATTAAGATCAATGACGAAGTGAAAAAATTAGGCGGATTAAAAATTATTGGAACTGAGCGACACGAATCGAGACGGATAGATTTACAGTTAAGAGGTAGAGCAGGACGACAAGGCGATGCCGGAGAATCTGAATTTTTTCTATCACTCGAAGATGATTTGATGCGACTATTCGGAAGCGAAAGAATCAGCAGTATAATGGATAGAATAGGAATTGCAGATGGAGAAGTAATCTCTCATTCAATGATTTCAAGGTCGATAGAAAAGGCACAGAAAAAAGTAGAAGAGCGAAATTTTGGCATAAGAAAACACCTTTTAGAATACGATGATGTGATGAATAAACAGCGAGAAGTTATATATGACAGAAGAAATTTTGCATTACATGGTGGAAATTTGCAAAATGAAATCGATGCTATGATTGAAGAATATATTGATGAAGTTGTTTTGCAATTTACAGATAACCCGGAGAGTCAATATTGGAATTGGGACGCATTAAGACAGGAAACAATTAGTGTTTTGATGACAGATATTCATCATGATGAATTTGAAGGAAAAATTAATCCTGAAATATTAAAAGCAAAATTAATAGAAAAAGCGAAAGAGACATACAAACGAAAAAATGAAATTATTCCTGCAGAAATGATGAGAAATTTGGAAAGATGGGCATATTTACAAACTGTTGATAAACTTTGGAAAGAACATCTTTTTGAATTGGATCAAGTTAAAGAGGGAATTGGCTTACAGGCATATGGACAAAAAGATCCGCTAATTGCATATAAATCTGAAGCATTTAGATTGTTTAAAGAATTGCTTGATAAGATAAACCATGATGCTTTGCAGTTGATATTTAGAACCGAAATAAGAATGGAATCTGAAAGCAGAAAAACAGAAAATAAAAATGTTTCAATTGAACATGCCGGTTCAACCAATATGGGATTTCAAACTGAAAGAGAAGATACTCAAAATAATCAAGCATCAGGAAAAAAAGCACAACCATTTGTAAGAAAAGAAAAAAAAATTGGTAGAAATGATCCTTGTCCTTGTGGAAGTGGAAAAAAATATAAAAATTGTTGCGGTAAGTAATTTTTCAACATAATAGTTGTCAAAAAATATTGGAGAAATACGATTCTAAAACTGAATGTTTTATTGAAATAGGAAAATTTGAAACATTTGTAACTAAATATACTTAAATAAATTAAAAAACGAAATTATATGAATAATAAATTGGAGGATAAATGAAAAAAATATCAATAATAATAATTGCAATTTTATTTAGTATTTCAGTTCTATTTTCGCAAACATTAATTCCTAAAGTGACATCTGAAGCAAAATCAGTAAAACAAACTTATCTTAGCGATATTGATAATTTACGAAACTCGATTGAGCAGTATATTAAGTCAAACTCATTTAGTAATAATTTATATGATATAAATTATCCAATTACTGTAAAATTATTTATTAACAATATTGACGAATCCGGCAATGAATATAAATATGTGTGTAAAGCGGTTTTTACCAACGATTACGATTTAAGATTTTTTGATGAGGGTTGGACATTCCCATATAATACCGATATTTCTTCTATGAGAAGTGGAATCTATAATCCGGTGACCAGTGTAATAGATTTTTATGGATATTTGGTTGTTGCCTCAGAATTGGATGCAATAACACTTATGGGTGGAGATGCAATATACGAAAAAGCAAGAAATGTTATGGAATTGGGAAATATGAGTCAATGGCCACAGGGTTGCAATAGTAGAATCCAAAAAATAAGTGAAATATCAGAGAATTATAGATTGAGAAAAGCAAGATATTATTACACATTAGCAACTTGGGATGCAGAAGATGGAGAACTAAATTCATCGGTAGAAAATTTAAAAAAATCACTTGGATTTATAAAAGAAATTTTAACTATTCAGAAAAAAGATAAATATACAAGAATATTCATAGATAATCATTACAAAGAGTCAAAATGGTTTGTTGAGACACTTCAAGATACTTCATTTTTACCCGACTTTAGAAATGTTGCTCCTGAACACCATAAATATTTTGAAAAAATTTCGAGTAATTTTGGCGAATAGAATTAATAGATTTTTTTAAGGGTATAACTCATGAAATTGAAAAAAGAGTTAGGGTTTTGGGCTGTATTTTGCATTGCTTCTGGATCAATGATAAGTTCTGGATTGTTTATATTACCAGTAATTGTATATATGAAAATTGGTCCATCGATAATTATTGCTTATTTTTTCGCTTCCTTGCTTATGATACCGGCAATGTTTTCAAAAGTAGAATTAGCAACTGCAATGCCCAAATCCGGTGGAACTTATTTTTTTATACACAGAAGTTTAGGAGCTTTTTTCGGGACTTTTGCCGGTTTAGCTTCTTGGTTTTCATTAAGTTTAAAAAGTGCCTTTGCTCTTCTTGGAATCGGTTTATTTTTACAACCTCTTTTTCCGGAAGCTTCTGCAGAAATGGTAAAAATAATCGCTGTAAGTTTTGCTATATTTTTTGCTATTTTAAATATAATTGGAGCAAAAGAGAGTGGAAAATTCCAAATTGTTTTAGTAATTGGATTAATTAGTATTTTAATATTTTACTTTTTTTCGAATATTAATCACATAAATGTACAAAATTATATCCCATTTAACCCTTATGGGTGGAAATCTATTTTAACTGCAACGGGTATGATTTTTATCTCATTTGGAGGACTCACAAAAATTGTATCACTTTCTGAAGAGATAAAAAATCCTAAAAAAAATATACCAAAGGGTATGTTTGTTGCGTTTATTGTTGTCACACTAATTTATATTTCAACAATTCTTATCACTGTAGGATTATTAGATAAAATTGATTTTCAACAAACA
>JAYEHX010000074.1:3520-15189 GCA_034659735.1 Fidelibacterota bacterium | reverse complement strand
ATTCGAAAGAATATAAAAAAATATTGCAACTAAACAGAATATTATCAGATATTAATAATCAACCGATTTCAAAAGAGATAATATTTCTTACCGAAGTTTCAGCAATATTTATGAATAAAGATAATGCCTATTATAAATATTTTTTAGGTAGCAATTCTAAATGGATAGATTCTGATTATAAAAAAACCGTATTAAATATATTCAATGATGAATTCAAAATTGCATTTCCAAGTGAGATTGTAAATTCAATACCAAATAGACAAGATTATGAATCAATTTTAATATTCAAATCGCTAATAAAATTATATTTTGATTTTGAGAAAATTCACAATGAATATAAAGATAAACGAAATTATTTGACATTTAATGATGTGCTAATTTTGACAAATAAAATTCTTGAAGATGAACGGGTTTGCGAAAAATACAGGGATTTGTATTCGCATATTATGATTGACGAATTTCAAGATACTAATGATTTGAGATGGAATATTATTAGAAAAATCGCGAGTGATAAGAATGGAAAATTAAGAGAAAATGGTTTGTTCGTTGTTGGAGATATTAAGCAATCAATCTATGGATTTGCAAATGCCGATGTGAAAATTATGGATATTGCACGAAATGAAATTATAAAATCAAATGGCGATATTGTTGATTTTAATAATAATTTCAGATCATCAGAGAATTATATTGAGAATGTAATTAATAAAATATTTCCAAATGTTATGCTGAATTCAGAAAATGAGCGAGAATCCTACGAAGCATTTTTCGAGCCGACAGAAATTGCAGATGCAAATCAATCAAGTCAAAACATTGAAACCAATACAAATATATGTGCGACTGTTGGATTGTGCAGAAATAATTCAGAAGAGAAAAATGAAGATATTGAAATTTTACAAACTGTTAAATATGTAAAAGATGCACTGAAATGGGCGGATAAAAATAAGCAAAATTTAGAAAAAAATAACGGTCCAATTATTGCCGTATTGTTAAGAAAATTCACAAAAATTCAAAATTATTTGAAGATATTTCAACAATATAATATTGATTTTGAAATCGTTACAAGTAAGGGATTATTTAATAAACAAGAAGCTTATGATATTTTTCATTTTATAAGTATTATGGTAAATCCTTATGACGATGTCGCACTTATTGGGTTATTGAGAAGTCCGTTTTTTGCATTAAGTGATTATGATATTCACGATTTATTATCGAAAAGAGGTAAAGAAAAATCGGTTTATGAAATGGTAAATAGTGATAAAAAATTTCAATATATTTCAAAAGAAATTGTGAAATGGCGAAATTTATTGAAAGAATATTCAATAGACAAATTGCTCAATAAAATAATATCATCGAATGATTGCAAATTAGGATATTTCAGTGAAGTTGGTGGCAGACAACGATTAGCAAATTTTGATAAAATATTGAATATTATCTCTCAGCTTGTGTTAGATGGAGTTGGTTTAAATGCAATCTATGATTTTTTTAAATTCCAAATTCAGCAAAAAACTGATATTTCCGAAGCGGAATTGCCGAGTGTAAAAAAGGTTCAGATAATGACTATGCACAAAGCAAAGGGTTTGGAATTTCCAGTTGTAATTTTGCCGGATTTAGCGGGAAGTAAAAATAGTGATAAATCAAGAATAAAGATTGGTGAAATTAAAAATAATAAAAATGAATATATGCAAGAAATTGGAATTTCGCTCGTAGATGAATATGATGAAACAAAAAAATCAAACTTGCTATACAGAATTAAAAAATATGATGCACTTAAAGTAGAGGCGGAAGAAAAACGATTATTTTATGTTACTATCACTCGAGCAATTTATAAAATATATTTATTGGCCGATACAACAAAAATGAAAGATAAGTCTAAAGCACAAAATTGGTGGAATACTTTTATAAGAGATTCATATAATGTTCCGAATGAATTTAGCGAGAAATCAATTGAAAAAAATGAGAAAACAAAGACGGCAATAGAAAAATATTTTATTGATGATATAGAATCAGAAATCAACCAATATGAAGACAATAAAAAAACTATGGAAGAGAAGTGGGTAGATTATAAAACACTGAAATGGAACAAAAAATATAATTCTTTCAACCCACATGATATTATGGACTTGATATTTCCAAATGAAAAATATTCAAATTCAACGAGTGACACTGGAGAATTTAATAGGATATTTGGTATAATTTTTCATAAAGTTATGGAGATGAAATGGTGGGATTTGGAAGAAGATAGAGATAAAATTGAAAAATATATTGAGTTGGAATATCCGGAAATTTCAAGAGAGAAAGTTATTGTAAAATTGAAATCGCATTTAGAAAAATTGAGAGAACGATAAGCAATAGAAATGCTTATTTAAAAAATAATTAAAATTTCAAAAAGGTAATATAGATTTAAAAAACTTATTGAATATAGTTGAATTTGTAATATAAAATTCGTAAACTATCAGTTGTAATTTTTTGAAAAAAATGTAGGTCAAAATTGAAAATTAAAATAAAAGAATTGTTAAATTTTTCTGAATATCAGATAGAAATTATTGGAATATTAGTAATGATAATCTCCATTTTTATTGGGATAAGTTTATATTCATATTCACCACAAGACGAATTATTAATTTCACGACATTTTTTAATCAATAATGCGATGGGAATTGTTGGTGTTTTTATATCATATTTTTTCATTAAGTTAGGATTAGGATATTTTTCTTGGGGATTTATTCCGCTGATTTTTTTATGGGGCTGGTATATTTTTTCTAAAAGGGAGAGCAAAAATTTGATTCGCCTAACCATATATTTTTCTGGATTGCTTTTGATTTTATCAATTGGCTCAAATATGCCATATTTTTATTATCTCTTTAATCTACCCGCAAATTATTCATTTGGTGGACTTGTCGGTGGAGTAATTGCTACATTTCTTTTGGATTGGTTTGGAATGTTGCCTGCATTTATACTTGTAATTATCAGTTTATTTTTCTTAATATTTAGTTTTTTTGGATTGAGTATGTATCATCCATTTAAACTTTTATTCACAAAGATTACTTCTATTTTAAAGAGGAAAAAAAAGAGAGCAAAAATTAAAAAAGAAAAAAGACATGAAGTTGTATTAGAAAAAGATAATTCGCAAGATGTCAATAAACAAATAGAATTATTACCCAAAATTCAAACACCAAAATTAGAAGTAGAAGATGAGAAAAACGAGTCAAATTCAGAAGAAAAAAAAGGAGACGGATTTGTTCCGGAGTTCGATGTGGAAGAGAAAGTTGATAATGAGGAAGTGGATTATGACGAAGAAAATAAGGGAAAGGTAATAAGGAAAAAATATAATTTACCAAGTGTTGAATTATTAAAAAATCCACTACATACCGAAAAAATTGATCCGATAGAGATGGAAGAAAATGCCGAATTATTGACAAAAACATTGGCAGATTTTGGAGTGATGGGAAAGGTGACTCGTGTAATTCCCGGCCCTATTGTTACGCTATACGAAGTGGAGCCGGCAAAAGGTGTCAGAGTGAATAAAATTTCGGTTTTATCTGACGATATTGCAAGAGTGATGGCAGCAAAAAGAATTAGAATAATTGCACCAATTCCCGGAAAAAAAGTTGTTGGTGTTGAAATTCCAAACAAACATCCGGAAATGGTATATTTAAAATCTATTGTAAATTCTGAAAAATTTGCGAATGCTACAGATATGCTGACAGTCGCTTTAGGAAAGACAGCAAAGGGGGAGGCATTTACATTCAATTTAGCAAAGATGCCACATTTACTTATTGCGGGAACAACGGGTTCCGGAAAATCTGTCTGCATAAATACTTTAATTGTATCAATTTTATATAGAGCAAAGCCGGATCAAGTTAAATTTATTTTGGTAGATCCGAAAAAATTGGAACTTTCGATTTATAAAGCACTCGAGCCGTATCATTTGGTAACAAGTGAGGATATTGATGAGTATGTAATTACAAATGCGAGAAATGCGGTGTTGGCTTTGAGAAGTGCCGAAGTGGAAATGGAGCGAAGATATACTTTATTAGCTGATGCAACTGTTAGAAATATTATTGAGTATAATGAGAAAATGGAAAAAGAAGGTGGAAAATATTTGCCATATTTGGTTGTAATCATAGATGAATTAGCAGATTTAATGTTGATAGGCAACAAGGAAATTGAGGCACCGATTGCTCGATTGGCACAGATGGCAAGAGCGGTGGGAATTCATCTAATTGTTGCCACACAGAGACCGAGTGTTGATGTAATAACAGGAGTTATTCGTTCAAATTTTCCGGCGAGAATTGCTTTCCAAGTTCCAACAAAAATTGATAGTAGAACAATATTAGATACTTCCGGTGCGGAAAAATTATTAGGAAAAGGCGATATGTTATTTTTGTCTCCCGGAACTTCAGAACCTATTCGAGTTCATAATGCATTTCTTAGATTAGAAGAGATAGAAAATGTTTTGGAACATATAAAAGAACAACCGAAAGAAGAAGATGAATTTATATTACCGACAGCTAAGGAAAAAGAAGAAGCGGAAAAAATTACTATTGATGGAGGCGACAAAGATAACCTTTTTGATGAAGCTATGCGACTTGTAATTACACACCAACAGGGATCTATTTCACTTATTCAGAGACGGCTTAAGGTTGGATATAGTAGAGCAGCAAGAATGATTGACCAATTGGAAGAAGCGGAAATTGTCGGACCATTTACCGGTTCTAAAGCGAGGGAAGTTCTTGTTGGTCCTGATTATTTGGAACAGAATTATGATCATATTTTAGATGAAGATGAGGAAGAAGAATACTAAATGGAAAAAATAATAATTTCAAAAAACAAAAGTATTTCAATTTCAATAAAGATTGCTAAAAACAAAAAATCAAATGTCACACTAATTATTGGTCCCGGATATCACCATTCAATGAATGAAAATTTGCTTGAATATTTATCCGATAAATTAATTGAAGAAAAAGTAAATGTTGTCAGATTTGATTATCCGTTTAAAAATCCAAAATTCAAAATGATCTTTGGATTAAATAGTTTTGTAGATATTTATGAAAAAGTTTTTGAATATATTCGTAATAAAGACGAGTTTAAAAATGACTATTTTTTCATTGGTGGAAAATCGTTAAGTTCTGCAGTTGCTTCACGAATTAATTCCGATAAAATAAAGGGATATCTTTTTCTATGTTTCCCTCAAAAAGTGACTTTTCTTAAAATTCCAATCTCGAATAAATCATTATTTCGGCTAAAAAAACCTATGTTTTTCATCAAAGGAACTAATGATGAATATTCGGATAATAGAAAAATGGAACTACTTGTCGGAGCATTAAATCCTTATGCGAGATTGATGTTAATTCCCGACACAAATCATTCACTAAAATTATTGTCAACCGAAAAACGAAAGCAGAGTGAACTTAATAAAGAAATTGCAGACATTATTTTATGGTTTATAAGTGATGTAATTAATAATGACAAAAAAATAAATTAAGATTGAGAATTATTGGAACATTTTAGAAAATTATTGTTTATATATTTGAGAAAAAGAGAGGAGTTTACTTAAAAAATTGATATATGTTTAGATTTGCATTTCCATATTTCTTTTTACTTTTCATTCTATTGATTGGAATGATTTTGTTTTGGAGAAAGAAAAATTCTAATCATGAGACACTCAGAATTGGCACGATAATTCCAATAAAAAATATCTCTCAAAACATAAATATTAAAACTCAATTGCCGGTTTTATTAAGATTTTTGACGATGTCATTAATTATTTTTGCACTTGCTCGACCACAACTTGGTGATGTTACTCAAAATATAAAAAAGAAAGGAATTGACATAATACTTGCATTGGATATTTCCGGTTCGATGCAGATTGAAGATTTTAAACCGAATCGTTTGGAAGCATCAAAAAAGGTTGCAATGGAATTTATTCAAGGCAGAAAAACTGATAGAATTGGATTGGTTGTTTTTGCCGGAGAATCGTTTTTACAATGTCCTTTGACTGTCGATTATGATGTTCTGACAAATATAGTTTCCGAGATGAAAATTATTCCGCGAGAATTAGATGGAACGGCGATTGGACTTGCGATTAGTAATAGTATAAATCGTTTACGAGATTCTCAAGCTGAAAGTAAAGTAGTAATTTTACTAAGTGACGGCGATAATAATGCCGGAGATATTGATCCAATTACGGCAACAAAATTTGCTAAAGAATTTGATATTAAAATATATACAATAGCGATGGGTGGTGATGGTGGAAACTTAGGAAACAGTTTTTTTAGTTTTCAAAGAGTTCCACCTGTAAATGAAAAACTGCTGAAAAAAATCGCTGAATTAACCGGTGGACAATTTTTTAAAGCTAACTCAAATGAAAAATTAAAAGACATTTGGAACGAGATTTCAAAGATGGAAAAAACAGAGATAAATGTAGAAAAATATACCGATTGGGATGAAAAATATTTATGGTTTCTGTTTCCTGCGATTTTACTTTTTTTGATTGAATTGTTATTGTCAAGAATTATATGGAGAATTTATCCGTGATAGAATTTGCACATCCTGAAATATTATGGCTACTATTTATCATTCCGTTTTTGATAACATTTCGTATCGTTAAAAATAGAAATATGATAAAGAGAATTAATCAAAAAATCCACGACAAAATGTTTAAACGATTGAAAGGTAGAAACAAATATTCACTAAAAAAAATTCATTTTATTTTAGAAATTATTGCTGTTTTCATAATAATTATCGGAGCATCGGGTTTGCGAATTGGAACGGATATTGAGGAATTGAAAAGGGAAGGGGTTGACATAATTATTGCTTTGGATTTATCAAATAGTATGACATCGACAGATATTTCTCCAAGCAGATTAGAGCGAGCGAAGTTTGAAATGAAAAAATTTATTGCTAATTTGAAAGGCGATAGAATTGGATTAATTGGATTTGCCGGAGTCGTTCATTTGCAATGCCCTCTAACTTTAGATCATCGCGCATCTTCAATGCTACTTAATATTATGGATGAAAAATTATTGCCAATTCAAGGAACAGCAATTGCTGACGCTATAAATATTGCAGTACGGTCATTTCCAAAAGATATAAAGCGGGATAAAGTTTTAATCATAATAAGTGATGGTGAAGATCACGAAAAAGAGATTCAAAAAGCGATAAAAAATGCAAATGAAAAAGGTGTGATAATTTATTCACTTGGTGTTGGTTCATTGCGAGGTGGTACGATTCCTGTCTATAATAAAAATCATAAAATTATTGATTATAAAAGAGACAGGAATAACAATGTAATTACAACGGAATTACAAGAAACGACATTAAAACAGATTGCAAAAAGTACAAACGGAAAATATTTTCGACTTAATCAGACCAAATCACCATTATCAAAAATCTATAAAGATATAAATACACTTGATAAAGAGGAATTCAAAACACACGGTTTCACAAAATATAAAGAACTGTTCCAAATATTTTTGATACTTGTATTTCTATTATTATTGTTAGAATATTTTTTGCCATATTTTATCAAAAGGAATGAGAAAACTAATGAATAGAGGTAATTATATAAAATATATTATTATCGGAATATTTTTATTCTCAAGCAGTATTTTTGGAATAGATCCTGGAACTTCTGCATACCAAAAAGAGAAATATAAAAAAGCATACAATTATTACAAATATAAATTAGATGAAGAAGAAAATGACAATCCAATTTTAAGTTTCAATACAGGAGTTGCATCTCAAAAATTAGGCGATTACGAAGAGGCGGAAAAGAATTATGTGGAAGCATTGCTAAGTGAAGATACCGAATTACTTGCAAAAACAGAATATAATTTGGGACAAATAAATTTAAATAGGAAACAACTTTCCGAAGCTTTAGAACATTTTAAAAAAAGTATTCGCTATGATTCTTCAGATTATGATAGTAAAGTAATGTATGAAACAGTTAGAAAAATGATTGAAGAGCAGAAAAAACAAAACGAAAATCAGAAGCAGAATAAAAAGCAAAATAAAAAGCAAAACAAACAAGATCAATCAAAAAACGATTCGCAAAATCAAGAAAAAAATAAAGAACAAAATCAAGAACAAGCAGATAGAGAAAAAGAGCAAAACAAGCAAAATCAAAATAGAAATAAAGCAGAAGATAAAGCTCAAGAAAAAAAGATGCAAGAAATGGAAAAGAAAAGTATTTCAAAAAAACAGGCAGAAAATATTTTAGATGCAGTGAAAGAAAGAGAATTAGAATCTATTAAAAAATTAATTCGCTATAAGATGAAAGATAAAAAAATAAAGAAAAGTAAAGATTGGTAAAATAGAATAATTTTATTATTTTTAGAACGATTGAAATTAGGAGAAAATAGAAAATAAATGTTGAAAAAAATAACAATATCATTAGTTTTATTTACTGTAATTATATTTGCAAAACCAACTGTGAATGTTACAGTTGATAGAAAAAATGTAGATTTAAGAACACCAATTCGTTTAACTATTCAATTTAATGATTTTAAAGATTATCCGAAATATAATTTAGATTTAGGCAGTGATTTTCAAGTCGTTGGCGGACCTTCACAATCGTCAAATTTCAGTTGGGTTAATGGAAAAACGACTTCAACAAAAAAAGCAATTTATCAAATCGTGGCAAAGCGAAAAGGCAATTTAACTATTCCATCTCTTGATTTTAAATACAAGGGAAAAAATTACAAGACAAATCAGATTAACATTCAAGTGTCGGACCGGATGCATAGAAATAGTAGTAGTGCGAATTCTAAAAATATTAGAAAACAAAGGAAAAATAATAATAACTCCCAAATATTTATTGAACCAATTTGCAAAAAAACATCGGTTTATTTAGGCGAATCGCTTGTTATTTCATATCGCTTATTCACACGAGTAAGTATCGTAAATTACAATATTCCAATGGTAACATCAATTTCCGGATTTATGATTGATAAACAGGAGCGAGTCGAAAATCCAAAAGTAAAAATGCAAACTATAAATGGAATTGAATACAAAACTGCGGATTTATTTAATTTGGTATTAACTCCAACCGAAATTGGAAAATTAGAAATTCCAATGCAAAAATTTAGAATTGAATTGGAGAATGCCGGAGGCGGAGATCCATTTGATTCGTTTTTTAATTTTAGCAGAAATAAAGTCATTAATACAATTGCACCAGCGAAAAATATCTCTGTTTTACGATTGCCTAATGATGAACCAAAAACATTTACAGGTGCTGTTGGAAATTTTCAACTTAGTGCGAAATTGAGTGATTCAGAAATTGAAAGCAATAAAGCAGTCACTTTACAAATCATCGTTGTTGGCGAAGGTAATTTTAAAAACTTCACATTTCCGAAACCAAAATTTCATTCGCAACTTCAAGTGTTTGAACCCAAAATGAAGGAAAACATTAGCGTAAAAAACAATAAAATTGTTGGAAATAAAACTTGGGAATTTGTCATTATTCCGGAAGAAAAAGGACATTATAAAATACCTCCGATAAAATTTACATATTACGATTTAAGAAAAAAAAGATACGTTACACTTACAAAATCAAATCTCGTTTTGGAGGTGACTCAAAATAAACATTTGTTAGAAGAGCGAATGAAAAATATGACAAGAGAAGAGGTAGAATTACTCAATAAAGACATCAGATATTTACACTTGAATGAAGAGAATTTGGAATCGAAATACTACTCTGCGATTAAAGATTTTCGTAATTATCTATTTTTTATTTTGGGAATAATTTTGATTTTTGTTTATATAATTTATTCATTATATATGAGCTATATATTAAATAATCCGTTGCTAATAAGACGGCAAAAGGCATTCGCTGTTGCAGAGAATGAGATAAATCAATTGCCAGATGAAACTGTAATTGCTTTTAAAAAAATATCGAATATATTCAATAAATATTTAGCAGATAAACTAAATTTACAGAGTGGGGAATTATATTTAAAAGAAATAACTGAATATTATCAAAATAAAAAAATAGATGAAAAATTATTAGAAAAAATTGAATTAACTTGGCGAAATATTGAAGAAAAAAAATTCGCTCCCAACTTGGTTTCAGAAAAAGAATTAGATAATATTAAGGTTCAAATAATTGACATAATGAAAAAAATAGAGAAAATAAAATAGATGAAATATAACAATAGAAAAAAATATTCAATTGGGTTGTTCGTAATTATACTGATTTTAACTGTTAGTATTTTCGGCAAAAATCTTAATGATGAAAGAGAATCGCTTTTCAAAAATGGCGTTTCAAAATATTCGCAGAACAAATATACCGAAGCAGTAGAGATTTTTCATCAATTAGAAAATACGGATTTTGTTAGTTTTGAATTATATTACGATATTGGGAATTCATATTATCGTATTGGTAAACTTGGCAAAGCAATTCAGTATTGGGAAAAAGCAAAAATTATAAAACCGTCAAATGATGATGTGGATTTTAATCTAAAATTAGCAAATGTAAAATTACAGGATAGGGTGGTATTACCTAAACCTTTTCTTATATTCAAATATTATAAATCCATAAAACAAAATATTGATATTAAAAAAATGTTAAACTATATCGGGCTACTTTTTTTTGTAACGATTTTACTTTTTATATTACCAAAAATATTTGATAATACCTCAGTTAAAAAGAGATTGTTAAAATTTTTATTTATACCGAAATATTTATTGATTTTAATTATTTTTTTTCTATTTTTGATTTTGTTTGATACAACTAATTATAAAAATAATAATGACTTTGGAATAGTGATTGAAAATAAAATTAAAGTAAAAACAGAACCAAAAGAAGATGCGGATACTATTTTTATTTTACATGAAGGCTCTAAGGTCAAGATATTATCCAAATTTGATAGGAAGTGGTATAAGGTTTCATATTTTGATGATAAAATTGGTTGGATAGAAATTGAAAAGATTGGCGAAATATAATTTAAGGGATTTTTTATTATGAAAAAAAATATAACTTTCAGCTTTTTTTTTACTATTACTTTACTTTTTTCGCAGGTAAATCAAAATGAATTTTTAGATCCGAAAAGTGTTCGTGAAGAGTTTACTATTGGAAAAAATAATTTAAATTCAGAAAATAATTCAGAAAATATCGTTGATTCTACAAATGCAACAAGTAATCGGAAACAGATGAGTGGATATAGAGTTCAATTATTATCTACCCAAAGAATCAATAAAGCGAATTATGAGAAAAAAAGGGCAAGTAGGGTTTTAAACCAAAATGTATATATTGTATTTCAAACTCCATATTATAAAGTTAGAGTTGGAGATTTTATTGAATATAAAGAGTGTCGCCAATTTGAGAAAATAGCGAAAGAAAAGGGGTTTTATAATGCTTGGACGGTTAGAAGTTTGATAAATTATTAAGCACGAAAAATACAAAAAGATTTCACGCAAAGCTCGCAAAGGAAGAAAGAAAGAACGCAAAGAAAGAATAATTCACCACAAAGAACACAAAGAAAGAACGCAAAGAGTTAGTTATAGTTTGTTTTAGTTCGATGTTAAAAAAAACAAATGACAACAATTAGATAAATTCGATTAATTCGATGATAATAATTAGATGAATTAGATGTTCTCTGTGTTCCTTGTGTTCTTTTGTGGTGAATATGACTTAAAAAATGTAATCGAAATATAGTGAAAAAAGAATC
>JAYEHX010000074.1:0-3420 GCA_034659735.1 Fidelibacterota bacterium | reverse complement strand
CAATTAGATAAATTCGATTAATTCGATGATAATAATTAGATGAATTAGATGTTCTCTGTGTTCCTTGTGTTCTTTTGTGGTGAATATGACTTAAAAAATGTAATCGAAATATAGTGAAAAAAGAATCTCTGTATTTTGTTTTTCAAATTGATAAATTACGGAAATTGCCGGTTCGATATTGATTCTGCCAAGTCCAATATATGTTAAAAGAGTTGTATTGAAATCAGCAAATCCAGATGAATACGATATGTCAAATTGATTGTATGAAGTAAAATTGTAGCCAATTGAAGATTCTATAATCCAAGGCGTATAGATGTCGAAATACATCGTAGATTTGACGGATGAATAGAGTGAATTATTTTCAAAATTATAATCTGTGTCAAATGAAATTGGAACTTTTATACCATAGGAATATTTGAGATATAAATTATGGTTCGAATCAAAACTCATATCGGGATATTGTGAAAATATTGTTCTCATTTCCAAAGTATTTTTTTCATTAATGAATTTTGTATATCCCAGCATAAGTTTGAATTCATTGAATTTATTTTTTGATAAAGATTTTGTAAACATTGTGTTGAACCATAAATTTGATTCACTTCCCATGATGCTAAATTCAGCTTTTAAAATTGGAGTTTTGGTTTTAATTTCATTTCCACGATATATGTTTTTTGAATGTATATTCATTGCACCAAGATAATTAATTTCAGAATGTAATAAATTGCTTAAAGTTATTAAAAGAGATAATATTAAAATTGTTTTTTGAATCTTTTTCATGTCTAAAGATAATGTTTTAAAGTTATAAATGAAATAATAAATTATAGCAAAAAAGAAAAATGCCAATACGATTAAATACTGGCATTTTTCTTTACAGGAGGGAACCTGAAAATTTATTTTATCTCTTTGTTTTCAATTAACTGTAGTATAAGAAAATAGTTCCACAAATGCAAACATTTTCTTATTTTTTTTTCAAAAAGATAGAATTGTTAATTATAATAATCTTTTGCTTATTAATTAAAATAGTATTAAATTCTATCTATGAATAAAAAAGAGAAAAAAAGGAGGGAAGATGAGAGCTAAAATATTCTTATTGATGATAATTGTATTGATGTTTGTTAGTTGTAAACAAGATGAGATAGTGTCAAATCCACAAATAATAGGAAATGAAAAAATGAATTTAATGCCAATTCCAAAAGAGGTGCATTTAACAGAAAATAAATTCTATATTGATGAGGATTTTAAATTATCTGTTGATGGGAAATTCAGCAAAATGGTAGAGGTGAATAGCACGAGATTTTTGCGAAGATTGTCCGGACGAACAGGTTTATTTTTGGATCAAGATTTCATTACACAAGATAGTAAATGTGATTCTGCAGAATTAAAAATATTGAGTGACGGAATTGGAAAAGCCAAATTAAATATTGATGAATCTTATTCACTTAATGTTAGTAAAAGTGGAATTCAACTCTCTGCAAATAATGAAAACGGTGTAATATATGGATTAGAGACACTTTTACAATTGTTGAAAAGTGATGAGAAAGGTTACTATTTTCAAGCATGTAAAATTCAAGATGAACCGCGATTTCCTTGGCGTGGATTGATGATTGATGTTTGTCGTCATTTCTATCCTGTCAATGTTATAAAGCGAAATATTGATGCGATGTTGGCGATGAAGATGAATGTTTTGCATTTACATTTGAGTGAAGATCAGGGATTTAGAATTGAGAGTAAGGTTTTTCCGCTGTTGCACGAAAAGGGTTCAGATGGTTTATATTTTACACAAATTCAGATGAAAGAGATTATCGAATATGCGAGCGTTCGTGGAATTCGTGTCTATCCGGAATTTGATATGCCGAGTCATTCTACTGCTTGGTTTTTGGGATATCCGAAATTGTCAAGTAAAGATACGACATATTCTATTGAGCGAACTTGGGGAATTCAAGATCCTGCGATGGATCCGACAAGTGAATATACTTATCAATTTTTGGATAAATTTATAGGCGAAATGTCAGCACTTTTTCCTGATGAATATTTCCATATCGGTGGCGATGAAAATAATGGAAATCACTGGAAAGCAAATAAACAAATTCAGAAATATATGAAAGAAAATGGAATAAAAGATAAACACGAATTACAGACAAAATTCAATCAGCGAATTTTAAAAATACTTACAAAAAATAATAAAAAAATGGTTGGCTGGGACGAAATTTTGCAACCGGAAATGCCAAATAATATCGTTATTCAATCGTGGCGAGGAAAAGAAGCGATGATCGAAGCAGCAGAAAAAGGTTATCATGCTATTTTGTCAAATGGATATTATATAGATTTGTTTTGGGATACTGAGCGACATTATTTGAATGATCCTGTGATGGAAGGAAGTAATCTTTCCGAAGAAGTTGAGAATAATATTTTTGGTGGTGAAGTGACAAGTTGGGCGGAATTTACAACTACTGAAAATGTTGACTCCAGAATATGGCCTCGAACTTGTGCAGTTGCAGAGAGATTATGGTCGCCAAGAAATGTTAAAAGTGTTGATGATATGTATCGCCGATTGGAATATGTGAGTTTTCATCTTGAGGAATTGGGATTGACTCATATAACGAATAGAGAAATGGGAATGAGAAGATTGACAAATAATAGAGAGACCAATTCATTGCAAAATTTAATTGAAGTAATTGAACCGATTGAAAATTATACTCGCCATAAAAGAGCCGGACAGAAAAAATATCTACAACAGATGCCACTAACTCGTTTGATTGATATTTCATATTCGGATGCTCCAATTGCGAGAAAAATACGAAAAGCAACAGACGAATATTTAAGTGGAAATTCATCACTATATTTCACAAACAATCCAAAAGAATTTCTGATATTTGAATTAACAAAATTGTCAAAAAACAGTAAAAATTTAAAACCTATAATTGAGAATTCGCCAGTATTATGGGAAATTGAGCAATTATCGGCAAATCTTTCGGAAGTAGCAGAAATTGGTTTAGATGCGATAAAATCAAATGGAAAATACTCTAAAAATAAAAGCAAAAAATTACTTAAAAAATTGGAAGAAATGAAAGAACCAATTGCAGAATTTGAGTTGAGAATTATTTCTGCTGTTGAAAAATTGATTGAAAATAAAGTGAAATAAAAGAATATTATTTTATTTACTAAATTTGGAAAAAAAAAGAAATGCTATATATTGAATATATGGCATTTTTTAATTTAAATTGTTTTTAATATTATCATATTAATTTATTTTATTAATAGATTGCTTTGTTTTTTTTGGAGTATTTTTTTTGGAGTGCATTAACCCCCAATACGCTTAGCTACAGGGCAGGCGTGTTAATACAAAAAAAGCGTAGCTTTTTATAAATAAAGAAATGTCTCTGACATTTCTACACATCAACACGGTTGATGTATTCCATA
>JAYEHX010000073.1:0-3898 GCA_034659735.1 Fidelibacterota bacterium | reverse complement strand
GCAATCGTTGCGGTTGTCCAGCTTGCGATAGCACCACCGAGCATTGCTTTGAATACTGTCTGTGATAAGTCCTTTTTTCGTGATGGAGCAACTGCACTTATGCCACCAATTTGAATTCCGATAGAAGCGAAGTTTGCAAATCCGCAAAGTGCATAAGTTGAGATAATCTGAGCTCTTTCGCCCATTGCATTACTTTGAATATATGTTCCCAAATTTCCATAGGCAACAAATTCATTTAGCGATAATTTAATTCCAAGCAAGTTTCCAACAAGGTCAGCATCTTCCCAGGGAACACCCATCAAAAAAGCTAATGGTCGTAAAATAGTTCCGAATAGAGTTTTTAATGAGCCGGGAAAAAATCCCGCATACTCTTGAGTAATTGGAGAAATTCCACCACCAGTAGTATATTTAATAAGTTCGCCACCAAGCATTTTACCATCTATTAAAAAATCAACTTTATTGAAAATCACATCTACAACAGAAATTAGAGCGATGAATCCAATTAGCATTGCTCCAACATTTACAGCAAGTTTTAATCCATCAGAAATTCCACTTGAAGCGGCGTCAAGAATGTTTTGTGCCTCTTTTATTTCGGGAAGCGAAACATCGCCGGCAGTAGCAGAATGCTCTGTTTCCGGATAAATTATTTTTCCAATTACAAGAGCTGCCGGAGCTGACATAACCGATGCTGCGACAAGATGTCCGGCACTAACTCCCATTGCAATATATCCGGCAAGAACTCCACCGGCAATAGTTGCAAAACCGCCAACCATGATTGTTAACAATTCTGATTTTGTCATTGTATTTAAAAATGGTTTAATAAGAAGTGGTGCTTCTGTCTGTCCGACGAAAATATTTGCAGAACAAGAAAGAGATTCTGCTCCACTTGTTTGTAAAGTCCATCTCATAAATTGTGCCATTGTGATAATAACCTTTTGCATAATTCCGAGATAATATAATATGCTCATAAATCCACCGAAGAAAATTATTGTAGGTAGAACTTTGAATGCAAATTGGAAACCAAAACCGGGCCAAGAACCATCACTTGGAAAGAAATATTTGCCTTCGACCAAATTACCAAATAAAAATTTTGCTCCGTAAAATGATAAATCCAAAAAGTTAGCGACTCCATCACTAAATATTTGAAATACAATTTGACCGGTTAAACCTTTATGAATCAAGCCCGCAAATAAAACAATAATCAAAATTGAGTTTAATATAGGTTTAAGGAATTCTTTTTTTAATAATTTACTGTTTAGAATCATTAAAACAATCATAATTACGAGTAATAAAGTATAAGAAATCCAATTAAGAATAAAATAAATTCCAACTCCAATTATCAATGAGGATAAAATTATTGAAACGGAATCGATTAACTTATTCGAAGTAATTGTTTTTTCTCTAAATATATATATAATAAATAAAAGAGCTAAAATAGTCATTCCAATAAAACTCCAATAGTCCTTTCGTAAAATTATCACAGCAAATAGAAATTGTAATCCTAATCCCCAAATTACAGTTCTAAATTTTATTTTCTTTTTGTGATAGGATAATAACCAAGCGATAAATAAAAGTGTTAACAAACCGATTAAACTAATAAATTGCATATTTTCTCCAAATTATTTTCTAATTATTTAAATCATTAAGCTTCTTTAGGTGGTTCATAACAGTGGCGACATCTTGCTTCATAGGTGTCAGTTGCTCCAACTAATACTCGTTCGGTCGAGTCGGTAATTCGTTGTGTATAATTTGCAGGAGCACCACATTTCATACAAATCGCCAAAGTTTTTGTAATATATTCTGCTATTGCAAGTAATTGTGGAAGTGGTTCAAAGGGAACATTTCTATAATCTTTATCTAATCCGGCAATAATAATTCTCTTTCCGCTATCAGCTAATTTTTGAACTATTTCTACCAAATCATTATCAAAAAATTGTGCTTCATCAATTCCGATAACTTGTGAATAAACTGCATGTTTTGGAATTTCATCTGCATTTTCAATAATTATACTTTTTATTGTCTGTTTATTATGACTTACAACATCTGTTTTATCATAGCGATTGTCAATTTTTGGTTTAAAAACTACAACTTTTTGTCTTGCAATTTGTGCTCTTCTAAGTCGCCGAATCAATTCCTCAGTTTTTCCACTAAACATGCTTCCGCAAATTACTTCAATCCAACCGGATTTATGTTGCCCCATATTTTCTACCATCATGTTACTCTTTGTATATATTAAGTATTCTTTGTGTCTTTTCTGTAAGGCAAAAATAAACTATTTTCTGCGTCTCTGCATCTCCGCGGTGAATCTTTATCAATCATGAATATCTCTTAATAACATTTTTATTTTTGATTTTAACAAGTCGATTGCAACTTTATTTTTTCCGCCCTCAGGAATAATTATATCGGCATTTCGTTTACTTGGTTCAACAAAAGTTAAGTGCATAGGTCGAACGGTTTTGTAATATTGTTCAATTACATTCTCTATTGTTCTACCTCTTTCAAAAATATCTCTCTTAAGTCGGCGAATAAATCTTACATCAGAATCTGTATCAACATATAATTTTATATCTAATAATTTTAAAATTTGTGGATTATTTAGAATTAAAATTCCTTCTACTATTATTACTTTTTGCGGTTCAATTAGCAAAGTTTCTTTCATTCTCGAATGTGTAGAATATTCATATTGCGGAGCATTTATTGATTCGCCTTTTTGTAATTGTTTTAGTTGTTTTTGTAGGAGAGAAAATTCGACAGCATTAGGATGATCAAAATTCCAATTTTTCCATTCAGATTTTTTCTCTTTTGGCAAATTATAATAATACCAATCCTGTTCGATAATTGTTGCACCCTTTCTCTTAAAATCCTTAACAATTGCTTTTGATACCATCGTTTTTCCCGAGCCACTTCCACCGGCAATTCCTATTATAATACAATTATGTTTAGATAAAGAATCAGTCATAACACCTTCTATTTTTTTAATTTAGTTTCATCAAATGGAAATGGCAAGAGTTCTATTGCTTTAAGTGTATTTACAATTTTATTTTTTTCATTCACTAAAATAACATCAATATTTCCACAAACATCATAAATAACTTGACGGCATGCTCCACAAGGTGAAACGCCATCTTTACTTATTATTACAAGTGATTTGAATTTTGTTTCTCCAGCTACAATTCCTGCACCGATTGCATTTCTTTCGGCACAAACGGTTAAGCCATAAGAACTGCTTTCCACATTGGTTCCTACATATACATTACCACTTTCGCCAAGCAGAGCAGCACCGACTTTAAATTTAGAATATGGTGAATAAGAATTTTTTCTTGCGTCTGTTGCTTTATTTATTAATAATTGTTCTATTGTTTTCATTTATTACCTCCGTAATAAAATAACATTTTAATAATAATAATTCAATTAAAAAAAAATATAAAAAACATTTGTAATGTAAAAATATATTATTAATATAGGATAGTAGAGATAAATGTTAAAAAAAGGAGTTAAAAATGAAAAAAAGTAAGATACTAATTATACTATTTCTCATTGTGTTTTCTTTTGGTATTCTTGAAGCCGGAAGTTTTGAAGATGCATTAACCGGCATGTTAGAAAATAATGCCGAGATGTATGCACAACCTTTGGTCACCGGTTTTGGGACTGCGATGAATAGTGGGCTTTATAAGAGAGCAAAAACAAAAACAGGATTATTACCAATACCTATTGGAATTGATGTTGGAGTTGTTTTCGGTGGTGCACTCGTATCAGAAGATGATTTGAATTTTAATTATGAATTTATGGATAGAGATTTGGACATTGATTTGCAATCTATTGATGCTTCATTATCTAATGTCACTTTATCTATGTCAGAGTTATATACTGCTGATAAAGACGAGACACCAACTGCAAG
>JAYEHX010000072.1:0-3934 GCA_034659735.1 Fidelibacterota bacterium | reverse complement strand
CACCATAAATTATACCCAATTTTAATAATCGTAATCCTTTTTTGGGCTCAACAATATAATACTCTTCCAAATTTTTTGAATTTGTTGCTTCAAACGATAATGTTATTTTATCTTTTATAGACCTGTAGTTTTTTACTGAAAAATTGATAATCATAATTGTTTTATCCCCTTATTTGCAAATCACTTACAATATTATATATAAATATTGTAAAAAGCAAGGTATTTTTATATTTTTTGAAATTTATTTAATTATCAAATATCAATCCAAATTAGAAATAAAACATTCTCCCGAAAACCTTTCAGTTGGGATTTTTTTATTATTCCGGTTTCGTATGTTATATTATTCATTTCCATTCTTTAGGTTTATTAAGAATAAATCCATCTTTTTTTTGTATTTTTTTATCAAATTGACTATCAGCTAATTTTTTTCGTCCAATTGTCATTGATCCTTTTGCAACAATAGAAACAGAATTGTTATGCCTTTTGGGTGGAAAAACTACAAATACTCTTTTATTAGTAAAATTATTATGTATAACTTTTATAGGAGGAATCAGATCGCTATCACCTGATATAAGCATAGCCATATTATATTTATCATTATAAGCATCCTTTAACATTTGTGTTGCAATATTAACATCTGTCATTTTTTCATTAAATTTAACCCATTTATTACCACATTTTCTACATTCAATAATTGATTTTTGATAATGACCATAATATATTTTAATTCCAATTGATTCAAGTGCTTCAATATAAGTTGTTTGTCTTTTCTCTTTATCAGGATTATTACTAATTCTACTAGTAAAATATTTTATTTCTTTTAATTCTTGATTTGAATGTAATAAATTTTTAATTAACAACTTAATGTTTAGCCATTTATATTTATCAAAATTAGCTGCCCTCATTCCAAAATATAAGTTAAAACCATCAACATAAGCAACGACTCTAATTTTTTTTAATTTTTTATTTGCTTTTTTCATATTTTGTTATTATTATTCGAATGTTAACATCGTCGGAGATAGTATCTCCGATCTGACGCTCCAATAAAAGGAGCGTTTCTTTATTATATCTATTTTTTATAATTATTTTCCCCTTAGCGTTTTAGCGTCTTTGCGTGAACTTCTTACGAACTCGTAAAACATTCCCCCGGACATTTTTCAGTAGGTATTTTTTTATCATTGCCAAATTTGTCATATTCAATTTTTGCTAAATTATTTGACATCGTTAATTTTCCTTCGTCTGCTTCTCTCACACATATTCCACAAGCAATACAAGCTCTTGTGCAAACTCCTCTCGCAACCAAAATCGGATCTTCATTTCTACATCTTAATAAAACCTTATGACTAACAGGATGCATTTCCATAATATTCTGCGGACATACTCTTACACATTCGCCACACCCGACACATTTATCTTGAATAACAACAGGCAATCCATTATCGTTCATATACATTGCATCAAATTGACAAGCATCTACACATTCGCCCAATCCGATACAACCATATTCGCAATACTTCTCCCCTTTGCTAATTACTGATGCACCCGTGCAAGTTTGAATTCCTGTATAAATTGCCTTTCTTGATGTTTCGGCATTTCCACCTTGACACATAACTTGTGCTACCATTCTTTCAGAATCTCCGGCATTCAATCCCAAAATTTTAGCTACTTCACTCGCAACATCAGGACCGCCAACAGGACAACCACTATATTCGGCTTTGCCTTTTACAACATTATCGGCGAAAGCAGAACAACCGGGAAATCCACAAGCACCACAATTCGCTCCTGGAAGTACTTCGTTTATTTGAGAAACTCTTGGGTCATCCTCAACATGAAATTTTTTGCTCGCAACAGCCAAGCCAATTGAAAATAACAATCCCATTCCACCCATAGTTAATGCCGATATTAATAATGAATTTATATCCATTTATTCCTCACATATTTTATTAAATTAATCCTGAAAAACCCATAAAAGCCAATCCCAAACATCCTGCAATTATCATCGTAATTCCTGCACCTTTGAAATGTTTCGGAACAGGTGCCAACTCTAATTCCTCTCTAATTCCTGCCATTATTACAAGTGCCAATGTGAAACCAACTCCGGCCCCAACTCCAAAAATCACACTTTCCATAAAACTATATTCTTTTAGAACAGAAATCAAAGCCAATCCCAAAATTGCACAATTTGTAGTAATCAAAGGAAGAAAAATCCCCAAAGAGTCATATAACGGTTTGCTTACTTTTTTGATAAACATCTCAACCAATTGAACTAACGAAGCGATAACCAAAATGAAAGCGACATATTCTAAAATTTGCATATCAAATGGAACCAAAATCAAATTGTAAATTAGCCAAGTGACTGCTGCACTAATTACCATCACAAATGTGACAGCAAGTCCCATACTCACGGCAGAATCCATTTTTTTTGAAACTCCAACAAAAGGACAAATTCCCAAAAATTGAATTAATACAAAGTTGTTTATAAGAGCAGCGGATATAAAAATAATTATTAGATTCATTTTTTCTCTCCCAATTCATTTAACCAATTTGAAACTCCAATCATCAATCCCAAAGCCAAAAATGCTCCCGGTGGCAATATCATAACTGCCCAAGGATGAAAACCACTCCACATAACTTCAGCTCCAAAAAGTGTTCCCGAACCAAGAATTTCTCTCACTCCACCCAATACCACAAGAACTAAAGTAAAACCAATTCCTACGCCGATTGCATCAAGTGCAGAACGAAGTATATTATTTTTTGAAGCAAATGCTTCTTGCCTTCCAAGTATCATACAGTTGACAATAATAAGTGGAATAAACGGTCCTAAATTCGCACTGATTTCCGGGAAATATGCAGCGAGATATCTGTCTGCTATCGTTACGAATGTTGCAATAATTACAATAAAACTCGCAATTCTAACTTCCGAAGGGATTATATTCCGCAATAGAGAAACGAGCATACTTGAACTGATTACAACAAAAGTCGCCGCAAGTCCCATCGCTAAACCATTTTCTGCCGAAACCGTTACGGCAAGTGTCGGGCATAATCCGAGAAGCGAAATCAAAATCGGATTTTCTTTCCAAATTCCTCTTAAAAATTCTTCCATCAAAGTTGCTTTTTTTTGTGACATATATTCACCTTATAAAATTTATTTAACTCTATTTTTTATTTTCATACATCTTCTTAATGTTTGCAATTCCCACATTCAAAATATTCACAACCGCTTTTGATGAAATTGTTGCCCCTGTGATTGCTTGAATTTCATTATTTTTTGTTGCCTCTTTCCCCTTTACGAATATAATTTCCGGCTCAATTTTTAAATTTTTAAATTGTTCTGTAAACCAAGCGGGATTATCATTTGACGGATCATCTACAATTTTAGTTCCTAAGCCCGGTGTCTCTTTTTGACTCAAAATTTTAATCGCATTTATCTCAGAAAAATCAGGAGAAACTCCAACAATTATTGAAATAATATCCTGATATCCACCGCCTTCAACTTTAAAAACTAACCCAATAATTTCATCATCTTTAATTCCTTTATAAATAGTTTTGCCACCAATTTTTAATTCTTCAATGGAGTCATTATCAGGAAGTATCGCCCTTACCAATTTATCCATTTTATTTGCTCTATGTGCTTCAATTTTCGGCTTTGTAAAACTATCCCAATAAGATAATATAACACCAGAAATTACAGTAATAATTGTTAAAACTAATATCATTTTTAGTGACTTATTCATCTAATTTTTCTCCTTGATTTTCCCAAATACTTTTGGTTTGGTATATCTATTAATTAGTGGCACAAATCCATTCATGAATAGAATAGAATACATTACTCCTTCTGGCAATCCGCCAAAAAGTCGAATAACAATCAATACAACTCCGGCACCAATTCCAAATATCCAACTGCCTTTTGGAGTAATTGGAGAAGTCACCATAT
>JAYEHX010000071.1:10148-15546 GCA_034659735.1 Fidelibacterota bacterium | reverse complement strand
TCGTTGAATTGCATTTCGCAAGTAGGCGATCCGTGAATTCCCAATTTATTTTCTATTCTACGAATTTTCATCTTATCGTCTCGCTCATAAAGAAACATTGAAAGTCCACGACCGTCTTCTGTTCCCTCTTCACTTCGTGCTAAAACCAAAGAAATTTCGCCATTCCCATTTGTGATAAATCGCTTCACTCCATTTAAAAACCATTGCCCCGATTCATCTTGATATGCTTTCAACATTACCGCCTGCAAATCACTTCCGGCATCTGGCTCGGTTAATGCCATCGAAGCTGTAATTGGTTCATTACATAACATTGGAATATATTTATTTTTTAAATCTTCATCGGCATATTTATAAATCGTATCAGCGATGTCGCTTTGCAAACCGAAAATATTCATAAATGCCGCATCGGATCGTGATACCATTTCAATTGCCATACAGTATAATGTCATCGGGGAATTTATTCCACCATATTCTCGTGGAATTGTGAAACCCATCATATCTGCTTTTCTCATTGCATCGAGTCCGAGTTTCGTTCCGAGTGCATAAATTACTTCACCATTTTCTAACCTTGCACCAACTTCATCCGTCTCGGCAGAATTCGGTTCAATTACATCACCCGCAATTTCGCCCACAATTTTTAGAATTCTTTCGTAAGAATCTTTTGCATCTTCCAGATCTTTCGGAGCATATTTATATTTTTTTGCGTCCGAAAAATTATCTTCTCTAAATTTTATTATCGTATCTAAATCTAATTGTTTAAATTGAAATAATAAATCATCATTGTCTTCAAAAAAATTTGCCATTGTTAAATTCCTTTCATTGATTTATTTTTTTAATTTTTGAAATATTTCTATTAATTTTGGAATTACCTTATTCGCATCACCAACTATTCCATAATGTGCAATCTTGAAAATAGGTGCATCTTTATCTGTATTAATTGCAATTATTCTGTTTGAATTACTCATACCGGCGATGTGCTGAATCTGTCCTGAAATTCCAACTGCGATATATAATTTTGGTTGAACGGTAGTTCCGGTTTGTCCAACTTGATGGTCTGAATTTATAAGTCCGGCGTCAACTGCAGCACGAGAAGCACCGACAACTCCACCAAAAGTTTCCGCTAATTTGTGAATCAATTTAAAATTTTCTTTTGTGCCAAGTCCCATTCCACCTGCAATTACAATCGATGAAGAATTCAAATCAACACTTTTCTCTTTTTTAATACTTTCAATAATTTCCGAAAGCAATAATTCTTGTGGAATATCTGTTTTAATATTAATAACCTTTCCGGATTTTGTTTTACTATTTTTATTTATTTTCATAACTCCGGAACGAACTGTCGCCATCTGCGGTCTGTGATTTGGACTTACAATTGTTGCAATGATATTTCCACCAAAGGCAGGACGAATTTGATATAAAATATTTTCATACTTTTTCACTTCGCCTTTTCTCTTCTTTTCATAATCGCCAATCTGTAATTCCGTACAATCAGCAGTTAGTCCGGTTTTTAATTTTGATGCAATTCTCGGAGCAAGATCTCGTCCATTCACTGTTGCACCATATAAAACAATTTCCGGCTTATATTCCTCAATAATATCACAAACAGTTTTCGTATAGGGCATAGGAGTATAATTTTTCAAAGATAAATTGTCTGCAGAATAGATTACATCTGCTCCATATTCAAAAATCGTTTTATGATGTTGATCTGTTTTTTCGCCAAGAATAATTGCACCACATTTTACGGATAATTTTTCTGCTAAATCCTGTGCCTTGCCCAATAATTCCAACGAAACATTTGCTATTTTATTGTTTTGCAATTCTATGTAAACTAATACTTCATTTTTCATTTTTCCCTCAACTATATTTTAACCAATTATATGCTCTGACATCAATTCTGATATTAACATTTTCAGACCGTCTTCAGAATTTTCTATCTCTTTATAATTTCCGGCTTCCAAAACTACATTTTCAATTTTTTTCACCTGTGTCGGCGAACCGGATAATCCGCAACTTTCTACATCTGCATTAATATCTTCATGATTCCAATTTGTAATTATAAACGGTTTATCATCATTGTCAGATTCTAAATATCCATCATCATAATCATGCTTCTCTATCAAAGAAATTGCATTTTTATATGTAAGAGTTTGTTTTACAGAATATGGTCGTGGAGTGTTTGCTTCTCCTGTTATAGTTAATAAAATCGGTAGCTTTGCCTTAACGGTTTCATATCCAAAATCTGTCGTACGATTTACTATAATTTCATTTTTAGTCAATTTTACAATTTTATCAATAAATGTCAGTTGATTGATTTTAAGTTTTTCTGCCGTTTGTGGTCCCACTTGAGCGGTATCGCCATCAATTGCCTGAGTTCCACCAATAATTAAATCAAAGTTGCCGATTTTTTTAATTGCAAGTGATAAGGCATAAGAAGTTGCGAGTGTGTCGGCAGCCGAAAATTTTATATCGGAGAGCAAAATCACATCATCGGCTCCGCGGAATAATGATTTACGAAGAACATTACTTGCATTCGGTGGACCCATGGTTAGCACAATAATTTCTGCCCCAAACTCATCTTTGATTTTTAATGCCTCTTCTAAAGCATTCAAATCTTCCGGATTAAATATCGTTGGTAATGCACTTCTGTTTACCGTTCCATCGGCTTTCATTGCATCGCCAGTTATGTTTTTTGTATCCGGTACTTGTTTTACTAATACTACTATCTTGAACAAATTTCCCTCCTAAAGATTTTCTAATTTCAAACTTATATTATACGATTTTATTTCTCAAATTGCAAAAAAAAATATAAAAAAAGCAATTATAAAAAAACTCCCAAAATTGTAATAACCTTGGAAGTTTTTTGTTAATTATTCAAATAAAAATTTTAGAGCAATGACCAACTAACAGTTAATCCTGCCATAACAATTGAAACCATACTCATAAGTTTAATTAAGATATTCAAACTTGGTCCGGAAGTGTCTTTGAAAGGATCACCGACAGTATCACCAATAACCGCCGCCTTATGTGCATCAGATCCTTTCCCACCATGAGCACCACTTTCGATATATTTTTTTGCATTATCCCAAGAGCCACCGGCATTTGCCATAAAAATTGCTAATACAAATCCTGCGGCTAATCCACCGACAAGAAGCCCCATAACTCCGGCTACACCAAAAAGAAGTCCAACAATAATTGGCATTGCGATTGCGAGTAATGATGGAAACATCATTGCTCTTTGTGAACCTTTTGTTGAGATTTCAACACATTTTGCATATTCAGGTTCTGTATCGCCGGTCATGATTCCCTTGATTTCTCGGAATTGTCTTCTAACTTCATCAACCATTTTTGAAGCAGCTTTTCCAACAGCATTCATTGTCAATCCGCAGAATACAAAAGCCATCATTGAGCCGATAAGCATTCCTACCAATACTTTTGGATTCATTAATGTCACATTATAATATTCCATAAAATTTGCAAATGTTGCCGATGTAGTTTGAATTGTTTCAGCTCCGATTTGTAATGTCTCTGTTCCTATTCTCACTAAACCGATTTTTATCTCTTCGATATAAGATGCAAGAAGTGCAAGTGCAGTAAGAGCAGCTGAACCGATAGCGAATCCCTTTCCTGTAGCCGCAGTGGTATTTCCAAGTGAATCAAGTGCATCTGTTCTCTCGCGAACTTCTTCACCCAAACCACTCATTTCAGCATTTCCACCAGCATTATCAGCGATAGGTCCATAAGCATCTGTAGCAAGTGTGATTCCCAAAGTTGAAAGCATTCCAACTGCGGAGATTCCAATTCCATATAATCCCATGTGAACATTTGCCATATTCCATTCGGCTGCGAACATATAAGCTAATATTGTTCCAACAACAACGGCTATTACAGGTATCGCTGTTGAAATCATTCCGGTTCCGATTCCATTAATTATCAAAGTTGCCGGTCCGGAATTTGCATTATTTGCGATATTTTGTGTTGGAGTATAAGATGCTGAAGTATAATATTCTGTCACTTTTCCAATAACAGTTCCTACTACTAATCCAACTATAATCGAAGCCCAAAGTCCAAGATAATTTGGAATTCCAAGAAAATATAAAACCCCAAATGAACTAATAATAATTAAAATTGAACTCCAGTTAACACCACTACCCAAAGATTTCAAAAGATCTTTTTGTGTAGCATCTTCTTTTGTTTTAACTAAATATATTCCAATTATTGAGAGAATTACACCGACGGCAGCGATTAACATTGGAGCCAAAACTCCTTTAAGTTGTATGGCTAATCCTTCATGTAGAAATGCTGCTGCTCCAAGTGCGGCAGTTGCCAAAATTGACCCGGTGTATGATTCATAAAGATCCGCTCCCATTCCGGCGACATCACCAACATTATCGCCAACATTATCAGCAATTGTTGCAGGATTTCTTGGATCGTCTTCGGGAATTCCCGCTTCGACTTTTCCAACAAGATCAGCACCAACATCTGCGGCTTTTGTGAAAATTCCACCACCTACACGAGCAAATAATGCTTGAGTAGAAGCTCCCATCCCAAATGTCAACATCGTTGTTGTGATAATCACCAACTTGTGTGCAGGATCAGCACTATCAACGAATATATTTAAAACAATAAACCAAATCGAAACATCTAAAATTGCTAAACCAACAACAACCAATCCCATAACTGCACCACTTCTAAAAGCGACTCTCAATCCTTTATTTAAAGAATGTTTTGCAGCATTTGCTGTTCTTGCTGATGCATAAGTTGCAGTTTTCATTCCAAGCCAACCTGCAAGACCGGAGAAAAATCCACCGGTTAAAAATGCAAACGGCACCCACTTATTCTGCACATTAAATACCCAAGCCATAACTATAAAAACAACTGTCAAAATCATAAACACAATAAAGACAATCTTGTATTGTTGATGAATATAAGCATTCGCACCTTTGCGAACATGCTCAGCTATCTGTTTCATTTTCTCTGTTCCTTCGCTCTCTTTCATCATCTGACGAAAAAAGTTCCAAGCGAATAGCAATGCAATTACTGATGCAACAGGCACTGCCCAAAATAACGGATTTTCAATTCCAAACATTTTATCTCCTTTTTAATTTTTCTCTACTTTTTCAATGGCAATAAAATAATATATTTAATTAGTCCATGCAATGAAGAAATTGATTTAAATAAATTGTTGGAGAGATAGTTCGTTTTTTTATTAACCACGAAAAACACAAAAAGATTTCACGCAAAGTTCGCAAAGAAGCAAAGAACGCAAAGATGTTTTAAGTTTGCAAAGAATAAATCTAAATAGCAACGAGCAAAAACGAGCGGAAATTTGATATGAATTGCCACAGAGAATATCTTTCGCAAAGTCGCAAAGACGCAGAGGAATTTATTGTCATTTTTA
>JAYEHX010000071.1:0-10048 GCA_034659735.1 Fidelibacterota bacterium | reverse complement strand
GATACATCAAAAAAAGTTAAGATTGATTTGCGATTAGAGAAAGCAATAATGGAGCGAATTGAACTTGACTTTAATAAATCGTTAGATGATATTTTGTCTGAAATTAAGAAATATTATCCGGATGTTAGCGATGAGCAAATTTTACAATGGGAAAAAGAAAAATCATTGGAAATGAAAATTATCAATGGTGACAAAAGGTATTTTAAGAATTCCGCACCAAACTTATTCAGAATAAACAAAGATGCGAAAAACAAAAAGAACGAGATAGAAAAAAATCCTGCAAAAAGTGATTGGCAAAAATTCTTAGATGAAGATGCAAAAAAGACAATCAACTTATCAAAAGAAACAGGCGAAAAATTAGTCAATCCAGCAAGAATTAAAGTTCTTTATACATTGACGGTAAATGCTGATGTGGTGCCAGACGGAGAAATTATTCGATGTTGGTTGCCATTTCCAAGAGAAGGCAATGCTCGTCAAACAGACATTAAATTAATTTCTACGAATACAGATGAATATATTTTAGCGGATAATAAAAATCTTCAGCGAACGGTTTATTTGGAAAAACCTGCGGTCAAAGGAAAACCAACAGAATTTAAGTTGGAATTTACTATGATAACTTGGGCACAATATAAAAAAATAGATTTGAGAAATATAAAAGAGTATAAAAAAGATACAGGATTCTATAAAAAATATACAAGTGAACGAGAAACTCACATAATTTTTACAGATGAAATTAAAAAGTTGTCAAAAAAAATTGTTGGCGATGAAACAAATCCATATTCAAAAGCGAAAATGATATTTCTGTGGATAGATAAAAATATTCCTTGGGCGAGTGCAAGAGAATATTCCACAATGAAAAATATACCATTTTATGTTTTGGAAAACAGACATGGCGATTGTGGAATGCAGACACTATTATTTTTGACATTAGCTCGTTATAATGGAATTCCGGCGAAGTGGCAAAGTGGTTGGCATTTTCATCCCGGTCATCTAAATTTGCATGATTGGGGAGAATTTTATTTGGAAGGAATCGGCTGGGTTCCTGTTGACCAATCTTTTGGAACAATCATTTCTGAAGATGAAAAAATTGCTAACTTTTATTTGGGGAATATAGACAGATATCGTCTTATTGTAAACGATGATTATTCTAAACCACTATTCCCAAGTAAAAATTATCCGAGAAGCGAAACTGTAGATTTTCAAAGAGGCGAAGTAGAGTGGAAAGGCGGAAATCTATATTTTGATAAATGGGATTATGAAATGAAAATAGAATATTTAACAGAATAATTAAAAGGAAGGAGAAGTATGAAGAAATTATTAGTTTCGATTCTCATGATTAGCTTAATGATAGTTGGTTGTGGGAAAAAGACAAGCGGTCCAAAGTACGAAGAGGGCTCAAAAGAGTATCATTTTTTCGAATTATTGTCTGAACAAGTACCAAGTATGGCACCGGACACAACTGTAGAATTAATCACAACAAATGATTTTGTGGTTGTTAATCATGATGTTATGCCATTGATTTTTCAAGCAATGAAAGGTGACACAGCAAGTTTTGTTAGTGTAAATACAGAGCAAATTGTTTCTTATATTAACAGGGTAGTTAGTGGACATGGAAATCAACAATTGTTATTAGCAGAAGCTGACAAACATAATGTGAAAGTTAGTAAAGAAGAAGTAGAGGAAGAGTTAGAAAAAATATTTACACGATATGGTGGCGAAGAAAAATTCACAGAAATGGTAGAACTGCAAGATATGACAATTGAAAATGTTAAAGAAGATTTGGAAGACAATTTGCTTGTAAACAAATATTTTAAAGATGAAATATTTTCAAAAATTAAAGTAGATGAAGCAAAGGTTAAAGAGAGATATGAATTAGGAAAAAACAATTATGATAATGAAGTTGCAACGGTAAGGCATATACTCTTTTTGACGAATAACAAATCTGATGAAGAAAAAGTTGAAGTAAAAGCTTTAGCAGAAGAGGTGTTGGCAAAAGCAAAAGATGGAGAAGATTTTGAGAAATTAGTTGAAAAATATACTGAAGACCCCGGATCAAAAGAAAATGGCGGTTTATACGAAGATTTCTCAAAAGGTAGAATGGTAAAACCTTTTGAAGATGTTGCATTTAATGCTGAAATTGGTTCTATAAGTGATTTGGTTGTCACACAATATGGCTATCATATTATTAAGGTAATTGATAGAAAAGATAGTTTAACTTTTGAAGATGTAAAAGAAGAAATAAAAGAGCAATTGAAAAAAGTTCAAGAAAGAAGCGTTGCACCGGTTGCAATTGATTCATTGAAAGAATTATATGAATATAAAGAATTGTTAAACCAATAATTAATTAATGTGTTTAATATCACAAGGAATATTTTTTATTTGCATAATTTGGAAATTATTACTAATATTAGTTTAGTGGAAGAAAGAAGTAATTTAAAAAGGAGAAAGTCATGAAGAAAATTTTAGTCGTACTGTTGTTAGCTGCTTTTAGTTTAGTGCTTTTAAGTAGTTGTGGTGGAAGTAAAACAGTTTCCGGTAAAAAAAGCCCTTATATGCAATTGCAGGCAAAAGCAAGGGAATATAATGCTAGAGGTGCTGTTGCTGTAGTTGGTCAAGGTCAAAGTGCTCGTGAAGATATTGCTCGTAAAAAATCTCATACTGCTTCTAGAGCAAATTTAGCAGAAGCATTAGAGACAAAAGTGCAAACAATGTCGAAACAATTTTTGGAAGAAGTTGGCTCAGCCGGAGATTCTGAAATCAATGAAGCATTTTCAAAAACTACAAAGACAATGGCAAGCGCAACATTAAAAGGATCATTTCCTCAAGATGAAGTTATTACAGAAAAAGATGGAATAATTAAAATCTATACTTTAATGGTAATCGATCCTGCTACTTTTAATCAATCAATTTTAGATGAGATGAATAAAAGTGGAAACAAAAAATTATATGAAAGATTTAGAGCATCACAAGCTTATGATGAATTAAATAAAGAAATGGAAGCTTTCGAAGCAACCAAATAATTTTTTATTTAAATAATTTTTAAAGGACAGTTTTAATGCTGTCCTTTTTTAATTTGTATTTAAATATTTATTAATTATATTACAAAGTAATTTGAAATTAATGTAAAGGAATATTATTATGGTAAAGTTGAGAAAGATTTTTTTTGTTTTATTTATGGTTTATACAACTCACTTATTTGGAATCGTCTCTTATCCTGATTGGTTTTTATTCCCTAATAATTATCCAAATACAACTGTTGGTTATAGTTATGGTGGATATCCGGCGATGATAGATGCCGAGCGAAATTATTGTGTTTTTGATGAGTGTATTGCTGCCGGTGTTCTTTATAGATTCCAAGATTATGATCAAAAAAATAGTGACTATTATTATTTTTTTTCACCTGATTCATTGGAGAACATAAAAGACAAGTTAAATGAAGCATCTTCTTTTATAACGAATATTGTTGGCGATGAATATATTAAACTATTTTCAACTGACGATTCTATGAATATTAATTCTCAATATATATCGCTTGAAAATTCAACTGCACCGATGTGGGTGAGTAAGAAACCCTTTTTCCAAGATAATCAATATTACTATGGAATTGGAGAATATCAGAGTAGAGGAAATGAAAATGATGCTTGGAAAACCGCAGAAGAACAGGCACTTTTTGAAATAATGACTAATTTGGCTGTAAATTTTTATTCTGTTAATTTGTTTGGAATGGATGAAAATGAAAGTAATTATGAATTTGCTACAGCGATAAGAGTTAAGTATAAATTTAATAATATCCAAATAATGCAACGATGGATAGATTTAGAAAAAAAATATTATTTTGTATTAATTAGAGTAAATAAATTTGATGTTTTTTCACCATTTATGCACTAATTGAATTGTTATGATTAGATAAGATAATAAACATATTTAGATATCATATATCAATTTATAAGATAGTGATTGATTGTTGTGATTAATGCTTTGTAATTTCGTACCCCGGACAGAATTCGAATCTGTGGCCTACGGTTTAGAAGACCGTTGCTCTATCCAGCTGAGCTACCGGGGCGGATGTTAATCAATATAAAATAATATTGACTAATTTAAAAAAAATAGTCGGGGCGAAAAGATTTGAACTTTCGACTCCCTGCTCCCAAAGCAGGTGCGCTAGCCGGACTGCGCCACGCCCCGATTGGGTGAATAGTGGGACTTGAACCCACGACGACTTGGACCACAACCAAGCGCTCTACCAACTGAACTATATCCACCGTATTTGAAATAACTCGCAATTATACGAATAGATTTATAAAAAGTCAATCTTTAAGTTTCTAAATTGAATTTTTATTAAGGTTTTTCAAATTGTAAGACACCTTTTTATGAAATTTAATATTTATTTTGAGAAATATTTTTGTAATCTACATATATATGTGTAAATTTGTAGCGATTAAAAACAGAGGAAACGAAATGTTAAATACAAAATTTAAAAAAATAACAGAAAAAGATGTACAAGAATTAGAAATTATTTGTGGGGGAAAAAATGTTTTCACAGGTAAGGATATTCACGAAGATTATAGTCATGATGAATTGGCAGAAGAGGAGATATTCCCTGAAGTATTAGTGATTCCCAAAGATGCAAAACAAATTTCAAAAATAATGAAATATGCTTATGAGAATAATATTTCGGTAACACCACGAGGTCAGGGAACCGGATTAGTTGGTGGAGCGGTTCCTATTAATGGAGGAATTTTACTTTCAACTGAGGAACTAACAAAAATTCTTGATTTGGATAGGGATAATTTAACACTGACAGTTGAATCCGGAGTTTTATTAATGGATATTGTTAAATATGTTAAAGAAAATAATTTTTTATATCCACCTGATCCTGGAGAAAAGAGTGCTTCAATTGGTGGGAATATTTCTACTAATGCTGGTGGAATGCAAGCGGTAAAATACGGAGTGACTCGTGATCATATTTTAGAATTGGAAATCGTGTTGCCGGATGGTGAAATAATAAAACTTGGTGGAAAGATTGTTAAAGATACTTCAGGATATTCATTAAAAGATTTAATAATTGGATCGGAAGGAACACTTGGAATTATAACTAAAGCAGTTTTGAGATTAGTTCCATTGCCATTAGTCAATATAAGTTTACTAATACCTTTTAAAGATATGGATACAGCAATTGAGACAGTTCCGAAAATTATTCGTTCAAAAAATGTCCCTGTTGCAATTGAATATATGGAAAGAAGAGTAATAAAGGATTCGGAAGATTATCTTGGGAAAAAATTTCCTGATTCGTCATCTGATGCTTATCTATTGTTGAAATTTGATGGTAATACAAAGGAAGAAGTTGAAAAACAATATGAAAAAGTTGCACAAATTTGTCTTGATGCAGGAGCAATTGATGTTTTGATTTCAGATACAGAAGAGCGAGATGAATCTATTTGGACTGCTCGCGGTGCATTTCTTGAAGCAATAAAAGGATCCACTACAAAAATGGATGAATGTGATGTTGTTGTTCCACGAGATAAGGTTGCAGAATTTATCAAATATACGAAATTTGTTGAAAAAGAGATTGAGATTAGGATTTCAAGTTTTGGTCATGCAGGTGATGGAAATTTGCATGTGTATCTATTAAAAGACGAAATGAGTGAGGAGGAGTTTCAAAATAAATTGACAAAAGCATTTAATTTATTATATTCCAAAGGGGAAGAGCTCGGTGGACATGTTTCCGGCGAACATGGTATAGGATATGCGAAAAAAGAGTATCTTGAAAAAGCGATGGGCAGTGTTTATATGAATTTACTTAAGGGAATTAAAGATGTATTTGATCCAAAGGGAATATTAAATCCCGGAAAAATTTGTTAAAATATTTATAACAAAACGATAAGTTGAAAAATTATGATAAATGAAGTGGAAATATAAAATATGGCACTAAATTATATTTGGGTTGGATTTTTTGTTATAGCATATTTGGTTGCTCTTGTGAAATTGATTTTTCTTGGAGACACAGAAATTTTCACAATTCTTGTTCAAAGTACATTTGATATGGCGAAAACGGCTGTTGAAATTTCCATGGGTTTAATAGGAGTTATGACACTTTGGCTTGGCTTAATGAAAGTGGGCGAAGAGTCAGGATTTATAAATAAAATAGCGAAAATAATCAGGCCGCTATTCCATAAATTATTTCCGCAGATTCCCAAAAATCATCCTGTGTTTGGCTCAATTTTGATGAATATTTCCGCTAATATGTTGGGGTTGGATAATGCCGCAACTCCGCTTGGTTTGAAAGCGATGAAACAATTGCAAGAATTAAATCCTGATAAAAAGACGGCAACAAATTCGCAGATAATGTTTCTTGTTATGAATACTTCCGGCCTAATGTTAATACCAATTAGTGTAATGATGTTTAGAACTCAACTTGGTGCTGTTCATCCATCAGATATATTTATCCCAATAATTTTGGCAACTTTTTTTTCAACACTTGTAGGAATTATTGTTGTAGCGGTTATTCAAAAAATTAATCTTTTTAACAGAGTGATTTTTGCATATCTTGGTGGAATCACTCTGTTTATGATTGGTGTGATAGTTTATTTTGCACAACTTTCCCCAGATGCAATTTCAAAAATTTCGCTTATATTTGCAAATGTTATTTTGTTTACAGTGATTGTGGGTTTTCTCAGTTATGGATTTTACAAAAAGATTGATGTCTATAGCACTTTCATTGAAGGAGCGAAAGATGGATTCAAGACGGTAATTTTAATTATTCCATATTTGGTTGGGATATTAGTTTCAATTGCGGTTTTCCGTGCTTCTGGTGTTATGGATTTAATACTTGTTGGATTACAAAATGTCGTAGAATTTTTTCATATTAATTCTGATTTTATTCCGGCATTACCAACGGCATTAATGAAACCATTGAGTGGGAGTGGAGCGAGAGGATTAATGGTAGAGACCATGACAAATTATGGTGCCGATTCTTTTGTTGGGAAATTATCTTGTGTATTTCAAGGTTCAACTGATACAACTTTTTATATTATTGCGGTTTATTTTGGAGCTGTTGGAATCAAACGGACAAGATATGCAATAGGGGCCGGACTAATGGCTGATTTGGCAGGAGCGATAGCTGCTATTTTTATTGCATATATATTTTTTCATTAGGAGAATCTGTTAATATTTAAATTTTTAGTGTTCTAATTGCATAATTCCCTAAATCACTAAATTTTCTAATTCTCTCTTCACTACCGACTATTCAAAAGGTTTTTATATTTTTTTTCAGATTATACTTGACAAATAAAATAAACTTAATTATTTTTACACATTAAATGAGACCTATATCCATTAGCAAGAAATCAATAGTGATTATTGCATGTAAGACCTGTGAGTAAATTGAGTTGGTATAAAAATTAATAAAAAAAATCTAAATAAAATTAAATAAGGGAATCAGATGCATTCTATTTTACAATTACAGAAATTCAAAAGTGACAATTTAAAAAAATTAGGAAAAAAATTATATATTCCGGGAACAAGAAGTTTAAATAAACATGATTTAATATATAAAATTTTGGAAGCGGAAGTTGAATTTAAGGGTAATGTTTTTGTGTATGGTGTTTTGGAGGTATTAAAAGATGGATTTGGATTTATTCGTAGTGCTCAAAATAATTATTTACAAAGCGAACATGACACTTACATAAGTGTTTCGCAAATTAATAAATTTTCTCTACAGAGTGGACATGTAATTTCCGGTGAAGCAAGAGCACCCAAAGATAGTGAAAAATATTTTTCGTTGATGAAAATACTTTCTATCAATGATCAAGATCCCAGCAGTGCAAAAATTCATTTACCATTTGACAATCTGACACCATTATATCCTGAAGAACATTTGCATCTTGAAACAAAAGCGGAAGAAAGTGCAATGAGAATTATGGATTTATTGACTCCAATTGGAAAAGGTCAAAGGGGATTGATTGTCGCTCAACCAAAAACAGGAAAAACAATTTTATTACAGCAAATTGCAAATAGTATTTTACATAATCATCCGAATACAACATTGATCGTATTGCTAATTGACGAACGGCCTGAAGAGGTGACTGATATGCAACGACATGTAAATACCGAGGTTATCAGTTCTACATTTGATGAACCACCGGAAAATCATGTTGCCGTAGCAGAAATAGTTCTATCAAAGGCAAAAAGGATTGTTGAATATGGACAAGATGTAGTAATTTTGTTGGATAGTATTACACGACTTGGAAGAGCTTACAATTCGGTTGTTCCGCATTCCGGGAAAATTCTTTCAGGTGGAATTGATAGTAATGCATTGCATAGACCGAAAAGATTTTTTGGTTCTGCTCGTAACATTGAAGAAGGTGGAAGTTTGACAATAATTGCAACCGCTCTGATTGATACCGGAAGTAAAATGGACGATGTTATTTTTGAAGAATTTAAAGGAACCGGAAATATGGAATTAGTACTTGATAGAAGATTGTCGGATCGTCGTATTTATCCATCTATTGATGTAAATCGCTCAGGTACAAGAAAAGAAGAATTGTTAATGACAAAGTCAGCTTTGGCAAGAGTTTGGATATTAAGAAAATTCTTAAATGCAATGAGTCCAATTGAATCAATGGAATTCTTACTGAAAAAATTAAACAATTCTAAAACAAATAAAGAATTTTTAAGAAAAATGAATGGATAATTAACAGCGAACAAAGAATTAAGAAAATTAAAATATTCTTACGAAAAACATATAGAAAATGATATACTAATTAGTTAAAGGGTTTAGCGGTTTAGGAATTTAGAGAATTATGGGAAATTCCAATAGAAGTTCTTCTTATTCAATTTCACCAAAAGAAAACAACTCTTTTTGACCATCAATTTCTCCAATTAAATAACCATTGTGAGAAATTTCCAGCGGGCGAATAGAAATTGTTTTTCCTAATTTTGTTAATTTTATTTTTTTATTTTTTTTATATAAACTATTATTTAATAATGGTAAATAGTTGGTAAAATTATTTTGAGTGAATTCATTATAATAGAAATTAATTTTGTTAATCAAGTTTTCCAAAAAAGCATATATATTAACATTTTTATTTAATATGGTTTTCATTGAAATTGGCGGATTATTGAACTCGGTTTTTTTAGAGAAAATGTTATTAATATTTATTCCCACACCAATTACCAATCTAATTTTTTCTCTTTGAATTCGTGATTGAGATAATATTCCACAGATTTTTTTATCTTTATAATAAATATCATTCGGCCATTTAATTTTAAAATTCTTGTAATCTTTAGTTTGCTTTTCTAACTCTTCTTTCACAGCGAAGGCAACAAAAATAATGAATTTGTAAAAATTTTGCAAGTCATTGATTTGTTGAAAAAACATTGAGAAATATAATCCACCTTTTATTGAATCCCATTTTCTGTTATATCTTCCGAGTCCCGCAGTTTGAGTTTCGGCAATTAAAACATCGCCGTTTGAAAATAGTTTATTGGAATTATTAAGCATAATTGTATTTGTGGAGGTTATTGTTTCTGTATAATAAATATTTTTGCCAATTATATTTTGGTTGTTTAAATTTATTTGAATTTTCTTTATTGTATCCATAATAACCAACAAAAATTTACCGATTATAATTAATTAAAGCAAATAATTTGTTTATTTAAAGCTGATAGTGGAGTGAGGAAAATTTAAAAAGATTTTTCATTCAAATAAACGGAGTGTTCAATATTCAACTAAAACTCTATATTATTTCCTTAAAACATTAGCAGATATTTTACAAATGAAAGTAAAACAAATGTTAATAATTATTACAAAGATATTTTAAGTATTTAGTAGATATGATATCCTTATATAAATTGGGAAAAATATATTTTATTTGGAAAATAAATAAAAATATTATAAATTTCAACTAATTATGGAGGTTATTATGAAAATATTTAAACTATCACTTATAATTGTAATTATTTCAATTGGTATAATAAGTAATATTTTAGCAAGTGACACTAATCAAAACAGTTCATTTCTTGATTTGATGAATAATATGGATGATTT
>JAYEHX010000070.1:2451-4010 GCA_034659735.1 Fidelibacterota bacterium | reverse complement strand
GAACAGATGTATCTTTACAAAAAAACGAAAGAATTAAAAGATGCCATTATTGATGGAAAAGATACAAGTAAATTTTTTGTTGATGATAAAAATATTGGTGCATATTTGGTTTTTTTAGAATCCAGCACTCGCACAAAAGAGTCGTTTCTCAATGCCATAAAATTTCATAATGTAAAGACAAATATTTTTGATTCCGCTCACTCTTCATTCAACAAAAAAGAGAGTTATGCGGACACATTCAAAATGCTCACGACTTACAGTAAATATTCCATTTTCATCATTCGCTCAAAATTGGAGGGAGTCACTCGTTGGTTGGAATATAGTTTATCAAAACTTGCAGAACGATTGAACTTGCCAACTCCGGCAATTATCAACGGTGGCGATGGGAAACATGAACATCCAACTCAAGAAATTTTAGACGAATATACTTTTCTTGAGCAGAATAATTTTGACACTAATAAAATTCATATTGCACTTATTGGTGATTTAAATCACGGACGAACTATTCACTCAAAAACCGATGGCTTGAGAATATTCAAAAAAGTAAAAGTAGATTTAATCGCTCCAAAAAAAATAAAAATGCCTGACTATTATAAAAATAAAATGATCGAAAATGGATTTGAAATTAAAGAATATGATTCAATTGAAGAGTATTTGGCACAAAAAGATATTTCAACAATATGGTATTTTACACGATTACAATTGGAGAGGATGGGCGAAGATGATATTAAAAATGCAACTTATTTTACGAATAGTATTTCATATCGAGATGAGTTTTTTGACAAGATTCCAGAGGGAACGAAATTTTATCATCCGCTTCCAAGACATCGTGAATTTCCAACAATTCCGTTTTCTGTTGACGAAACTTCTTTTAATGGATATGACAAACAGGCGATGAATGGATATTTTACTCGAACGGTTTTAATCTCAATGTTTGCCGGGAAACTTGGCGATGATTTTAATGGAAAACATAAACAAGTTGTTAAACACTCATCTGATTTTATCGAAGAAATCCCTGCAATAAATAAAACGAAACCGGAATTTAAAATTGGCACAAAACCTGTAATTGATGGAATTGTAATTGACCATATTGGGAAAGGTGAAAATGTTGAAACAATTTGGGAACAGATTCACAACATCAGAAAAATTCTAAATTTGAATATTGTGAGTTCACACGGTGTATATAAATCACACAAAGATGGAAAATTTAAAGGTGTATTATCACTTCCGGATATGCAGAAGCTTACATTGTTGCAGATGAAAAAACTTTCGGCAATCGCTCCGGAATCAACACTGAATATTATACAAAATAGTGTCGTGCAAAATAAATATAGGATTCATATGCCACCGAGAATTTATGATTTCGATAAAATTAGTTGCAAAAATCCAAACTGTATTTCACACCCGGATTACCATGAAAGTGCAATTACGGAATTTCGCAAAACGGGTGATAATAAATTTATTTGTAAGTATTGTGATAAGGTGCATACTTTTAAGGAGGTTTGGAATATTTAATGAATGCTTTACCGCAAAGACGCGGAGACGCAGAGATTCACTTT
>JAYEHX010000070.1:0-2351 GCA_034659735.1 Fidelibacterota bacterium | reverse complement strand
AATTTCGCAAAACGGGTGATAATAAATTTATTTGTAAGTATTGTGATAAGGTGCATACTTTTAAGGAGGTTTGGAATATTTAATGAATGCTTTACCGCAAAGACGCGGAGACGCAGAGATTCACTTTGACATCGCTCAGCACAGGCAGAGACGCAGAGATTCACTTTTTAGAAAAAAGGGAATAGTACTTTGCCGTTCGCCTATTCAGTCGGGCAGGTAGAGACGCACTTCGACATCGCTCAGCACAGGCAGAGACGCAGAGAATAACTTTAAAAAATAAAATGGGGAATGATATTTTATGAATATAGCAAAAGAAATTGCGGAATATGCTTTAAGAATCAAAGCGATAAAGTTGCAACCAAATAAACCGTTTACTTGGGCTTCAGGTTATAAAATGCCAATCTATAATGACAATCGACTTTCGTATTTACATCCTGAATTTAGGAAATTAATTGTTAGTGGATTTGTGGAACTGATTAAAAAAAACAATATACAATTTGATATAATTGCAGGAACACCGGTAGCGGGAATTCCACACGGAATATTATTAGCGAATGAATTAAATTCACCATTTATCTATCCGCGAAAAAGTCAAAAAGACCATGGAACAAAAAGCAAAATAGAAGGAATTCAAAATTCATCACAATTGATTGGTAAAAGAGTTTTACTAATTGAAGATTTAATTTCAACAGGGAAAAGCTCAATTGAGTCGGTAAATATTTTGAAAGAAAATGGTGCGAAAGTAGATGTTTGTTTATCAATTTTCACCTATGGATTCAAAAAAGCAGATGATTTTTTCAGAGAAAACAATTGTGAATATCGATCTATTCTGACATTCGAAAAGTTGATTTCTATAAGTGAAAAAAACGAGTATTTTTCCGGTGAAGAGATTAAGATATTGAGAGCTTGGCAAGATGATCCGTTTAATTGGCAGTATAAATTTGGTTTTAACTCCGGCTCGCAAAGTCGCTAAGTCGCAAAGGGAATATTATGATTTTGGGAAAAATTAAGAACAATAAAATGACAGGAATGCTACGATAGTGCCGAAAATTAGAATTATGACAATAGGGAAAATATGAATTATTTAGAAAAGTTAAAATTATCATCACAGAAATATAATAGTTTAATTTGTATGGGATTAGATCCTGTAATGGATTATTTTCCGGAAGAGATAAAAGATTCGCCGGAAATATCTATTATAAATTTTTATGAAAAGATTTTTGAAAAAATGATTGAGAGAAAAGTTTTTCCGTCTGCATTCAAACCAAATCAAGGTTTTTTTCTACAATACGATGAGCCGATGAATTTAGAATTTAATGGTTCAAAAGCACTGGTGGAGTTGATTGTTTTGTGTCGTGAATATTTTCCTGAAATTCCAATTATTCTTGATTATAAAAAAGGTGATATTGCGAAGTCGTCAAAAAATTATGCCGTTGAAGGTTTTGAAAATTGGGATTGTGATTCGGTAACAATTTCGCCATTTATGGGAAGTGATTCTGTTATTCCATTTTTAGAATATACAAAAGAGAATCGTGGTGTTTATATTCTCAATCGAACTTCAAATAAGGGTGCAAAAGATTTCCAAAATCAAAAATTAGAAAACGGTGAATTCCTATATCAAAATGTTTCTAAAAAAATTGTCGAATGGTCGAAAACATTTTCCGGCACAGGTTCGGTTGTCGGAGCAACTTCGATGAAGGAGTTGGAAAATATCGCAGGTATTTTTACAAATCACAATATACCACTTTTAATTCCCGGCGTTGGTTCACAAGGTGGAAGTGCAAAAGATGTTGTAAAGGTATTGGAAAAAGTTAATTACGATTTGGGAATAGTGAGAATAAATAGTTCAAGCGGGATTTCATTTCCGTGGAAAAATAAAGAGAGAATTCCTTTGAATTGGGCTGATGTTTGTGTCGATGAACTTGATAAATTAAATGAAGAATCAAACCACTAAGAGCCAAGAATTGCTAAGAAAAAAAAGGAATTCAAAATTATGAAACATATTTATACATCAAACATCTTAGTGTTCTTTGTGCAACCCTTGTGTCCTTTGTGGTTAAAAAAAGGGAATTAAAAATTATGAAACATATTTATACATCAAACATCTTAGTGCTCTTTGTGCAACCCTTGTGTTCTTTGTGGTAAAAAAAAGGGAATTAAAAATTATGAAACATATTTATACATCAAACATCTTAGTGTTCTTTGTGCAATCCTTGTGTCCTTTGTGGTAAAAAAAAAAGGGAATGAAAATTATGAAACATATTTATACATCAAACATCTTAGTGCTCCTTGTGCAATCCTTGTGTCCTTTGTGGTAAAAAAAAGGGGGAATTAAAAATTATGAAACATAT
>JAYEHX010000069.1:0-15850 GCA_034659735.1 Fidelibacterota bacterium | reverse complement strand
TTTCTTTTTTTTTGCATTTTTATTTAATAATATCATATCTGCAATATTCTATGATGAATTATGGTGTTTTTTTAGAGTGTTTTTTGGAGTGCATTAACCGTGTTAATGCGAAAAAACGGAGTTTTTTTTAAAGAAAGAAATATCTCCGACATTTATACACATCAACACGGTTGATGTATTCCAAAATTCATTAAATTAATAAAAACATAATTAGAATATTTTATTTATCTTGAATTTTCGGTGTGTTTCAAATTTTATATTTTAAAAAGAAATAACTTCTATTACATTTCTCTTTTGATTATTCTTAAAATTTCATATCTTATAGCAATTGGAAAAAGATAAAATAAATATGAAAAATAAAAATAAAAAAATATTAGCACCCTCTATCCTATCGGCGAACTTCATGAATTTGAAAGATGAGATTCAATTGATAGAAAAAGCTGGTGCGGATGTTATTCATTGTGATATTATGGATGGACACTTTGTTCCAAATTTGACTTTCGGTCCTTCTATAATTAAGCAGATAAAACAAATAACTAATTTACCACTTGATGTTCATCTGATGATTACAAATTCTGAAGAGACGATTGATAATTATATTGATGCTGGAGCAAATTATATCTCTGTTCATTATGAATCTGTCACACATCTTAATCGCCTGATAAATCATATAAAAAGCAAAAATGTAAAAGCGGGAGTTGCATTAAATCCTTCCACACCGATAGAGATGCTTACGGAAATTTTTCCACTTCTCGATTTTGTTTTATTGATGTCAGTAAATCCTGGATTTGGCGGACAGAAATTCATTGAAGAGACAATCCCAAAAATAGAAAAATTCAATAAGATGAAATCAAAATTTAATAATAAAAATATTTTATTGGAAATCGATGGCGGTGTTTCTTTAGAAAATTCAGAAAAATTATCTAATCGTGGTGTTAATATGTTTGTGGTTGGAAGTGCAATTTTTAATTCCAAAGATAAAACAGAAACAGTTAAAGAATTCAAAAAAAAAATTAATATTTAGGAGACAAAAATGGCAAAATCTAAAAATATTGTAATCAATGCAAAAGTATTATTCGATGGAAAAAAACGATACGAAAACAGAGCAATAATTGTAGAAAATAACAAAATTGTTGAAGTTTTAAAAAAGAAAAAAAGAAAAGCGGATTTTGAAGGATTTGTCACTCCGGCTTTTATCGACGGACATTCTCATATTGGATTGTATAGAGATGGCGAACCGAGTAACGAACAAGAGGGCAATGATATTACGAACCAATTCCTACCTTTTAACGATCCTTTAAATAGTGTTTATTTTGATGATAAAGCATTCAAAGATGCTGTGGATTTTGGTGTCTTATATAATTGTATTGTTCCCGGAAGCGGAAATTTAGTTGCCGGAAAAGCAATGATAATTAGAAATTTTGTCGAGAATCGTAAAGATGCACTTATCAAAGATTACGGATACAAAATGGCACTTGGCTATAATCCCCGCTCAACACTTGATTGGAAAGGAACTCGTCCGGATACGAGAATGGGAATTTATGCACTGTTAGAAAATAAATTTGACAAAGCACTCCAAAAACAAGAAAAAGCAATTTTAAAGAGAGAAAAAGCATTTCGCAAACTTCAGAAAAATAAAAGTAGCAAAAAAAATGATTTAACAAAAGCTGAATATGAAATTGAATTAAGAGAAATCGAGCAAGAATATAATTTAACTTTTACAAATGAAGATAAATCGATTTTGGAAATTCTATCCGGAGAAAAAGTTGTGAAAATTCATGTTCACAAAGAAGATGATGTTTTATACATGATTAAATTAGTTAAAAAATATGGAATAAATGCAACTGCCGAACATACAGGAGATGTATTCCACAAAACGATATTTGATGAATTGGCGAAAAATAATATTCCTATTATTTACGGTCCGTTAGGCGGAATTGGTCCAAAAATTGAACTCGCACATGCAGATTACAAAAGTGCAGGTTTATTGATGAAATCAAAAGCATATTATGGATTGATGACAGATCATCCTGTAATCTGGTCTCCAAATCTGAGAGATAGTTTAAAATATTTTCTAATTCATGGAATGAAAGAAGAAGATGCGATTTCAATAATTACATACAAGAATGCAAAAATTCTTGGCATCGATGATATTCTCGGAACTGTCGAAAAAGGAAAATTAGCAAGTTTAATTGTTTGGAACCAAAATCCACTTCATCTCGGTGCTTATCCAACATTGGTTTTGGGTGAAGGAAAAATTTTAAGAAAAAATTAATATTGTAATAAATTAAGAAAAAAATCATTATATTTCACATTGTTTTTGAATCTGTTTTATATTCAAAAGATGTAGTTTGAAAAATATGAAAAATTATAAAAAAAGAGACCTATGAACATTGAACATTTAATAGAAAAGATTCAATTGCTTACTTGGGAAGAGAGAGCAGATAGGAGAATTGCACCTCAAAATTTGCCACCAAAAAAATTCAAAATAACAGATTTGAAAACAAACGAAAATTTTGATTGGATAAAACAGTTAAAATATAATCCAATTGAAAAGTTGATGGATACAAACAATGCACTTATCAAATATAAAATTTTAAATAATTATTATCGACTTCTTCCAACGAGTAAAATTTATCAAACGGCTCTTTTTAATTTACGAAATGATTTTCATAGAGTTGGTAATTTGAAAAACTTAGACGAATTGAATAAAATAATTGATGAGAAACCTAACAATGCAATGAGTGTTTACGATTTTATCACATTGATTAAAACATTAAGTGAACTTTACGATTATTATTGCCATAACAGAATGACAACAATCCAAAAATCATTTTATTTTATTTTAAAACAACAACAAGAAAATGGAAGTTTTGATTTACCGTTTTTTCTAAATGTTTATACAATCGAAATATTAATGAAATATAATTATGAAAAAAATAGATATGCTGAAAAGTCAATTCGTTGGCTTATTAGAGAACAAAATTCAGATGGTGGTTGGGGCAATGCCGATGGAAAATCTGATATTTGGATTACGCTAAAAGTATTAAATGCATGTAGTTATCATAGCAAAATGAAAAATAGAAAAAGAATATTCAAAGGAGTTGACTTCATTCTAAATAATTATTTAAAATCTAATTCCGGCGGAATAATTGAAGGAAAAAATATCTGGCATGAATTTCCAAATAAACATTTTAATAAAGATGCTTTTAGAGGTGGAATAATTAAAATTTTAGAAGTTTGTAATCGCTTGGGATATTCAAAAGAGAATAAACAGTTAAAAGTTTTTTTAGATATTCTCAAGAAAAATCAACATGAAAACAAGTGGTGGTATGACAATGAAATTGATAATGAATATCAAAGAGAGTTAATTACAAGCAAAGTTTTGGAAATATTTTACAACTATTATTCACAGCAGAATAAGACAGTAAAAAAATATAAAATAAAATCCGGCGGAAGAACTTCGGCAAAAACACCAATTTTTTTAACAGATGAATATAAAAACAATCTGAAAGAATCTTTATCAGAAGAGGAAGAATAAATGGGAAAAATAAATATAAAAAAAACTAATTACGAATTGAAAATAAAAAAAAGCGATATTTCTCAATATAAGAAACCAAATGAAATTCCAATTCTTCCACTCAGAAATACAGTTTTATTTCCCAACCATTCTATTCCATTATATATTGGTCGTGAACATTCATTGGCATTATTAAATAGTATCAAAAACGGAAATAGATTATTTGCAGTAGTTTCACAAACTGACATTTCAAACGAAAATCCTACATTTGATAATGTTTATAAATACGGAACATTAGCAATATTAGAAAAAATAGTAAATATGCCAAATCAATTTATCAGCATATTTATTCAAGGATTAGAAAGAGTAAAAATTCACTCATTTGAAAAAAATAAAAACCCATTTTATACAGGAACAATTGAGATTATTGAAGAGACAAAACTCAATAGAACCGAGTCGCCAAAAAATGTAAAAATCATAAAATCATTATTTAACAAACTATCAAAAAAAACAAAATATATAACTATGGATCATGTTAATTTTATAAACGAAATTTATTCACTTAGCAGTTTGATAGATAACATTACCGCAATTATACAAATTCCAATTCCAAAGAAACAGGCAATTTTACAAACGGCAAATATAAAAAACAGAATGAATCTTATTATTGAATTTTTAAATGAAGCTATTCAATCGACAGAGATTGAGAAAAAAATAAATAGCGATGTCAATAATGCCTTGAATGAAAATCAACGAAAACATGTGTTGAGACAAAAATTAATAGCAATTCAAAAAGAGTTGGGCGAAGATGATGTTGAAACTGAAGAGTTAAGTGAAAAATTAGAAAAAGCAAAATTATCAAAAGAGGCAAAAGTTACTGCCGAAAAAGAGATGAACCGATTAAAACGAATTCCAAAAATATCACCGGAATATAATATGATTAGAACATATTTGGAATGGTTATCAGATTTACCTTGGGAAAAAACAACGAATGATAATCTGCAAATTTCTAAAGCTGAAAAAATATTAAATGAAGATCATTATGGTTTAGATAAAGTCAAATTGCGAATTTTAGAATATTTGGCAGTCAGAAAATTGAAATTACAGAAAGATAAAAATTCTGCTGTGAAAGGTCCTATTTTGTGTTTCATAGGTCCTCCAGGTGTTGGAAAAACATCTGTTGGGAAATCAATTGCAAGAGCGATGGGACGAGAATTTTATAGAATTTCGCTTGGTGGAATTCGAGATGAATCTGAAATTCGTGGTCATCGCAGAACATATATTGGATCACTTCCTGGTAGAATAATTAAAGGAATGCAAAAAGTCGGTGTCAATAATCCTATATTTATGTTAGATGAAATCGATAAATTAGGAAATGATTTTAGAGGCGATCCGTCCAGTGCTTTGTTGGAAGTTTTGGATCCTGAACAAAATTATTCATTTACGGATAACTATTTGGAAGTGCCTTTCGATTTACAAAATGTAATGTTTATCGCGACTGCAAATTGGTATGAAACTATTCCCGGACCTTTGCGAGATAGAATGGAATTTATAAGTTTTTCCGGATATTTGGTTGACGAAAAAATTCAAATCGCAAACAAGTTTTTGATACCAAAACAGATTGAAGAACATGGTTTAACTTCTCGAAATATTTCTTTCACAAAGAAATCTGTGGAGTTGATAATTGAAGAATATACAAAAGAATCTGGTGTGAGAGATTTAGAACGACAGATAGCAAAAATTTGTAGAAAAGTTGCGAAATCAATTGTCGAAAGTATAAAAAAATCTAAAGTTGTAATTACGAATGATGAAGTAAGAAAATATCTTGGAATTCAGAAATTCTATAGTGAAGTTGCGGAAAGAATGGTCAAACCTGGAATTGCGATTGGCTTGGCTTGGACTGTTGTTGGTGGTGATATTTTATTTATTGAAGCATCGAAAATGTCCGGAAAAGGTGAACTTATTTTAACCGGTCAACTTGGTGATGTTATGAAAGAATCTGCACAAGCAACTATGAGTTTCATAAGAGCAAATTCAAAAAAATTAAAAATAGATTCTAATTTTAATACGAAATATGATATTCATATTCATATTCCTGCAGGAGCAATTCCCAAAGACGGACCTTCAGCCGGCATAACTTTACTAACCGCAATTGTTAGTGTATTGACAGATAAAAAGGTTAAAAATAATATCGCAATGACGGGCGAAATTACTTTGCGAGGAACTGTTTTACCTGTCGGCGGTATAAAAGAAAAAGTAATCGCGGCATACAGAGCAGGATTGCGAGAGATAATTTTACCGGAAAAAAACGAAGACGATTTGAAAGAAATTCAAAAGAAAGTATTGAAAAAAATTAAATTCCATTTTGTTAAAGATATGTTAGATGTAATAAAAATTGCAATTGAAAAATAATTCGAGAAATAATAATTCGAGGAATAATTTTGTTTAAAAAATTAATTATAACTGCAAGTCATTATTTGAGATATGTAATTCCCGGTTTAATATTCTCTTTACTTTTTTCAATTACATCCGTAGCATCTTTCTGGATTGTTACTTCATTGATTCAGACGATTTTTTCACCTGAACCTGTTACTGTTAATGCTTCTGTTGAATTTTCTTTTTATAATTTTAACGATTTCCTAAAATTTGCTGTTCACAATTTTATTTCAAATTTATCAAAGATGGATGCAATTAAGCAGTTGAGTATTCTTATCACTATTATCTTCGTTACAAAAAATATTTTCTTTTATTTAAAAAAAATAATTTTCGGAAAAATGGAATTATTGATTATAAATGACACTAGAAATAAGTTATATTCACATATTGCAAAACAATCTATGGACTTTTTTGACAAACGATCTCGTGGCGAATTTATGTCAATTATTATGAATGATGTATCCAATTACAAATTGGCAATTTCAACAATTTTCAATGAATTATTGACAGAATCATTGACTGTATTATTTGTTGTTTATATCTTATTTGATATTAGTTTAATATTTTCATATTACATGTTAATTATTTTTCCACTAACAGGAATTTTATTTTGGCTTGTCGGTGCATCTATAAGAAGGAAAGGACATAGATCTCTAAAACAAATAAGTGTAATTACAAGTTTTTTGCAACAAATGCTTGGTGCTGTGCGATTAATAAAAACTTTCAATAAAGTTTCTGATGAGATAAAAAATTTCAGTAATAATAATTTAAAGTATTTGCAAGTTCAGTTTCGCAAAATAAAATTATCTGCTATTTCATCTCCAGTAAGCGAATTGATTGGAGTTGGAATTGGAATATTAATTTTGCTAATTGGCGGAAAAATGGTATTTGTTGAACAGAATATGGATGCTGAAGATTTTTTGCGATACATTATTTTACTATTTTCTATTTTGAAACCGATAAAAACTTTGACAAAATTGAATGTAAAAATTCAAACAGGATTATCTGCGGCTGATAGAATTCATTATATTTTAAATACACCTATCAAGGAGATGGAAAAACCAAATGCAAAAAAAATCTATTCATTCAATAATAAAATTGAATTTAAAAATGTTTATTTTAGTTATGAAAAACAGCCGGTATTAACAGATATTAGTTTTACAATTCCAAAGGGAAAAACTTTTGCTCTTGTTGGTTCAAGTGGTTCCGGCAAATCAACAATTGCCGATTTGTTATCAAGATTTTATTTGCAAAACAGAGGAAGCATATCAATTGATGATAATGATTTGCAAATGATTCAGGCGAATTCTCTACACAAAATTATCGGAATTGTTTCTCAAGATGTCCAACTACTCAATGATACAGTATTTTACAACATTGCTTATGGTGATCCTACAGCATCAATCGAGGATATAAAATTATCGGCGGAAATAGCAAATGCAAGAGAATTTATTGAAAATCTTGAAAATGGTTGGGACACGATTGTTGGCGAGCAGGGTGTGCGATTATCCGGCGGACAACGACAGCGAATTTCAATTGCTCGCACTCTCCTACTCAATCCCTCTATACTTATACTTGATGAAGCGACTTCATCATTAGATACGGAATCCGAAAGAATAGTTCAAAAAAGCATAGATAAATTGATGCAAGGACGAACAAGTTTAGTGATTGCTCATCGACTCTCAACAATTTTAAATGCAGACCAAATTATAGTTTTGGAAAATGGTAAAATTTTATGTCAAGGCAAGCATGAAGACCTTTTGGAAAATTGCCCTAAATATGAAAGTTTATATTTTCAACAATTTAATAAAAAAATGGATTTTAATGATTCAGAGTAAATATTTATGATTAAAAACATTTTAATATCCGTAATTATTTTAATTTTAACTTTCAATATTTTAATATCGAAAACTTACAATTATGATATTTCATTTTCTGGTATAAAAGGTGGTAAAGCTTCATTAGAAATTCACAAAAAAGGAAAATTTGTTTATGCAATGTTCATAATGAATACGACCGGTTTTGTTGATAGATTTTATTCTGTTAGAGATACTGTAAAAATTATTGCGAGTTATCCGGAATATCACACAATCTTATTGGACAAAATTGCACATGAAGGGAAAACATATCATAAACATATAATTATGGATGTCAGAAAAATAGATTCCACAAAATTAACAAATCCTATTCGCGATGAATATACTGCAATGATAATGTTGATGGATTCAATTTATTCGAAAAAAAATAGTGTAAAATTGAATTTGTGGAAGAAAAAAAAGAAAGTAAGTTACGAATTTGAAAAAACAAATATCGAAAAAATTAAATTTAATGGCAAAAAAATATTATGCAATTATTATGAACCAACTGCAAAATCATCATCTAAATTAGAAAAAAAAGGTGGAACAGGACTTTCCATTTGGATGACAAAAACCACTCCAATGAATCCAATTGTTGTAAAGGTAAATATGAAATTAGGACATTTGCTATTGGAATTAGTGGAAAAATAATTTAAAAATACGCCAAATAAAAATCATATATATATAATCATAAATGTCAATTGAAACAATCAAATATTTAAATAAATTACTTTCCGGTATTTCACAAATTCCTTATGAAAATATTACAAAGATATTACGATTGCAATTAGATAAAGAACATAGACCACGAAATTTTTCCACATTATTAGATGAGTATAAAAAAGATTTCAGAGGTGGAACTTGTTTCTCACTTTCAAATGCAATAATCGAAATTTTGAAAAAAAATGACATCTCCGCATTCCCAATAAAAGTAAATGTTGAACGAGAAACATTCCCGCATTTTTTTGTGATAATCGATTTTATGAACGAACATTATCTAATCGATCCGGGATTTATGATTTATGAGCCGATAAAACTTACTACAAAAAAAGAAGCAACATTCTCATCTAAAATAGCAAACTATATCTTGAAATTTGATGAAAAGAATAATGAATATTCACTCTATTCAATCAAAAATAGAAAGAAAAAATTCAGATATAATTTCCAAATTTCACCGATTGAAAATGAAATTTTTATAAAATATTGGATTGAATCATTTGAATATATAAATAAAATCGTTGCTTCACGAATTATAGGAAATAAACATATTTTTATTTCCGGGAACTATGTTCAAGTCAGAACAAAAAAAACTATTGAAAAATATAAAAGTTTAAAAACCGCTCATGAATACTTGATTAACTATTTTAATTTTAGTAAAGCTGATATTGAAAATGCAGAGAATGTTTTGGAGAACTACAAAAAATAACTCTACAAATACCCAAGTTTTTTACGAATTATCCATTCCGCAATTGAAAAAATAAACATTAAAACTAATAAAAATATACTACTTCTTGCAATAAAATTATGCTCTGATAAATATTGTCTTTTTGCGAATTGAATCTTATTTACCAAAGAATCGACTTCTGATAATATTACAAATAAACCGTTATTGTTACTGGCTAATTCCTCCAAAACCATTTTATTGCAACCGATATATTTTAATTCTTTATTAATTTTACTTACATTAATGTTTGCCGTATCAGAATCTAAAAAGATATTATTAGAATATAATTTCGCAATTAATTTATAATTCCCTGCTATTTTTGTTTTGTAATTAAAATTTATTTTTCCCGTTTTTAAGTTGAAATATTTTCTATATAATTCTGAATTGTTCTCATCGTAAACTTCACAAATTAATTTCAACGAATCAGGATTTATATTTTCTAAATTAGTTTTTATTGGTATTGACACCTCTTCATACTTATCTATTCTATATTTTTTTTCATCTATTTTAACTAATTTTCTATCATTAATATTTATCATCCAATTTAGCAAACCATTGATAAAGTTTGAGTAATGTCCCTCCCACTCCTTATTATATGAAGCAAGTTTCCATCGCCACATTTTACTTATAGAAAAATATATTATATTATTTTTTGCTTCGTAAGTAATTAAAGGTGCTTCAATTTTCGCATCTGCTAATATAATCTTACCTGGAATTTGATAACCACTCCATAATACAGGCGGTAATTTTTTCCAGTTAATTATTGACTTATGGACAGATGCTTCTGTGAACAGGAATGAATAATTTTTATTCAATTTATAATTTTCTATATATTTTGGCGATGATAGTTTTTTTATATTATTTAAGTTTGTGAAAGAATTTGCGACAAATATAATTTTTGGTATTTCTTCATCTTTCAGCCAATTATTTTTCTTGTCGCTAAAACAAATTATCAAATCGGGTTTTTGGTTTTTCCCATAATTATTGGCATCATATATTTTAACATTATCATTATTAGAAAAAGCTAATTTAAGAAATTTAATATCAGGCGAAGGAGTATCATAACAAAACACAATATCAAATATTGATTTTTTAATAGTTAAATTAAATTTATTATTAATCAAAAACAAACTATCATTATCTTTTGCGGAATAATACCAATTGATATTATAATTTCCTTGTGGCAATTTTTTGATTTCATTTTCTATAAATACATTCCTATTTTTTGATATATTTACATCTGAAAATTTTAAAATTTTTCCTTTATCAATTTGATAACTTACTCTTCCGGCTATTTCATTTTCGCCATCATTCTTTAAATTTAATTTGATTCTTATATTATCATTTTCTTTTGAGGGATTAAGTTTTGTAATTTTTATTAATTTTATTTTATCATTTTCGCCAATATTTCCAATTCCAATAGAATATATTTTTGTATTATTTTTACTCGAATAATTGCCCAATTCTTTACCAAAATTACTCTGTCCGTCAGAAACAAGAAATATGGAATTCAATTTATTATTGGGAATATTTGAAAATAGAGATGAAAACATATTGGAAATATTTGTATAATCTCCAGCAAATTTTAATTTTTCTACTTTTCGAGTATTGGTTTCAAATATTTCATCATGTCCAATAAAATGTTTAACTTCTGTTTCATTATCCAACAGATTATAGAGGTCAGAATCAAGAACTTTTTGCATAATTTTATTAGAATTTTTAGTTTGTCCTACACTCTGAGAATCGTCCCAAATCATTACAGTAGTCGGCTTTTTCATTATTGTTCGTCTAATATTCATCTGAATATTTAATAAAAAAGCTATTAATAATAAAAATGCAATAGTTCTGAAAGCAATAATTAAATATCTGTTTGTTTTTTTTTCAACAGATTTATTGATAAATTTATATAACCAAAAAATGTAAGTAAAAGTAAATAATACGGCAACGAAAATGATAAATATATTATTTGTTGTTTGAATTGAAATGTCCATAATAATAAAATGTGATTTACTTTATTCTGCTGAAATTATTTTTTAATCTAAAGAAATATGTTTTTCATATTTTCCCAACTTCAGATTGGGAACAGCATTAATATTCAAGTTTGAAAACCAATTATTTCTAAAATATAGAACTCCTGTCGCACCAATCATCGCTGCGTTATCGGTACAATATTCTAAAGGCGGATAAAATAAGTCAATATCGTTTTCATCTGCGATTTGCGTCATTCTACTTCTCAAACGGCTATTCGCGGCGACACCACCAGCTAAAACGACACTCTTTCGTTGTGTCAATTTTACTGCTCTCAATATCTTTTCGCTTAAGACATCGACTACAGCTTCTTGAAAACTTGCAACAATATCATCTACTTTATTTTCTTCTGAAATAGGATTTTTATTTACATAATTTAATACCGATGTTTTCAATCCACTGAAACTAAAATCTAACGAATCTTTGCCGAGATATGCTCTTGGAAACTTCACAAATTTTTTATCACCACTCTTCGACATTTTATCAATTATTGGTCCACCGGGGTATCCAATCTTCAACAATCGAGCGACTTTATCAAAAGATTCTCCTGCAGCATCATCAAGCGTTTCGCCTAATATTTCAAACTTTTTAATTCCTTGAACATCAATTAACATAGTGTGTCCGCCGGAAACTAATAGACATAAAAACGGAGGTTTTAAATCCGGATATTCGAGCATCGGCGCATATAAATGACTCTCAACATGATTGACAGCAAGAAACGGTTTGTCCAAAGATAATGCCAATCCTTTAGCAAAATTCAATCCAACTAATAACGCTCCCATTAATCCCGGGCCATAAGTGACGGCAATTCCATCTAACTCATCATAAGTTATGTTTGCATCGGAAATTGCCTGCTCTACGACTTCGGGAATTACTTTCAAATGTTCGCGACTCGCAAGTTCAGGAACGACTCCACCATATTTTTTATGTATAACTTGAGAATAAATTATATGTGAAATTACATCAAAACCTCGCAAAACAGATGCACTGGTTTCATCACACGAGGATTCAATTCCCAATATTAATGGATTCTTTTTTTTCAAACACAACCTCAATTTTATTTGGAATTAGCTCTTTATATTCTATAACATTTTTAGGAACGGTAATTATCGGTTTATAAGAAATTTTATTAGGAATCCATTGACTTGAATAATCAAATGTTGCTTTAAATTCTTCTAATTTTAAATTTTGTATTTGACTATTACCACCAATTACCTTTATTGAAATCGTCTTAGGAATAAATTTAACCTTGAAAATTTCAGGAATATTTTTACCAATTATTTCAATCCCGCTAATTGTTTTTTCACCTATTATATCAACATTTCCCTTTACAGTTACCATATTCTTATTAAACTTTAATAACTTTGGTTTCGGATTCACAAGTTCTATTGTTTCATCAATATCATTATTAACATTTTTTAGAATTAACTCTTCTGTTTCAATAACTTCTATATTTTCAATAATGCTTTTTGCTCCAAATACAGTAAGAGAATCAGTTAACAAAAATATATCTTTAATAAAAATATACCCCGGTTTTAATTTAATATTACTATTCAGTTTAAGAGGGATTTTTTTTTCATACTTCTTATCTAAATGTATATCTATAGAATTTGGATAAACTATCTTAATTAATTTTATATTTTTTTTTGGTAAAGAAACTAAGTGCGGATATTTACGAAAATATTCATTTAAAAGAATTCTTCCGCTTGTATCAATTTCATTAATATCTACAATCAACTTTCCTTTTTTAAAATATTTTGCAATAATTAAACTTCTACCAGTAGCATTTAATCTAACAGACGCAGTTGTAGGGATATTTTTTTTAAGTATTTTGTCCGATAGTGGATTATATACTTCAATCGGAATTTCTTGCAAAATTGTATATTTAGAACCAGTAGCAATAAATATCCATAAAATAGCTGACATTATTATAACAACTAAAATGCTTGGTATATTTTTTCTATATGACATTTTATCTTCCATGTCCCAAATTTAAACTATTTTTTTTAATAAAGGAAATTAATTATTAAATAAAAAAAAAGAGATGTTGAAATCTCTTTTTTTTATGACTATTGAAAAAAAAAATCTTATTTATCTTCTTTAACTTCTTTTTTAGTTTCTTTTTTAGCTTTTTCTTTAGTTTCTTTTTTAGCTTCTTCTTTATCCTCTTCTTTGACTTTTGTTTTGGAATCTTTTTTCTTAGTTGTTTCCTTTTTTGTCGTAGAAGTCGATTTCTTTTTTGTCGTAGAAGTTGTTTTCTTTTTTGTCGTAGAAGTCGATTTCTTTTTTGTCTTTGGTTTTTCTTCTTTAGCTTTCTCTTCTTCTTTTTTCTCTTTCGCAGTAATTTTCATTTTAATATCATCAGAAATTTCAATTTTTTGAGTTGTCTCATCCTGTTTCCCCACTTCTGAAGCAACTTCTTTTTCTTCTTCATTTAAAGATAAGTCATCTATAGAAAGAACAACCTTATTATCATCTTGATTTATTTCCGAAACCCTTAATTCCAATTCATCACCAATTTTAATGTCTTTCGTCAATTCTCTTTTTTGAGCACGAGGTAGTGTATATAATGGAACAATTGCTTCAATCATATCTTCAGGCAATTCTAAAATAATTCCTTTTTCGAGAATCTTTAGAACAGGTGCTTTTATCATCGTACCGATTTTATAACGCTCAATAATTGCATCCCAAGGATTTTCTTGTAATTGTTTATATCCAAGTGAAATTTTCTTGTTTTCAATATCAACATTTAGAATTTTAACCTCTATTTTATCATCTCTTCTAAATAACTCTTTTGGATGTTTTACATGTTTCATCCAGGCCATATCAGAAATATGCAATAATCCATCAATACCATTATCTAACTCTATAAAAGCTCCATAATGTGTTAAATTCCGAACGATGCCATCTACTACCATTCCTTCTGTAAATAATTCACCTATCTTTTCCCAAGGATTAGCTGTCAATTGTTTTACTCCAAACGAAATTTTTCTATCTTCTTGATTCATTGACAATACTTGTGCTTTAACTATATCTCCCATTGAAAATAATTCTGACGGATGTTTAATTTGTTGCGTCCAACTCATTTCACTAATATGAATTAATCCCTCAATTCCTTCTTCCAATTCAATAAATACACCATAATTTGTTATTGAAACCACCTTACCTTCAACTTCAGAATCAATAGGATATTTTTCTTCAATATTTTCCCAAGGATGCGATGTCATCTGTTTTAATCCTAATGACACTCTCTGTTTTTCAGTATCATAATCAATAACTTTAACTTCAATAACCTCGTCAATTTTACAAATTTCAGAAGGATGATTAACTCTTCCCCAAGACATATCCGTGATATGCAATAAACCATCAACTCCACCGAGGTCAATAAATGCACCAAAATCCGTAATGTTTTTAACCTTACCTTTAATAATTTGATCTACTTGAATTTGACTTAACAATTCTTCACGAACATCTTTTAATGAATCAACCAATATTTCTTTATGACTGATTACAATATTTTTTCGTGATTCATTTATATTCACAATTTTGAAATCCATTGTTTTTCCAACATAAGAATCAAAATCTACAACAGGATTAACATCAATTTGAGAACCCGGCAAAAATGCGTCGATACCTAAAACATCAACAACCATTCCACCCTTAATTCTTTTCTTGATTTCTCCCTGTATAATCTCTTCATTTTCATATTTTTCTTTTAAATTATCCCAAGATTTTAAGAAATCTGCTTTTTGTTTTGATAGAATCAACTGTCCTTCATCATCTTCCAATTTTTCTACATAAACTAATATTTCATCACCTGATTCAGGAATATTTTCCCCAAATTCGTTAATAGCAATAATTCCTTCTGACTTAAATCCAATATCTACATAAATAAATTTATCACTTATGCGAATAACATGACCATTAACAATATCATTATTATCGAATTTATTCAGTGTTCTGGAATAAATATTGATTACTTCATCATCTTCTTCAATTGGTTTCTCTACTAAATCTTCTCTTTTAACTTTTTTTAAACTTGCGTAAACATCGCCGGTATTAATTTTTTCTGCCTCAGATACCAGTTCTTCCTGAGGGTTTTGTTCTACATTTTCGTTCAATTCTTCGATCATTAAATTTTCTCCTTTTAATTTTTGATCATTCTCTTTTACTATATCTATTATCTTTTTTGTTTGTTCTTCGATTGTCATATTTGTGGTATCGATTAAAATACTATCTTCCGCTTTTTTTAATGGAGAATCTTTGCGAGTAGAATCAAATTCGTCCCTCGTCTTTATTTTTTCCATCAATTCTTCAATAGTATATTTTTCACCATCAGACAAATCTTTAATTCGTCTTTCTGCTCTAACTTTTAAATCTGCATCTATGAAAAATTTGTGTTCTGCATTTGGAAAAACTACAGTTCCAATATCCCGCCCGTCTATTACCGAATCTTTTTCGCTTGCAATTTTTCTTTGTAATTTTACCATCTCTTTTCTAACTTCAGAAATTGCACTTACTTCGCTAACATTTTCAGTAACATCATTTGCCCTTATTTCAATCGTC
>JAYEHX010000068.1:0-4055 GCA_034659735.1 Fidelibacterota bacterium | reverse complement strand
TACCGACAAAACTCAGTTTATTATTATTACACATAATAAAATAACTATGAAAGTAGCGAATACTCTCTATGGTGTGACGATGCAGGAAGAGGGTGTTTCTAAAATTGTTTCCGTTAGATTTGATGGTAAAAATAAAAAAAATAAAACTATAAATATGGAGGAGTTATGAAAAAAAATACAAGAATGATATATATTTTTTTGATAGGCATGATTTTATTATCGAATTTACTTTTCGCAAGCAATGGTGAAATTCAATTTGCATTGGATTATGCTTCTTATTCGGATCAAGATGGTTCATCAATTTTGGAAATTTATTATTCTGTCAACAGAAGTTATCTAACTTGGAAGAAACAGAATGATGGAAATTATACAGGAACTTATGAAATTACTACAACACTATATTCTGGGGAAAAAGCAATTTTCACAAATACAATGGATCTAAATGATGCAACAAAGAATACACTTTCTGTGAAGAGCAATCAAAATATTCCCGAACAGTTGATGTTGAAAATTCCGGTCGGAAGTTATCAATTAGCTGTCCGAGTTAAAGATAAATTTTCAGATAGAATTGGCAAATTGCAAATCCCTATTGAAGTAAAATCGTATTCGTCAGATTCATTGGAAGTAAGTGATATTGAAATCGCATCTTATGCTATTAAATCCACTTCAGAAAATAAATTCACAAAATTTGGGCTCTACGATATTATTCCATATGCACAAAAAGAGTTTAGTGAAGAATTAGGTGAAGTGACAATTTATGCTGAAATATACAACTTGGAAAAGGCGGAAAATCTGACAAATACTTACACTTATTGGTTTGAAGTTTTATCTCTGAATAATAAAATAGTTAAAAAATATAATAAAAAAACGGTTGACACTCCGGGAGCATATAGTTTAATTATTGATAAATTTAATATTGCTGATTTTAAGTCAGGAATCTATTATGCAAAATTAAATGTTATTGATAATAATAATAAACAGAAAGCCGAAGTTAAGAAAAAAATATACTTTACAGGACCTGCCGATGATGCGGAATCAAATAATCTTTTCGCAGATTTATTGAGAAATGAATCGGAACATGAGATTGATTCTATGTTTTCTATAATAAAATGTTTGATGTCAAATAAAGAAAAAAAGATGTTCGAAAGAAGTAATTTGACAGGGAAACAATCTTTCTTAATTAATTATTGGGAACGAAATGACACTGATCCAAGAACAAAAATAAATGAATATAGAATCACAATTGAACAGAGAATAAGTTATGCAAATACAAAATATTCTACAGCAATGAGAGCCGGAGTAAAGACCGACCAAGGTAGGACAATCATAAAATATGGTTTACCGAGTGAGATTGAAAAACACCCAAGTTCTACTGACAGTAAACCGTATGAAGTGTGGCAATATTATAGTTTAGAGGGTGGAGTAATGTTTGTATTTTATGATCCAAGCGGATTCAGCAATTACGAATTGTTGCATAGTAATAAAAGAGGTGAAAGGCATGACGAAAATTGGGAAAGTAAAATTAAAGGCACAATTGGTTTTTAATTTAAATTGATTATAAATTGGAGAGAATTAAATTATGAGAATAAAAAATTTAATTGGAGTTGATCTTGGTGGAACGAAAGTAAGAGTTGGAATTGTGTCTGGAGAAAATTATTCTATCGTTGGTGATACAATCAGATTTGATTCTTATGATTGTAAAACAGGCGATGAACTTGTAAATAGAATTGCCAAAAATATTGAAAAATTACTTAAAAATAATAGTCATAAAAAGTCGGATATTAAGGGAATTGGAATTGGCTCGCCGGGACCTTTAGATCCATTTACCGGAACGATTCTTGAAACATTGAATATGAAAATAATGAGAAATTATCCGTTAAAAGATAAGCTGGAAGCTATAGTTGGATTGACCGTATTTGTTGACAATGATGCGAATGCGTTCGGATTAGGTGAGCAAAAAGCAGGGAAGGCACAAGGGAAAAAACATGTCTTGGTTGCGACTTTGGGAACGGGTTATGGACTTGCATATATTCTAAATGGAGCGATACTTCATGGTGCTACGGGAACGGCAACTGAGATTGGTAGGAATGTTTATCGAGATGGAATATATGAAGATTATATTTCCGGCAGAGGTTTGCAATCAATTCATAATAAATTACACGGAGAACAAGTTGAGCCAATAAAAATTTCCGAACGGGCATTTGCGGGTGATGTAAAATGTAAGAAAACATTTGAAGAATTTGGTATGCATCTGGCATTTACTTTGGTTCCCATAATCAATATGATAGATCCGGAAATAGTTGTAATCGGTGGAAGTATTGCTGTGAACTGGGAGTTCTTTTCCGAGACACTTATTAAAACGATAAAAGAAAATATATTCGAACAACCAAGTAAAAATATTGTAATAGAAAAAAGTGAACTTGGTGAATTTGCGACATTGATTGGTGGTGCGAGTTTGGTTGAGATGGAGAGTGTTTATTAATTATAAATTTTGTTTATTGTGGTGTTGTAATGCTTTACCGCAGAGTCGCAAAGACGCAAAGTTTTTAAATTATGGTGTTGTAATGCTTTACCGCAGAGTCGCAAAGACGCAAAGTTTTTAAATTATGGTGTTGTAATGCTTTACCGCAGAGTCGCAAAGACGCAAAGTTTTTAAATTATAATATCTCAATTGCCACGAGTTTCAACTCGTGGATGAAATGATTAACAAACAAAAAAGGACTTCAGTCCAAATTTATAACCAAATAATTTTTGTTCATACATTTCCCTCAACCTTATTTTTCTACATTCAACCTTAATAGAAAAATGCTATCTCAAAGTAACCAACCTTATTACATTATTATTTTCAAATTCAATTTTAATAAGGTAATAAGGTTTTTAAATTGGTAATTTTTCTACTACTAAGGTTTGGGAATATGGAATAAGGTTTTTGATTCAGTTATTTATTTTATTTTTTTTGAACAAATTTTTTTCAAGTTCTTCAATTGATGGTAATTTTGTTCTAAATTCTGATGGAATTGCTTCTGTCAATTTATATTCACTTATCCCTAATGGTTTTTTTATATCTCTCAAAGCATATTCCACTTCTATTTTATCTTTTTTCTTGCATAATAAAATTCCTATTGAATGATTATCCATTTCTTTTTTTAATTGACTATCAACAGCTGATAAATAAAAATTAAGTTTCCCTGCAAATTCAGGTTTGAATTTTCCAGCTTTCAATTCAATAACAATAAAACATCTTAATTCCAGATGATAAAATAGTAAATCAATAAAATAATCGGTTTCACTTATTTCTATTTTATATTGTCTTCCAATAAAGGCAAATCCCTTGCCTAATTCAAGCAAAAATTTAGTAATATGTTTTACTAACTCATCTTCAATAGTTTTTTCAAGAGCATCATTTTCTAATCCGAGAAAATCAAAATTAAAAGGGTCTTTAAGTATATTTTTTGCAAGTTTAGATTGATCCTTAGGTAAAACTAAATCAAAATTTGTAATTATTTTGCTTTTTTTATAATATAAATCATCATTTATTTGTATTTCAAGATTATCTCTTGACCAATTATTTCTTATCGTTTCTTTTGTATAAAACAATCCTTCATTTACATCTTTTGTTTTAGAAATTATTAGTCGATTATGTCCCCAAGGAATTTGTGCCACGACTTGTGGCATAAATGAAAACTCACTTGAATATAATAAATACCATTGTCGCATTGCATAAATATTTCTTCTTGAAAATCCTCTTATATCAGGAAATTCGTGTTTTAAATCGGTCGCAATTTCCCCAACCTTATTCTTCCACATATAACCTTAATAGAAAAATGCTATCTCAAACAAATCAACCTTATTACATTATTATTTTCAAATTCAATTTTAATAAGGTAATAAGGTTTTTTAATCGGTAATTTTTCTACTACTAAGGTTTTGGAATATGGAATAAGGTTTCCCATATATTTTGCCCAATTTATTTTTCTTTTTCAATTTTTAATAAACAGTATTTATTATTTAACTCAACAAATAAATTAACTAAATACATTACATCATCTAAACAT
>JAYEHX010000067.1:0-4094 GCA_034659735.1 Fidelibacterota bacterium | reverse complement strand
TCAATAAATATCTGATTATCCGATTGGTTTTTATATTTTTCACCATACTTTTCGAAAAATAATTTTGCAATATCTTTTATGTATTCACCTTGATAACCGTCCTGTGGAATTTCTAAATTCTCCCCCAAAAATTCCATATAACGAACGAAAAGCGATTCCCCAAGAAGTCGCATCTGTCTGCCTGCGTCATTAAAATAATATTCTCTCACCACATCAAAACCATGCCATTCTAAAATGTTGGAAACAGTATCGCCGAGAACCGCCTGTCTTCCATGTCCAACGGTCAAGGGTCCTGTAGGATTAGCACTGACAAATTCAACTTGTACCTTTTTTCCACTTCCAATATTCGTTTTTCTGAATTGTGAATTGCTTTCTAAAACCTCTTCAATTATATTTTGATAATAAGAATCTTTAATGAAAATATTAATAAATCCGGGACGAATTGCTTCTATTTTTTCTATTTCCGTATTTGAAATAGAGACAGATTCTACAATTTTTTTTGCTATATTTAATGGAGCATCTCTTACAACTGAAGCTAATTTCATAGCAATGTTCGAACTGAAATCGCCATGGTCGTCATTTTTGGGTCGCTCAACAGAGAAGTCGATTTGTTGATTCCCAATTTTTTCCGCATATATTTTTCTAACTGTATTTTCTAATAATTCTTTTAAATCTTTTATCATTTTGTGTCTGTAACTATTTGTTGTGGAACATCCGCCCATAATTTTTCGAGTTTATAATACTCTCTTGCCTCTCTATCAAATATATGAAAAAGGACATCATAAGCATCAATCAAAATCCATTCTCTATTATCATAACCTTCAAGATTAAAGTTATCAATTTTTTCTTCGTTGAATTTGTCAATAACTTCATCGGCTATTGCTCGTATTTGCATTTTGTTATCGCCAGTACAAACAACAAAAAAATCTGTATATTCTACATACTCTCTCATATCGAGAATCTTAATATTTTCCGCTTGCATCGAACGAGCGGTTTCGGCAATAAATTCAGCCAATTCTTGTGAATAATTTTCACTTTTTTTATTTATCTTTGTCAAAAAAAAATCCTTTCTGTTTTTAATTTTCTATTCTACCATTTTTAAAAATTTATATGGTTTCAATTCCCTATAATCTTTTCCTAAAACTACTGATATGTCACAATTTACAGCTGGAGTAGTTTCTTCCAAAACGGTATTAACTTCCACACCAAGTAATTTAGAAATCTTTCTCGCCTTTTTGTAACTATCTGTGTGTAAATATATTATCGTTTTTTTATAATTAAAATTGTCTGCATTTCCAACATTAATTACATCAACTCCCTTTCTTGTGAAATAATCTTTATATTTCTCACAAACTCCAGTAACTCCATTCCCATTTATTATTTCAATCACAACATCTACATCTTTTTTCATCTGCTCTTGTGTATTTAATTTTGCAATTGGAATATCTTCTAATCCTCTTGAGAACAAATTGCTATTCTCATTTTTTCTTGCTTTATTATCAATTATTGAAGAATATAAAAAAACAAAAACGACACCTATCATTACAACCACAAAACTATTTAAAAACAGAGAACTTTTATTATTTTTTTTCTTCTTCATCTTTACCTTATTTCGTTTTGCCATAATGAATTGCCACCATAATAATATGGATTATAATAATTATATCTTGGAATATTACTTATACCAAATGAAACTTTAGAATTTTCATTAATTTTATATTCTAAATTTGTGTCAAAATATATTCCGCTTGTTTGATTTCCAAGAGTTTTCATCATTGGATTTGATGCAAATGCCTGTTGCCTTAAAATCACATCTCCACTTAAAGTCAATTTATCAGAAAATGGTAACATAAATTTATTGTGATAAGAGACAAAACTTTGACTTCCAAAAGATGAACCTCCCATAGACATAGAAAAAGAGTGTTCCATTTTTAATCTTGAAATATTCAGAAATGAAGCCATATCATTATTGTTATTAATTTCTGTGCCCAAATCGCTTGTTGTAAAATCTGAAATTCCACTATTAAATTGTCCAAAAAGAGTAACCGAAAAAGCAATAATAATAATTAATATTTTACCTTTCATTTTATTCTCCTTAATTTATTTTCAGCATTTTGTAAATGTTCAATTGTATTTACTCCTTCGATTTCGTTTGGATCGTTTGCAACTGTTAATACAACTTTTTTATTATCTTTTACCATCATCGGCACAATATCTGTCAAATAATATTCACCTTGAGCATTATCATTACCTATATTACTCAAATAGTTGAATAAATGTTTCGACTTAAAAATATAAATACCGGAATTTATCTCTTTTATCTTTTTCTCTTCATTACTTGCATCTTTTTCCTCTACCGAATGCGAATAGGTACCATCTTCTTTTCTGATTATTCTTCCATATCCTGCCGGATTTTCAAAAATCGCTGATAAAACCGTTCCATCTGCGTCTTCATCTTTATGCTTTTGGATAAGTTTCTCTATTGTCTCTGTCGTTAATAGTGGAACATCGCCGGATAAAATCAAGATATCGCCATCCCAATTTGTAAAATTTCCTTCTGCCATTTGAATTGCATGACCTGTTCCCAACTGCTCCTCTTGAATTGCAAATTCTACAGATTTGTTTTTCAACTCATCTTGAACTAATTCTTTTTTATATCCAACAACCACAACAATTTTCTTTGCTCCAATACTCTTTGCCTGTGCGACAACTCTTGAAACCATCGTCTCACCTAACACTCTGTGAAGCACTTTCGGCAAATCCGATTTCATTCGAGTTCCTTTTCCACCTGCCAAAATTATTGTAGCTAATTTATCATTCATATTCACTCAACTTTTATATTTTTTTAACAATATCATTTTTTTCATTTACAATAATAATCTTTGGTTTGAAATTTTCTTCATCTTTTTCATCTAACAGTGCAAATGACATGATGATAACTTTATCACCAAGTTCGCCTAATCTTGCTGCCGCACCATTCAAACCGATTTTTCTCTCGCCCCATTTTCCTTTTATAACATAAGTTTCAAATCGATTACCGTTATCAATATTTGCAACCAAAACCTTTTCATATTCATTAATTCCGGTAGCTACCATCAACTCTTCATCGATTTCTATACTTCCCGTATAGTTCAAATTTGCTTCGGTTATTCTCGCTTCGTGTATCTTCGCTTTTAAATATTCTTTTAACATTATTCCCTCTTTTTTTCTTCCATATTTTCTAATTTGTAATATACATAAAAATTTATATAAATGAAATATATAATTAAAAAATTATGTAATAAAATATGTGTAAAAAAAAGAGAATAAGTTTTTTAAAGTTGCCACAAAAATGCAGAAAAAAACTTTATTGTAATAATAGAAACCTTTAATTAACATAACAAATACGGTTTAATATTTTGTTTTTTTTTAGCACGCGAATTTTCGCGGATTTAGTGGATTGGCACGGATTTTTTACCACCGAATGCACCGAAAAACACCGAAATGTTTTGTTGTTTTTTTAGCAACGAACTAAAACTAACTATAACTAACTCTTTGCGTTCTTTCTTTGTGTTCTTTGTGTTCTTTGTGGTGAATTATTGTCATCTAATTAATCGAATTTATCTAAATTGGATGTCATTTGTTTTTTTGCATCGAACTAAAACTAACTATAACTAACTCTTTGCTTTCTTTGACACGAATAACTTCCGAAGTTTTGATCCGACAAAATGTAAAATAATTAATTTATAGGGATAAAATAAATTTAAACTTCGGAAGTTTGTTAACACACATTTTTATGCACGGTACCTAACCTCCTAAACCTAATCCTCTTAAGTTGGGCTAAAGCCCAATTTTAGTAGCATCATTTCATCCACAGGTTAAAACCTGTGGCTATTTATCTTCTATTCTCATTTTTTAATTATAAATTGCCACTAACTTTGAATTGCACTAACTTTGAATTGCCACTAACTTTGAATTGCCACTAACTTTTGAATTGCCACTAACTTTAGTTAGTGGAGAGATAAAGAGAAAAAAACAACGGCTTTAGCCGAATATGCCACTAACTATAACTAACTCTTTGCGTTCTTTCTTTCTTTGTGTTCTTTGTGGTAAAT
>JAYEHX010000066.1:0-4114 GCA_034659735.1 Fidelibacterota bacterium | reverse complement strand
TATGTCAGATTTATATACTGCTGATAAAGACGAGACACCAACTGCAAGTGGAGATGGTGATGGTGCACAAATTAGTGCAAAAAATCAGAGTGATGTGGTAGATGCATTAGTAGCAGAAATGAATCCGGCAAACCCTACTGAAGAAACTCAATATAGAACTGCATTAAATAACTCTTATAGTGAGATTCAGGCATTAATACCTGATTTTCAATTTCCCGATGGATTAGATGTGCCGATAATCCCTACAGTAAATATTCAAGTAAATGTAAGAGTTCCCTTTGGTATAGAATTGGCATTGAAAGGTCTTCCGCCTTATGATATTTCTGATGTGGGAGAAATAAAATTAATTGGTGCTGGTATTAGAAAAGATTTACCTATTCCGATATTGGATGTTTCCGCCGGAGTATTTTATCAATCAATGTCGATAGGAGATGTGCTGGTAGCAAAAAATATTGCTGTTCATGCTGAAGTTGGTAAAACACTTGGAATACCTGGAATTAAAATTTCACCTTTTATCGGAGCCGGAATGGACAAATCAACCGTAGATTTATCATATACAATTGCAGGTGGAACATTGCCGGGAGTTGAAGCAGATAAAGAAATGAGCTTTAATATGACAGGCGAAAACCAATTTCGTGCAAATGTTGGATTGAGTTTACAGATTGCAGTATTGCATATTCAAGGCGAATATTCTATTGGAAAATATCAGGCAGTAGCACTAAATCTTGGAGTTTCGTTTAAATAAATTCAAACTAATATAGAATTAAAAGGGTAGAAATTGCTACCCTTTTTTTATGAATAATAATTAAATAAAGAGATGATAATAATTTTTTTTAAAAACAATAAGTTTCTTTTATTTGCAATAATATATGTAATGCTGATTTTTTATGTTTCGTCTATTGCGGGGAATCATTTACCGAAATTTAAAATATTGAGTTTTGATAAAATCATTCATTGTTGTGTATATTTTGTTTTTGGAATTTTAATTTTTCTTGCAATTAATGAAAAAGGAAAATATCATAACAAACAAATACTTTTTTTAACAATAATAATTGGTTTATTATACGGTATTTCAGACGAAATTCATCAATTATTTGTATTAAATAGATCCGCTTCAGTTTACGATGTTATTGCAGATTTCATAGGTGTGATAATTGGTTCATTCTTAGTTTTTCAGATTTGTAAATATTTAAATAACAGAAAAATAAAACTATAAATAACAATAATTATAAAAATATTTGTTTAACTGAAAATAAATATTAAATTAAAGAATATGATATATAGATACAAACAAATTCAGAAAGAATTAAAATTTGTGAATGAAATAACAGGGTTGTTATTTGTTAAGAAATATTTTCCAAATGATTCGGAACAAATATTATCAATGTCGGTTGATGGCGAAGAGAAAAGTTTGAATAATAATATTCCGGCATCTTCTCAAATTGTTGATTTTCATTCTCTTGCAGATTATACAGGTGCACGAGTAATGGCAATAAGCACTACAGCATTGATGTTAGTTTCAGCCGAATTATTGTTTCCGAAAGTGATTTTTTCAGTAGAGCATTCATATAGTAGAGGATTTTATTGCGTTCCACAAGATAAGCAACAATTGCCCGATAATTATATTAATCAGATTATAGAGCAGATGAAATTAATAGTTAATGAAAATGTGAAATTCAAAGAAGAAAAACTTTCGATTGCAGAAGTTATTAAATTAAATAAGGGACGATTTAAAATTTTTGAAGATGTATCTTTTGATAAAATACGAATAAATAAAATAAACGATTTTACTCATTGGTTTTTGTCGCCATTAGTTCCAAGTAGTTCTTACATTAAAAGTTTTAATTTACAGTCATTCGAAGATGGTTTTATTCTTCAGTTTTTAAATACAACAAATATTCTCAAGTTGCCCAAAATTCACAAACTACCAAAATTATTTAAAGTATTCAGAGAGAGCGAAAAGGTAGGAGAAATTCTTTCTATAAAATTTGTTGATCAGTTGAATAAAAAAATAAAAAATGATAAAGAAAGATTAGATACGATTCAATTATATGAAGCATTGCACGAGAAAAAGATTGGTAAGATTGCTGATATAATTTCTCAAGATCATGTGAAAGTAATTTTTATTTCAGGTCCGTCTTCGTCAGGAAAAACAACATTTATGAAGCGATTGAATATTCAACTGAAAATCAATGACATTTATCCCATCAATATTTCTCTCGATGATTATTTTGTCGAGAGAGTAGAAACACCCAAAGATGAAAATGGTGAATATGATTATGAACATTTTAATGCACTCAATCATAAATTAATAACGGAACATTTTAATAAGTTATTGAGTGGAGAATCAATTTATCTTCCGAAATTTGATTTTGAAAATGGCAAGAGCATAAAAAGTGAAAAGAAAATATGGATGGGTAATAAGTCAATTTTATTGGTTGAAGGAATTCATGGTTTAAATCCTAAGTTATTAAAAAATATTGACAAAACTAAGATATTGAGAATCTATGTTAGCACTTTAACTCAATTAAATTTAAATATTTCTAACAGAGTTTCAACTTCTGACACTCGACTGTTACGAAGAATGGTAAGAGATAAACAATTCAGAAATTACAGTGTAGAAGAGACATTAAAAAGATGGCCGTCCGTTAGAGCAGGTGAAGAGAGATGGATTTTTCCATTTCAGGAGAATGCGGACATTATTTTTAATAGTGCTTTGGAATATGAATGGAATGTTTTTCGTCCAAAATTAGAAGTGGATTTAAAACAAATGGATATTGCTTCACCTGTAAAAAATGATGCGGTGAGATTATGCCAATTATTAAAATTATATCTACCTGTTTCAGATGAATATATTCCACCGACTTCCATTTTACGAGAATATATTGGTAAAAGTTATTTCAAATATTAAATAATAAGGATTACAGTATTTATGAAACAATTACCTGAGCAAATATTAGAAAATGATAAAATATTTCAAGAAGCTATTGAAAAAAATATGTCAAAAGATACGATTAATTTTGCTATATCTGAGCCGTATTTTCCCGTTCCTGCCGTTATAAGAAATACGGCACAAGATATAATTTTATCTGGAAAATTAAATAATACTTCTACAAAAGGATTGGAAAAATTAAGAGTATTGATAGCAGAAAAATTTAATCATAGTTTTGGTTCTGAGGGAGTTTCTATAACAGTCGGAGCTTCGGAAGCACTATATTCTATCGTCACATCACTGATAGAAACCGACGATGAAGTTTTAATTCCGGCACTTAGAAATAAAAATTATGATGCTGTCATCTTGTTGTCCGGTGGGAAAATAAGAAATTATAAAATTAATAATAAAGATGAAAAGCAATTTACCATTTCTAATATTGAAGAGAAAATTACAGAAAAAACTAAAATGATAATATTGAATAATCCTTTAAATCCAACCGGACAAATAATTTATTTTGAACAAATGACGGAATTGGCAAAATTATGTGAAGAAAAAAATATCTATTTGGTAGTTGACGAATCTTATAATGAAATCCATTTTGCAAATAAAAAATATCCAACACTTTCCGGATTTAATGAATTCGTTATTGTTTTTACAAATTTATCAAAATTATTTGATATGTCAGGGTGGCGACTTGGCTGGATACTAAGCAGTGAAAAAATTATTGAAAAAATTAATATTATTAGAAAATATTCTGTCACCTGTGCTCCAATGATAAGCCAACAATTAGCGATTAATATTTTGGGTGGAATTGGAGATAAACCGAGTGAAAAAATATTAACAATATTATCAAATCGCAGAAAGTTAATGAGTGAAACTCTTAAAAAATATAATCTTGAATCCTTTATTGTTCCAGCCGGTGGATATTATTTGTTTTTTAAATATAGTGAGTATTTGGATAAACCATTGTCAAGTATAAAGTTTTCCAAAATGTTAAAAAAGGGCAGTGATGTGTTGACTGTGCCCGGAACAGTTTTTGGGAAAAGTGGAGAAGGATTTATCAGAATTTCCTTTGCTGTTGATGAAACAAATATTCAAGAAGGTGTAAAAAAAATCAAAGAATTTATTGATGATTTGAATAATTTTAAGATTTCGTATTAAAAGTTGAAGAATGTTTTA
>JAYEHX010000065.1:7159-16059 GCA_034659735.1 Fidelibacterota bacterium | reverse complement strand
ACCGAAAAACACCGAAATGTTTTGTTTTTTTTGCTTTACCACCGAATGCACCGAAAAACACCGAAATATTTTGTTTTTTTTGCATCGAACAAAAACTAACTATAACTAACTCTTTGCGTTCTTTCTTTCTTTGTGTTCTTTGTGGTAAATTCTTCTTTCTTTGCGTTCTTTCTTTCTTCCTTTGCGAGTTTTGCGTGAAATTATGCAAAGCATTCTAATAAAAAAATGCCACATCTTCAAGATATGGCATCTCTAAAACAAAATGTTGAATATTTTCTACATACTCTCTAAAACTTCTCTAATAACATCAATTCCATGCTTTATTTCATCTTTGGTAATAACCAAATGTGGTCTAAATCTTATAGAATTATCTCCACAACCAAGAATTAATAATTGTTTATCAGAAAGTTTTCCGAGAAGAGAATCACGAATTTCACCATCGGGCAAATCGAAAGCACACATTAATCCTTTTCCCCTTGGATTAGAAATTAATTGTGGAAAATCGTTTGCAATCTTTTGAAGTTCTGAAAGTAAATATTCGCCTTGTATTCTCGCATTTTCAACTAAATTTTCCTCTTCAATAATTTTTAATATCGCAGAAAATCTAACCATATCAATCAAATTTCCACCCCAAGTAGAATTTATTCTGCTGGACTCGTGGAATACATTATCTTTTATTTCATCAACTCTATCGCTACTTAAAATTCCACAAACTTGTGTTTTTTTACCAAATGAAATAACATCAGGTTTTACATCATAATGTTCGTGTGCCCAAAATTTCCCTGTAAGTCCAGCTCCACTTTGCACTTCGTCCATAATGAATAAAATTTCCTTTTCATCACAAATTTTTCTCAATTCTTGCATAAATTCCTTGCGAAAATGATTGTCTCCACCTTCGCCTTGAATCGGTTCTAAAATTAATCCGGCGATTGCATCTTTATTTTTATTTATTGCATCGTGAATCTCCGACAATGCTTTCTCTTCCAATTTTTTAACTTTTGCTAAATTTTCATCATTAAGAGGATATGTGACTTTTGGATTTGTAATTCTTGGCCAATCGAAAAGTGGAAAATATTGTGTCTTTCTTGGATCAGAAGTATTTGTAAGTGAGAGTGTGTAGCCCGTTCTACCATGAAATGCTTGTTTGAAATGAATGATTTTCGAGCCCTCAGTTTTCAATCCTTTTTCAAAATTCTTTTTTGTTTTCCAATCAAATGCAACTTTAAGTGCATTCTCAACTGCGAGCGCTCCACCGGCAACGAAGAACATATATTTAAAATAATCTGGTTTTGCGATTTTAGAAAATGTATCAACAAACTCCGCCATCTCTTCACTATAAATATCTGAATTTGTTGGTTTTGTGATTGCTATTCTGCCAAACTCATCTTTGTGTGCTACAAGTTTCGGATGGTTATATCCAACAGATCCCGATGCAAACATTGAGAAAAAATCTAAATATTCTTTACCATCACTTTTATCTATAAACCAAGATTCATGCGACTTATCCAAATCAATTACTTGATTGAATCCATCTGCCAACATATTCTTGCCAATTGTTTTTCTAACTTCTTGTGCTTTAATCATATTCTATTCTCCCTATTTTTTAAATATCAAATTTTATTCCCTGTGCTAATGGCAAAGTGTCGCCAAAATTTATTGTATTTGTCTGTCTTCTCATATATGCTTTCCAAGCGTCAGAACCGGATTCTCTTCCGCCACCTGTCTCTTTTTCACCACCAAATGCTCCACCAATTTCTGCTCCCGATGTTCCAATATTCACATTTGCAATTCCACAATCCGAACCCCAAGCAGATAAAAATTCTTCTGCTTCCTGAAGATTTTCCGTGAATATCGATGACGACAATCCTTGCTTAACATTATTATGAATTTTAATCGCATTTGAAACATTTCCTCTGTACTTAATCAAATATAAAATCGGTGCAAATGTCTCTTCTTGAACGATAGCCATATTATTATTAGCTTCAATTATAACAGGTTTTACATAACAATCCGATTTGTAATTTTTCCCTTTCAATACTTTCGGTGCAATCACAACTTTTCCACCCTGTTTTTTTGCATCTTCAATCGCATCCAAATACATCTGAACTGCATTTGTATCAATCAATGGTCCCATATGGTTTTTCTCATCTAACGGATCGCCAATTTTAATTGTTTTATATGCTTTTTTAAGTGATTTTTTCACCTTATTATAAATTGATTCATGAATAATTATTCTACGAGTTGATGTACACCTCTGTCCAGCAGTTCCGACAGCACCAAATACTATAGCGGGAATTGCTTTTTTCAAATCTGCATCCTTTGTTAAAATAATTGCATTGTTTCCACCAAGTTCAAGAATTATTTTTCCGAATCTTTTTGAGACAACTTGATTTGCATGACGACCAACATTTATTGAACCTGTGACAGAAATTAAGCCAACTCGTGAATCATTTAACATATTTTCACCAATTGTTGAACCTTTTCCGATTACTATTGAAAATATTCCTTCAGGTAAATTATTATTTTTCAACACTGTAGAAATAATCTTCTGAATTGCAATTGCTGTTAACGGAACTTTTGAAGATGGTTTCCAAATATTTACATCGCCACAAACTGCGGACAACATTGCATTCCAAGCCCAAACTGCAACAGGGAAATTAAATGCCGTTACAATTCCAACAATTCCTACCGGATGATATTGGTCATACATTCTGTGTGAAGGTCTTTCCGAAGCAATTGTATTTCCATATAACATTCGCGATTGACCAACTGCAAAATCACAAATATCAATCATCTCTTGCACTTCTCCGTATCCTTCTTGAAGTGACTTTCCCATTTCATAAGAAACCAATGCACCTAATTCTTCCTTATATTCACGAAGTTCTTGCCCAATTTGTCTCACAATTTCGCCTCTTTGTGGAGCAGGAACTTTTCGCCAACTGACAAATGCCTTTTGTGCAGTTTTTACCACTTGGTCATAATCTTTTATTGAACATTGATAAACTTGCCCAATCTCTTTTCCATCAACAGGAGATTTACTTTTCAAAACTCCATCTTTCGTAGATTTATTCCACTTCAATCCAGTAGAACTACCATAGTTGTTTTTGTTAATTCCTAACTTCTTTAATTGTACCATTTTTACCTCACATTTATTTTATAATAAATTTTTTTCTCTCCTAATTCAGTTTCTGAATTTAATATTTCTAACTCGTAATGTCAATAATAATAAGCGACAAATATTTTATTATTTTATACAAATATATCAAACTTTTATTATTTATTTTAATTTTATCAATATATTCTAATAAAAAATTTACGAATTGATTGACTATCAAGAAAAAATTAATTAAATTATAATCTTATTGAATTTTGAATTTATAGGAGCAAGAGATTAAAACAATATATTCCACATTCTTCAAACAGGCGAAAGAAACTCCAAATAATGTATATATTTATGATTTTATTGAGAATAAAGAATTAACTTTTCAAAAAGTTTTAGATAACTCATTAAGGATAGCAAGTTTATTAAAAAATTCCGGTGTCAATAGTGGAATGAGAGTCGCCGTAATGATAGAAAATTCAAGTGAATTTATTTATATTTACTTAGCACTCATGAGATTAAATGCAATTATTGTTCCTATTAATACAAAATTTAAGTCATTAGCACTACGACAGATATTAAGTGATAGTGAATCAAAATGTTTAATTTTCTCAACAAAATATGAAGATGATATAATTACAGCTACGGAAATTTTAGAAAATATTGATATATTTATTTCTTTAGAAAATAATAGTTCATTTACAAATAATTATCTATGTAAATTCAAAGATTACCCATTATTCGGCGGGCCTTATAATAAAAAAAACGATTCCGAATCTGTTATTTTCTATAGTGAAGGTTCTACCGGTCCGACCAAAGGAGTAATCTATAACCAGCAATCTCTCATTAACAATGCAAATGTTTTTCAAACTGCAATGTTATTTAAAACACAAAATAAAATTTATGCTCAATTTCCATTTTCACACTATTTTTCTATAACAGCTATTTTGAATAACTCCTTAATTGCCGGAATTCCTATTATTATTTCCAATGACATTAAAGATATTGAAGACAATGATGATATTGTTATCATTGCCACACCATCTTTTTATGAATCAATCGCAAATACTGATGCTTTACAAAATATTGATTCTATAAAATTGGCAATTACCGGTGGTGGAAAATTGAAACCGGAAATAACTGAATACTTTTTAAAAAATTATAAATTACCAATTTATAAAAATTATGGAATGATAGAAGTTGGCCCGATAGTTTCAACTAATACAAATAAAAAAAAAGCGAAATCAATTGGTACTCCGCTTAAGGATATTTCCATAGCAATAATGGATAATGAAAAATTTTTGCAACCTAATATTATAGGTGAAATATGTATTAGAAATACAAATATTGTAAAAAAATATTGTTCAAAAAATATAAAAATTGAAAATTGTATTCTATTGGGTTGGTATCAAACCGGAGATATTGGATACCAAGATATTGACGGGTATTTCTATTTTATTGATAGAAAAATTAATATAATAAATGTAAATGGATTTGATGTTTATCCGGAAATTGTAGAACACGAATTACTTAAGCACGATTTAATAAGTGAGGTCGCAGTTACCGGTTATAAAGAAAAAAGGATGACAGAAAAATTAGTAGCAAATATTGTTACAGTAGATAAAAGGGTAATAAATCAAGAAGAACTGAAACTATTTTTGAAAAATAAGATATTAAAATATCAAATTCCAGACAAATTTACATTCTTGAATCATTTACCAAAAAATGCAACAGGAAAGATTTCAAGACAATCTTTAAGAAGAAAAAATACAACGAATATTGGAGGAAAATAATGAAAAATTATTCATCAAATGAATTAAGAAATGTGGTTATTGTTGGACATTCTGCCAGTGGAAAAACAATTCTATCGGATTCAATCTTATTCTCACAGGGAGCGGTAAATAGAATTGGCTCAATAAGTGAAGGAACAACAATTTCTGATTATTCAAAACATGAAATAGAAAAACAGATTTCGATTTCTGCCACACTAATGCACTTTGAAAACAATGAAATAAAATTCAACATAATTGATACTCCCGGCTACATGGATTTTGCAGGTGAAGTCATTAGTTCTGTTCATGTTTCAGACATTGGAATATTGAGTATAAGTGCTACAGCAGGAATTGAAGTTGGAACAGAATTTGCTTGGAAATACTTGCAAAATTCAGGTATAATTCCATTAGTTTCAATAAACATGTTAGACAAAGAACATACACATTTTGACGAATTTGTAGAGAAAGCAAAAGAGAGATTTAGCGACCGCATCTTCCCTATTCAATTTCCTGTTAAAGCCGGTCCGGGAATTAATTCTTTAGTGGATTTAATCGAAAATAAAATGTTGGTTTTTGACAACAAGGGGAAATATACAAAAGAAGATATTCCTGCTGACTTGAAAGATAAGGCCGACGAATTAAGAGAGCAAATGATTGAGATGATAGCAGAATCGGATGATGCTTTGTTGGAAACTTTTTTTGATAAAGGTGAATTAACACCCGACGAATTTAAAACAGGATTGAAAAAAGCTATTATTAATAAAACATTTATTCCATTAATGATTACTGCAGGAGAATCGAATGTTGGTGTTTCAAAACTTATAGAGGTAATTACAAATTACTACCCATCTCCATTAGAAATGAGCAAAAGAAATAAAGAAGAAATTGAAGATGGCTTTACTCATAGAATTATTGACGGCGACAACACAAATATATTTATTTATAAAACTACCAATGATTCTAATGTTGGCGATTTATCATATTTTAAAGTATTCTCAGGCACATTAAAACCGGGTTCTGAATTGAAAAATGTTGACACTAATAAATCAGAACGATTTGGCACTATTTATACTTTAAATGGAAAGAAAAGAGTTGAAGTAAATGAATTGCATGCCGGAGATATTGGAGTGGCTGTAAAACTAAAAGATAGTCATACAAATAACACACTTTCAGACAACAAAGATCCTGTATTATATAAAAAAATAGAATTCCCTAACCCTGTGATTAGAGTTGCGGTTAAAGCAAAATCCAAAGGCGATGAAGAGAAAATCGGTGCAGGATTATCACAAATTAGCGAACAAGATCCGACATTTCACTACGAAGTGGATTCAGAATTACAACAAACATTAGTATCAGGATTGGGAGAAATTCATCTTCAAATATCATTGAATAAAATTATGGAACGATTCAAGATTGAAATAGATCAACTCGAACCAAAAATTCCATACAGAGAGACAATCACAACAAAAGCAAATGGCAGATATAGACACAAAAAACAGAGTGGTGGTGCCGGACAATTTGGTGAAGTTGAATTAACACTTGAACCAAATGAAAGAGGAAAGGGAGTTGTATTTGAAAGTAAATTAGTTGGACAAAATGTTGATAGAGTTTTTGTTCCATCAATAGAAAAAGGAATAATGCAAGCATGTGTAAACGGTCCACTTTCAGGAAATATTGTTATTGATGTATATTCTGCAGTTGTAGATGGAAAACAACATCCTGTTGATTCAAAGGATATTGCTTTTCAAATTGCCGGTAGAGAATCTTTCAAAAAAGCATTTTTAGAAGCAAAGCCAGTTTTATTGGAACCAATTTATGAAGTTCAAATAACCGTTCCGGAAGATCATATGGGCGATGTTATGGGCGATATATCTTCACGAAGAGGAAAAGTAAAAGGTATGGATTCTGATGGACACTTCCAAATAATCAATGCAACAGTTCCATTATCAAATCTTTACAAATACTCTAATATTCTGAGGTCAATCACTCAAGGAAGAGCATATTATAAGAGAAAATTCTCACATTATGAATATGTTCCAAAAGAAGTACAAACCCAGATAATTGCAGAATATCAGAAACAAAAAGAAGAAGGAAACGGGTAGTAAATTACGAATTATAAATTACTAATTTCTAACTTCTAAAACAAAAGCACTCGTCAGAAATGTCGGGTGTTTTTTAATTGCAAAAATAAATTTTCTGTGAATATTTAAAATAATTGTTTATATTTATGAAGTGAAGAAAATAACAAAAAGATAAGGAGAAAAAATGTCTGGACATTCAAAATGGGCAAATATAAAACATAAAAAAGCAACAGCCGATGCAAAACGAGGAAAAATATTTACAAAAATACTGAAAGAAATAACAGTTGCATCTCGTTCCGGTGGTGGTGATGTTGATGCAAATCCACGATTGAGAACTGCCGTTGATAATGCTAAATCTAATAACATTCCACTTGACACTGTCACTCGTGCTATCAAAAAAGGAACCGGCGAATTGGAAGGTGTCAATTATGAAGAATATTCTTATGAAGGTTATGGTCCGCACGGAGTCGCTATAATTTTAGAAATTATGACAGATAATAAACAGAGAACAGTAGCAGAAATCAGACATCTTTTGACAAAATATGGCGGAAATCTTGGTGAAACAGGATCTGTATCTTGGAATTTCAAACGAACAGGAAAGATATATATTTCAAAAGAAAATGTTGATGAAGATGATTTGATGATGGACGCTCTTGATAGCGGAGCTGATGACATTATTCAAGAAGATGAATATTTTGAAGTCATCACTTCCAATGAAAAATTTAATAAAGTAAGAGATATTTTAAAAGAAAAAGAGTACAAAATAGAAAATGCCGATACCGAACAAATTCCCGGAACAACCGTGAAACTTGACGAAGGGCAAGCAGAAAAATTCTTGAAACTTTATGATGAATTAGATGACCATGATGACATTCAAAAATTGTGGGACAATTCAGAAATTTCAAAAGAGATTTTAGAAAAATTAGGGTAGATATTTTGAGAATTCTTGGTGTAGATCCCGGATTGAATATTACCGGATATGGTGTAATAGATACAAATAAGCAGAAATTCAGTTTAATTACTGCAGGAACAATCACAACTAAAACTTCTCAACCATTTCCAAAAAGATTAGAAATTTTATATACAAATATGTCGGATATAATAGAAGAATATTCACCCGATATTTTTGCAATTGAAGAGACATTTGTGAACATAAATGCAAGGTCATCCCTCCTACTCGGACATGCACGAGGTGCACTAATTTTATCCGCTCAAATATTGGAGATTCCAATTTATGAATATGCAACAAGATTGATAAAAAAATCAATAACAGGAAATGGCGCATCAACAAAAGGGCAAGTAAAATATATGGTAGAAAAATTATTGAACACAAAAAATATTCCAAAATCACTCGACATTTCTGATGCTCTTGCAACCGCCATTACATTTTTCAATCAACACAAATTTAAAGAATTAATAAAATAACAGGTTAAAAATGATTTACAGTATTAGTGGTGAAATAATTAAAAAATTGCCAAATCAAGTCATTATTCAACAAGGTGGATTTGGTATAGAAGTGACAATTACAAGACCAACTTACGAAGCGATTGGCAACACAAGCGACGAATGTTTATTATATACTTATCTGCATGTGAGAGAAGATATTTTAATGCTATACGGATTTGCAAATTTAGATGAAAAAGAACTATTTCTAAAATTAATAAGCGTTTCAAAAATTGGTCCGAAAAAGGTTTTGAATATTCTCTCCGGTGTCTCTTCAAATGATCTAAAAAAGTTCATTGTTCAAGAAAAAATAGAATTACTAAAACGACTTCCAGGAATTGGTGACAAAACGGCTCGCAGAATAATTCTTGAATTAAAAGACAAATTCACTGAAAAAGAATTATCAGAATTGACAAGCACATCAGCACTTTCTGAAACATACAAAACAGTTGCAAAAGAATCAATTACCGCACTCGAATCGCTCGGTTTCAAATCTAATCAAGT
>JAYEHX010000065.1:0-7059 GCA_034659735.1 Fidelibacterota bacterium | reverse complement strand
AAGACAAATTCACTGAAAAAGAATTATCAGAATTGACAAGCACATCAGCACTTTCTGAAACATACAAAACAGTTGCAAAAGAATCAATTACCGCACTCGAATCGCTCGGTTTCAAATCTAATCAAGTACATCAAACTGTAAATAAATTGATACAAGAAAATTCAAAATACACATTAGAACAATTGATAAAACATTCTATAAAACTGTTATCAAAAGTATAACAACAAATGACAATTAATGACTACCAATGACAACAAATGACAATTAATGACAATCAATGACAACAAATGACAACAAATGACAACCAATGACAACAAATGACAACAAATGACAACAAATTTCTCTGCGTCTTTGCGTCTCTGCGGTAAAGTAAAAAAAAGGAGATTTTAAATGACAAATATGAAAATAAGAGATATAAAAATTTATCCACTAAACATCAAAGCAGAACATGATTTGAAAATTGCAACTATGACTCTTTCAGGACCAAAAAATGTTTTAGTTCACATAATTACAAATACAGAAATAGATGGCTGGGGCGAAGCAAGTCCATTCAGAGCAATCGTTGGCGAGACACAATCAATAAATTTCTCTGCCGGAAAGGAATTGAGAGAAATTTTTATTGGCAAAAATCCTTTGGAATATGCAGACCTTATTCGAAAAATGAATGCTTGGCTTCCGAATAATTCTACAATCAGAAGTGCTTTTGATATGGCACTTTACGACATCGCTTCTAAATCAGCCGGACTTCCACTTTACAAATTTCTCGGTGGAAAAAAACGACCGATGGAAACCGATAATACTATGGGAATCGGCGATATTGATAAAGCCGGAGATGAGGCATTGAAGATTGTTGAACAGGGATTTAGAATAATAAAAACCAAAGTTGGAATTAACGAAGAAGAGGATATTCAACGAATAAAAAATATTAGAAAAGCAGTTGGAAATGACATAAAAATCCGAATTGATGCAAATCAAGGTTGGGACAGAGTGACGGCTGTGAAATCATTGCAAAAGTTGGAAGAGCTTGACATTGAAATCTGCGAACAACCGCTTAAAGCGAGAGATCTTGACGGAATGCGATACATAAATCAGCACTCATCAATCCCAATTATGGCGGACGAATCTGTCTTCACTCCCACCGATGCTTTGGAAATAATCAAAACACAATCCGCTCCATACATAAATATCAAACTTTCAAAATCTGGTGGAATTTATAACGGAACTGCAATTGCGAATATCTGTGAAGCGGGACATATTACTTGCATGGTTGGCTGTATGTCAGAATCCGGTCTTGCAAATACTGCATTTTCACACTTTGCGATGGCAAATCCGGTTGTGAAATTTTTCGATCTCGATGCAAATATCGGACACATTGACGAACCGATAATTGGCGGTGCAACAATCAAAAATGGTATGGTGGAAATTCCCGAAGATGTTATTGGAATTGGTGCTTATCCTGATCCGGATTATATCAAGAAAATTAGAAGTTTATAAATTTCAAAGTTTCTCGCAAAGTCACAAAGAAAATTTCTATAAAACAATCTTTGCGACATTTGAATCTCTTTGCCCCCTTTGCGTGAACTCTTAACATAGGAAAAAAAATGACTTACAATTTCAACAAAATAATAGACAGAAAAAAAACAAATTCAGCAAAATACGAAATGACAAAAGCGGTTTTCGGAACTGACGATATCCTTCCAATGTGGGTTGCTGATATGGATTTTGAGACACCCGATTTCATTGTAAATGCGATTCAAAAAAGAACAAATCACCATCTATTCGGCTATTCATCTAAACCGGATTCGTTCTATGATTCCATAATAAATTGGATGAAAAAAAGACACAATTGGAATGTAAAAAGAGAGTGGATTACCTCGAGTCCTGGTGTCGTCCCTGCACTAAACCTGTCCGTCTTGGCATTCACAAATCCAAATGACAAAATCATAATCCAACCGCCCGTTTATCACCTCTTCGCCTCTGCTGTCAAAGATAATAATAGAACTTTAATTAACAATCAGTTGAAATTAGAAAATGGAAAATATGAAATTGATTTTGATGATTTGGAAAATAAAATAAAAGATGATATTAAGATGTTGATTTTTTGTAATCCGCATAATCCTGTCGGTGCCGTTTGGAATAAAAAAGACCTGTTGCGACTGGGAAATTTATGTTTAGAAAATGATGTACTGCTTGTATCAGATGAGATTCATTCCGACTTAGTATTTGATCAAAAACATATTCCAATCGCATCATTATCTCCAGAAATTGCAAACAACACAATTACCTGCATGGCTCCAAGTAAGACCTTTAATCTCGCCGGATTATCAACATCAGAAATTATAATTTCAAACGAAGAAATTAGAGAAAAATTCAACCATTTACTTCACAATTTACATATTCACTATGGGAATATTTTTGGGAATATCGCTTTAGAATCTGCATATACTTATGGCGAAGAATGGCTTGAACAATTATTAAAATATTTAAAAAATAACATAGATTTTCTTGTAGAATACTTTGAAAAATATATTCCGAAAATAAAGGTAATAATCCCCGATGCGACTTATCTTATTTGGCTTGATTGCAGAGAATTAAATTTATCCGATGATGAGTTGAAAAAGTTTTTTATTAAGGATGTAAAAATTGGTTTAAATGATGGAATCTCATTCGGACCAGGTGGCGAAGGATTTCAACGAATAAATATTGCTTATCCAAAATCTATAATCGAGAAAGCGGTTGAGAGAATTAAAAATGTTATGAACGATAAGTTTTAGTTAACCTTTTAAGTAAAATTTTATAATTCTAAAACCATTCCTTCACAAGCAAGCATAACTTCCAAATCAGAATTTGGATATTTATTATTTTTATATTCTAATGATTGTTTCAACATTTTGGAAATAAAATCTTCTTGATTATCAGGTTCATGATGGAATAGAAGAAGTTTTTTTGCATTTGATTTCACAGCGAGATCAATTCCTGTCATCGCAGAACTGTGTCCCCAATCCTTTTTATCTATCGCCTCTTCCAGTGTATATTGCGCATCAAAAATCAAAATATCGGCATCTTGAAAAAATCTAATAAATCTTCCATTGTTTCCAGTTTCAAAATGTTTATGTTCACTATCTGTTGAATAAACGAAAATTTTACCGTCCTTTACCACACGAAATCCATAGGAACTTCCCGGGTGGTTTTGCAGAATATTTTCGATTTTGATTCCATCAATCTCGATTGTTCCATTCTTTTCTAATTGTACGAATTTTTTCTTCGCCGGATATGATTCTAATGTGACGGGAAAATATTTAGGATTTTGTTGTAATTCTAATCGCTCTTCAAAATTTGGTATCGCAGAATAAAAAGTCATCTTATTACTCGAATCAAAAACAGGTTTAAAAAACGGCAATCCCAAAATGTGATCCCAATGAGTATGGCTTATAAAAATATGTAAATCTAAATTTGTTTTTCCCTTTTTTAACAAATAATTTCCAAGTTGAACTATTCCACTTCCCATATCAAAAATAAATAATTTGTCATCAACTCTTAATTCTACACATGCAGTATTTCCGCCTATCAGGGTTTTATCGTAAGAAAGTTTTTCCACAAATATATCTTTTTTTTCTTCTGACGATATGTCATCAATCGTAATATCAGCCAATATTTTTTTGAGTTTTCTCTTAAATATTTTGTCGCTTATTGGAGTTGGTATTGAACCTCTTACTCCCCAAAATTTAACTTTCATATTCTCCTTTACTTTTTCTACTTTCATAAGTTAATAAAAAAAAATTATAAAAGTTAGTTTTATTTTAAAAATGTTATCATTATATTTGGTGCTTGTCGCATGGTGCTGGTAGTTGAAAATAAAAAACAAAACAGAGGAAAATATAAATTTATGAAAAGACAAATTTCAAAAACATTTTACTTCTCGATGGCTCATCGACTTACATTTCATAAAGGAAAATGTAAAAATTTACACGGACATACATATAAATTAGAAATTGAAATATCCGGAAATGTTGACAGCAACGGAATGATAATGGATTTCGGCGATATTGACAAAATTGTATCTGAAAATATAATTGAAAAACTTGACCATTCTACAGCAATTTACGATAAAGACAAATTATTGTTAGAAAATTTCCCGAAAGTTCTAATGCATAATATATTCCCATTTGAAACAACTGCGGAAAATTTATCAAAATGGATTTACGAAAAATTAACAGACAAAATTAAAATTAACAAAGTGAGATTATGGGAATCAGCGACAAGTCAAGCGACATATTCAGAATAAACGATATTTTTTACAGTGTCCAAGCAGAAGGATTTTTAACCGGAACCGCAACGATTTTTATTCGCTTTTCAGATTGCAATTTACGATGTGATTTTTGCGATACAGAATTTCTAACAGGCGTGGATATGAATATTCCGGAGATTCTAAATAATATAGAAAATTTTCCTACACAATATGTAATCTTAACCGGTGGCGAACCTCTGCTAAATGACACGACTAAATTAGTGCAAATACTCAAAAAAAAGAAATACAAAGTAGGTGTAGAAACAAATGGAATGTTCGCTCCGCAACATGATTTTTTTGATTGGGTTACCGTTTCGCCAAAAAATAAAGATATAAAAATAAAAAAATGTGATGAAGTAAAATGTGTGATAGGAATAGATGAAATTCCAAATGATTATAATATCGAAGCCGACCACTATTTCGTCACTCCAAAAAATCCTACACACGATAAGGATATTGGAACAGAATCTGCAAGTTTTTTTGACAGAAATGTCGCAAAATATTGTTCTGACTATGTGAAAAAAAATCCAAAATGGAAACTAACTTTGCAAACAAATAAGATTATCGGAATACTTTGATTAATCTTAGATTTTAAATTTTAAATAAAGATAGGAAAAATTAATATCTATGAAAAAAAAAGCAATTGTATTATTATCCGGCGGGCAAGATTCTACAACCTGTCTATACTGGGCGAAAAAAAATTATGACGAGATAGAGGGAATTTTCTTTCACTATTCTCAAAAGCATGAAATTGAATACGAGTGTGCTAAAGATATTGCAAAAAAAACCTCCGTAAATTTACACGAATTTACAATCCCTGCATTCAAAAAAATTGGCGGTAGTTCACTGACAAATGATATTAAAATGGACGATTCCTCTAAAAAAATCCCAAATACTTTCGTCCCGGGCAGAAATATAATATTTCTATCTTATGCTTCAGCAGTTGCATATAAAAGCAAAATAACGGACATAATAATTGGTGTAAATGAAGAAGATTATTCCGGATATCCGGATTGTCGAGGCGACTTTATTAATTCTATGGAAAAATCTTTACAACTCGGATTTGAGAAAGATATAAATATAATTACGCCATTACAAGAGTTATCCAAAGCTGGAATTTGGAAATTATCAGACGAACTCGGAGTTATAGATATTATAAAAAAAGATACTCATACTTGCTACAACGGCGATCGCACAACACTTCACGACTGGGGATATGGTTGTGGCGAATGTCCCTCCTGCCTTCTGAGAAAAAAAGGATATGAGGAATTTTTGATGTTTGATGTTTGATGTTTGATATTTGATGTTTGATATTTGAAATTTGATACTTGATATTTGATACTTGATATTTGATACTTGATATTTGAAAACAATTCTCAGCATAATATTTGTTTATTTTGGATTTTATTGTTAAATTACGGTGTATAAAATAAATAATGGAGGATAGATATTTATGGCAAATTCAGATAAATTACAACTCTTGCAAAAAGAAAAATACTCGCAAAAACAATTGATTAACGCTTTTAAAATACTTGGATACGAATTATGAGCAAAAAAAATAAGAATATTGAAGTCAAAGGCATCTCTATTTCAGTTTTTCAAACAAAAAAGGATAATTATATATCCTTAACAGATATTGCAAAATCAAAGGATGGAGATTCCAGAGCGGCTGATATTATAAAAAATTGGATTCGAAACAGAGGAACGATTGAGTTTATTGGTACCTGGGAAAAATTGCACAACCCTGGTTTTAAAGTGGTCGAATTCGACCACTTTAGAATGAATGCGGGTTTAACAAGTTTTGTGTTGAGCCCTGGCAAATGGATAGAAAAAACAGATGCAATTGGTATTATTGTCAAAGGTGGCAGATATGGCGGAACTTATGCCCATAAAGATATAGCCTTTGAGTTTTGCTCTGCCATCAGCCCGATATTTAAACTTTACCTTATAAAAGAATTCCAACGTTTAAAAGACGAGGAACAAAAACAATTAGGCTGGGATATAAAACGGAATCTTACCAAAATTAATTACCGCATACATACCGATGCTATTAAACAAAATTTAATCCCAAAATCTCTAACAAAAAAACAAATATCTTTTGTTTATGCAAATGAAGCAGATATTTTAAATGTGGCTCTTTTTGGAAAAACAGCAAAACAATGGCGAGAGGAAAACCCAAAGGAAAAAGGTAATATCAGAGATTATGCCAATGTGAACCAGTTGGTTTGTTTAGCCAATCTTGAAAACTTAAATGCTGTTTTTATTAATGATGGCTTGGAGCAAAGTGATCGACTGGTAAAACTCAATCAAATTGCCATTAACCAGATGAAAATTCTGCTTGCCAATAAATCGGCAACAATATTAAACCCCAAAAGCGAGAATGTAGATGAATAACTATAAGCGTTTGGGCGATTACATAAAATTAGTTGATAAGCGAAACAAAGTTTTAGCGGTTTCTAATCTTTTGGGAAATTAATGTTTTTAAGAAAAGCGAATGAGAATATTGGACATTTCAAATTAATCACATTTTGGAAGAATCTTGAAGTAATTAAAAATTTTGCAGGACAAGATTTTGAAAAGACAAAATACAGAAAACGAATTGGGTAGAAGTATCATTTCTAATAAGAATAATTTGATTGAGAATGAGTAAGATTGTTATTGATGCTTGATGCTTGATATTTGATACTTGATACTTGATACTTGATATTTGATACTTGATACTTGAAAAAATCCTCAATATAATCTTTGTTTGTTTTGGATTTTATTATTAG
>JAYEHX010000064.1:3616-16079 GCA_034659735.1 Fidelibacterota bacterium | reverse complement strand
CTGCAGGATTTATGGGTTGGTATCTTTTTATGTGGGGATTATTTACATTTTTTATGTGGATTGGAACCTTTGGCAATAATAGAGCAATTCAATTTGTTTTCTTTTCACTAACTATTTTGTTTGCACTATTGGCAATTAAAGATTGGACAGGTTCAGAACTCATTGGACAAATCGCCGGTTGGGAAGGAATTGTCTGTGGACTTTCTGCTATTTATCTTGCAATGGCAGAAATTATAAATGAATCACTTGGAAAAGTTGTATTGCCGATTGGAGAATAGAAATTTTTTTAGATAGAAAAACAGGAAAATAAAATGATAGTAATTTTTAAAAAAGATGTAGAAAAGAAACAGATAAAAGCAGTTGAAAAATATTTAAAAGAAAAAGATTTTAAGTTAAATAAATCTAAAGGCAGGGAGCATTTTGTTTTAGGGATTATTGGAGATATCCATACACTTAATATTGATAAAATGAAAGAATTTGACGGTGTGGAAAATGCAATCCGAATCAGCGAATCGTATAAAAGATGTTCAAGAACTTTCAAGCCGACGGATACGATTGTAAATGTTGGCGACATTCCGGTTGGTGGAAAAGATATAGTGATTATTGCCGGGCCGTGTTCTGTAGAAAATGAAAAAATGGTTCATAGTGTTGCAGAAAAGGTGACGAATTATGGAGCGAATATTATTCGTGGCGGAGCATTCAAACCGAGGTCATCACCATATAGTTTTCAAGGATTGGGCGAAGAAGGATTGAAATATTTGAAGGAGGCAAGTGATAAAAATAATGCTCCTTGTGTTTCAGAATTGATGTCTGCCGAGGATTTACCGCTTTTTGAAAAGTATGTTGATATCATTCAAATTGGAGCAAGAAATATGCAAAACTTTACACTTTTGAAAGCACTGTCCAATACTCAAAAACCAATAATGTTGAAACGGGGAATTTCTGCGACTGTTGAAGAGTGGTTGAATTCTGCCGAATATATTGTGGGCGGTGGAAATCCAAATGTGATTTTATGCGAGAGAGGAATTCGTACTTTTGAAAATTCTACGAGATTTACATTAGATTTGTCATCGGTTCCTGTTATTAAAAAATTATCGCATCTGCCAATTATAGTTGATCCAAGCCATGCTATGGGAAAACGAGAATTGGTCTTACCGATGGCGAGAGCAGCGATTGCGGTTGGTGCCGATGGAATAATGGTAGAAGTTCATGAGAATCCAAATGAAGCATTATCCGACGGGCCACAATCATTACTGCCGGAACAATTTGAAGAGTCGATGAAGAAAATTAAAATTATCGCAAATTCAATTGGAAGAAAAATCTATAAATCGGAGTAAGATATTAGAAATTTTATAAAAGTTTTTGAGAGAGAAATGGGGAAGGAAATATAAATTATGAAAAAGAAAATGCAAATTAGCATAATCGGTTATGGAAGATTTGGCAAGTTGTGGGCAGAGATATTATCTAATTATGGTGATATTTTTATATTCGAAAAAAGGAATATGAAACATAGGGAGACGAGAGATATAAAATTTGTTGAACTTGAAGAAGCATTGCAAAAAGAAACTATATTTCTCTGTATTCCAATCTCACAAATAGAAGAATTTCTAAAAGAAAATAAAAATAAATTCTCAAGAAATTCTACAGTTATAGATACGGCATCGGTTAAAGAATTGCCGATAAAATGGATGGATAAATATATTCCAAATATTCCGCACCTGGGACTTCATCCGCTTTTTGGTCCGGACAGTTATGAAGAAAATCAAGTGAATTTGGTAATCATTTCCGGTTCAAAAAAATATCCGAATTTAGAAACCGAGTGGCAAAAAATATTGGAGCGATGGCATTTATTTACTCGTATTGTTTCTGCTTCAGAGCATGATGTCAGCATTGCCTATTCACAGGGGATGACACATTTTGTTGGGAATATTATAAAAAAAATGGAATTGTCAAAAATTGAAACTCCAACTCTGGGATATAGTTTACTTCGCTCCGTAGAAAAATTTTGCGAGAATGACACTCGACAATTATTTCGTGATATGCTTTTATATAATCAACATTCAGGAAAAATGTTTAAATCGTTTTTGCAGGCCACTCACGAAGTTTCATCATTTGTTAGGAAAGAAAATGTCGATTATAATGAGTATTTTACCGTTGGAGTTATGGGAGCAAGGGGAAGTTTTTCACACGAGTCGGCTAATCAATGGTTTAAAAAAAAACATATAGAAAAAGGTAAAATAAAATATCTTGTGACGGCTAAGAAAGTTTTTGAAGCACTTGATAGTGGAAAGATTAAGGTTGGAATTTTGCCAATCCAAAATGCCGTTGGTGGAGTTGTTGATGAGACGATTTTGGGACTTGCGAAATATGAATGTAAGATAAAAGAGTATTTTCCATTTGTAGTAAATCAATGTTTGATTAAACATAAAAATAATAGAAAACGAATTCCAAAAGAGATTCATTCTCATCCGCAAGCATTACGACAATGCAAAGCATATTTGGCAAAACATTATAAAAACATTCCGTTAGTAAAAGCAAATGACACCGCATTATCAGCACGGAATCTTTCCAAAAATAAACTTGATGAAGATGTATTTGTAATTGCACCGGAGACGACTGCAGAACTTTATGATTTAAAATTGGTTGATAAAAATATCCAAGATCTTGGATATAATATTACTGACTTTGTCGTAGTGGGGAAAGATTAAAAATAGTAACTAACAAGAATGAACTTAAAGAATACAAGGCGAACAATATTTGTGTAATCTTGTATTTTTTTATTTATAGATTAATTTAAAAATTAAAATTGTTACAGAAAGACCAAACGATATTCCATTTGCAATTATAATTGGTAGATCTTGAGATAAAATTCCGTAGATTAGCCAAAGAAAAATTCCCGTTGTAAGTATAGAATACATTCCGAGCGAAATGTCTTTTGTATGTCTTGATTTAATTATTTTCATTGCTTGTGGAAAAAAAGAAACAGTTGTGCTTGTTGCTGCTATTAATCCAATTATCATTATCCAATTCATATTTTCCCCTTTTTTAACTGTGTCAAAGATGACAATAAAAATATTAAATTACAAATAAAAAAACATGTATATTTCCCACAAAATATAGTTAAATATTTCTGTTTATTATATTTATACTATTATTTGCATTTAATAAAAAAAAAATGTATCTTATAAGAAAATTAGGAGGAAATATGAAATATTCAATTAATTATTTAGAAACAATTCCGCAAATGTTTAAAAAAGCTGTTTCGGAAAACAAAAACCAGAATCTTTTTCAATATAAGAAAGATGGAGAATGGATTCCGACCACCTATTCTGAAGCGAGAGATAAAACGGAATTAATCGCAATGGCTTTGAGAAAATTAGGATTTCAAAAAGGTGATAAAATTGCACTGCAATCGGAAAATCGACCGGAATGGGTTATGATTGATTTTGCTTGCTCTCATTTTGGATTTGTGTCAGTTCCGATTTATCCAACATTGTTGCCAAAACAGTGTGAATATATTATTAATAATTCGGAAAGTAAGTTCATATTTGTTTCTACAAAAGAGCAAGCGGAAAAAATTATTGAGATAAAGAAACATGTTAAACATATTCAAAAAATGGTAGTTCTTGATGATGTAGATTTTCACGAAGATTGGATAATGACATTTTCTGATTTTTTAAATATTGGACAAGATTTTTTGAAAAGTGTAGATTACACATTGGAAGATGAGGGTGAAAAAATTCAAAAAGATGATTTGTGGACAATTGTTTATACTTCGGGAACAACGGGTTCGCCAAAGGGAGTTATGCTTACTCATTTTAATATTGCAACAAATGCACAGGCATCTCAAGGAGCGTTGCACTTTGAACATAGAAAAAGATGGTTATCGTTTTTACCATTAAGTCATAGTTTGGAGCGGGTGGGTTCTATATTTTGTGCTTTGATTGGTTCGGAAACTTTTTTTGCAGAGGAGATGACAAAAGTGCCGGAAAACTTAAAAGAGGCAAAACCACATTATCTTATTTCAGTTCCAAGATTGTATGAAAAAATTTATGCAAAAATAATTGATGGAGTGGGAGACGCTTCGCCATTGAAACAGAAGATATTTTTCTGGGCACAGGATGTAGGTAGTGAAGTTTCTAAAAAACATATCCAAAAAAATAAAAAGCCATCAGGAATGTTAGGGTTGAAATATATAATTGCCAAAAAATTAATATTCAGTAAAATTCATGATGTGTTCGGCGGTGAATTTTTATTTGGAATTTCTGGAGGAGCTCCGCTTTCAAAAAATCTTGGTGAGTTTTTTGCAGCTTCGGGAATTGTTTTATTAGAGGGGTTTGGATTAACGGAGGCAACTCCTGTTACCAATGTTGTTCGTCGTGATAAAATAAAATTCGGAACAGTTGGGCCAACTATACCGGATGTTGAAATGAGAATCGCTTCTGATGGCGAGATTCTTTTCAGAGGACCAAATGTGATGAAGGGTTATTATAAAAATAAAAATACAACCCAAAAAATGATTGATAAAGATAACTGGCTTTATACCGGAGATATTGGAATAATTGACAGCGATGGATTTTTACATATTACAGATCGTAAGAAAAATTTAATTGTAACATCCGGTGGTAAAAATATTGCACCTACGAATATTGAAAATAAGTTATTGAAATCTAAATATATTGATCAGATTGTTGTAATTGGTGATAAGCGGAATTTTATATCTGCAGTAATAGTTCCACCTCAAGAAGTACTTGAAAAATGGGCAAAAAAACATGAGGTTTCTTATAAACAATATGAGGAGTTGTTAACTTTGCCGGAAGTATTTACACTGCTAAATAATGAAATGAAACGACTTCAACATGATTTGGCAAGATACGAACAGGTTAAAAAATATATTTTAATTTCATCACCATTTAGTATTGATGGTGGCGAACTTACTCCAAGTATTAAAATAAAACGAAGAGTAATAATGGACAAATATGCTTCTCAGATTGAGGAGTTGTATAAAAATTAATAGAAAATAGAATAATTAAAGCTATGAAAATAGCAAAGGAGATTTTTATGGTAGAAGAAAAAAGAATTGTGGGGAAAAACAGGAGTGTGTTTGCACCATTATTATTGCCTATCATCACAATAGGAATTTATAGTTTCGTGTGGCTTTATAAGATCTATGATGAAGCATCACTCTATATTAACAGGAAAGTTGACAGCACTTCGGGTGGAGCGGCAATTGGATTTTTATTTATTCCGATTTTTGGAATCATTTGGTCGATTATGCTTATTTTCAAAACACCTGGATTATTGACAAAAATGCAACTTGCAGACGGAGTTCCTGCAAACGAAGTTAAACATTACGGACATTATGGTTGGTTATGTTTGATACCAATTGTTGGCGGAATTATTTATATTATTCTTGTTCAATCTGCATTCAACAAATATTGGGATAGTGTAAGATAATCTGAATATTCAGTTTGGTTGAATTTTTAAAACCCACTTTTTTGGTGGGTTTTTTAATTGTCGAGTTTTTATTGCAATTGTTATAAAATATCAGTAATATTAGAAGCAGAAAGAATGAAAAAATAATTAAGGAGTAAATTATGGCAAATGAAGAATTGAAGGATTTTTTAAGCACACTGAAGACGAATTCAAAAAAATTAACGAGAATAGTTGTTATTGTTCTTATTGTGATTGTTGTTTTGAATTCATGGTTTATTGTTGAAGCGGAAGAGATCGGTGTAATTTTACGATTGGGAAAATATAATCGTTCTGTAAATCCCGGACTTAAATTCAAATTACCGTATGTTGAAAAGTTATATAAAGTTCCGGTAGAAAGACAATTAAAGCAGGAATTTGGATTCAGGACATTGAAGGCGGGAGTTAATACATCCTATTCATCTCGTTCTTATGATAACGAATCATTGATGTTAACGGGTGATCTGAATGTGGCAATTGTAGAATGGATTGTACAATATAGAATTGGCGATCCTTACCAATATTTATTTAAAGTTAGAAATTCTACGAAGACACTTAGAGATATGACAGAAGCATCGATGCGAGAAGTTATTGGTGATAGAACAGTAAATGAAGTTTTGACAGTCGGTCGTCAAGAAATAGCAAATGCAGTTCAAGAGAGATTGCAAAAATTATGTATTCAGTATCACACGGGAATAAAAATTGAACAGGTCGTGTTGCAGAATGTGACTCCACCGGATAGAGTGAAAGCATCTTTTAATGAAGTGAATGAAGCTCAGCAGGATAAGGAAAAATTAATCAATCAAGCATATTCGGAATATAACAAAGTGGTTCCAAGGGCAGTTGGTGAAGCGAAACAATTAATTCAACAGGCGGAAGGATATGCACTAAACAGAGTTAACAGATCGCAAGGTGATGTGGCAAGATTTATAGCAATTTATGATGAATATAGAAAGGCACCAAAGGTAACTCGTCAGAGAATTTATTTAGAAACGATGAATGAAATTATTCCCCAGACCGGTGAAAAATATATAATTGATGATGAAGCATCGGGGATACTACCGTTATTAAATCTAAACAAATAATAAAATCATAAAGGAGTTATAATGAAAAAATTAAAATATATAATTATATTAATAGCAGTAATTATTTTTGTCGTTTCGACATCATTGTATATTACTGATGAAACCGAGCAAGTAATAGTCACACGATTAGGAAAACCGGTTGGCGAACCTATATTGAATCCTGGGATTCATGTTAAATTACCATTCCTGGATACACCACATTTTTTTGATAAGAGATTTTTAGAATGGGACGGTCAAAGAAATCAAATTCCAACAAAAGACAAGAGATTTATCTGGGTTGACACTTATGCAAGATGGCAAATAGTTGATCCGCTTCTATTCTATAAAAGATTGCGAGACGAAAGAGGAGCACATTCTCGTCTTGATGACATTATCGATGGAGAAACGAGGAATGTAATTGCAAATAGTAATCTAATTGAAGTTGTAAGATCTACAAATAGAGCAGAGGAGATTGCTGATTCAATAATTTCACAAGAGACAGATCCATTAACTCAAATTAAAATCGGTCGTCATGTTATTGCAGAAGAGGTATTAAAAAATGCACAATTGAGAACAGGTGATCTTGGAATAAAAATTCTTGATTTTAAATTTAAAAGAATTAATTATGTGAAAGAAGTTCAGGAAAAAGTATTCGAAAGAATGATAACAGAGAGAAAAAGAATTGCTGATAAATATCGTTCAGAAGGCGAAGGAGAAGCTTCGAGAATCAATGGAGAAAAAGATCGTGAATTGCAGAGGATTCAATCTGAGGCATTTAAAACAGCCGAAGAGATAAAGGGAAAAGCCGATGCAAAAGCAACAGCGATTTATACTCAAGCATATAATCAAAATGCACAATCTCGTGATTTTTATGAATTCACAAAAACAATGGAGACATATAAAAATACTATTGATTCCAGCACAAAATTGATACTTTCTACTGAGAGTGAATTTTATAAATTTTTTAAAAAGAAATAGAAAATAAGTGAAAAGTGAGATGTAAAAAGTGAGATGTAAAAATTATTTTAAAGAAATACTCATAGTTTTTCTGCTTATAATTTTTCTTATTTCAACAAACTTCCTAAATGCTCAAACTCAATCTGGCGAGATGTATGGAAAAATTAGTTTGACAGCCGGAAAATCTATTGATAAATCAAATTCAATTTTGGCATTAAGATTTTTACCATCACTAAGAATTATTGATAAAAAATATTTGTTAGATTTTGAAACAACCGGTAATGTTTATTATAATACAGATGTACATACAAGCACCTATGATTTTTATCGTTTGTGGTTGAGGTTTTCGACTTCGCAATTTGAAACACGACTTGGTTTACAAAAAATAAATTTTGGTCAGGCATTTTTGTTTCGTCCTCTGATGTGGTTTTCATCAAGTAATCCGCAAGATCCACTTGGACTTTCTGAAGGTGTTTGGGCGATGAGAATGAGATATTATTTTTTAAATAATGCAAATATTTGGGCTTGGGTATTATACGGAAACGATGAGCCGAAAGGAATGGAAATGTTTGCAACAAAAGACAATACAGTTGAATATGGTGGAAGAATTCAAGTGCCTGTTTTTGGTGGAGAATTGGGATTGAGTTATCACAATCGTTTTTATGAAACCAATTTCCAATTCGTTTTACCTGAGAATGATAATTACCAACAAAATAAATTTGGTTTAGATGGGAAATGGGATTTTGGGGTTGGATTGTGGTTTGAAGCTTTAGCGATCAATTCTGAAAATCATTTACCAAAATGGCAGGAAATGATCACAGTCGGAAGCGATTACACAATTCCAATTGGAAATGGTTTGCACATACTCGGTGAATATTTTTATATGAATATGACAGACGATTTTTTACAAATTAATAATGATGTAAATTTTGCAGGATTGTCATTGGATTATCCAATTGGATTGTTTGATATGATAAATGGTTTTGTCTATTGCGATTTGGAGAATATGGAATTTTTCAATTATCTGTCGTGGCAAAAAACTTTTGACCAAGTTTCGGTTAATCTAAGTTACTCTTGGTTGACTTCAGAAAATTTTAGTAGCATAAATGCAAATCAAGATATGTCAACTTTAGATAATTTTGTTAAGCTGATGATTATTTATAATTATTGATTTTTTGAAATTGAGTGTTTGATATATTTTAGTTGTGCTTCATACGAGAAAGACCGAACGAAATATAAATTGACAGGGAATTAAATATGAGAAGTGAAATAAAAGAACTGAAAAATAACAAGAAAGAAAAAGCCCTCGCTTTTCATTTTTTAAAATTTCTCTATCAACCCACATTTGGTACATTTGTCATATCGCTTTTGGTAATCCACCACTTACACGAAAAGAAAGAGCAAATAATGTAAAAAAACGAGATTATTTCACAAAATATTTAGAGGCAGTAAAAGAGTTAGAAACTGAATTATACAAGGTAGGATAAATGATAAATAAAACAGCAAAAATATTTCCCGATAATTTTGTTGAGCAAATAAAAAATATAATCTCTAATGCTCAAAACAAAGCTATTAGAGCCGTTAATACCGAACGCGTTTTAATGTATTGGGAAATTGGAAAGAAAATAGTTGTAGAAGAACAGAACGGAAAAGAAAGAGCAGATTATGGTTCGTTTTTAATTGAAAATTTATCAAGGGAACTAACAGCTACTTTTGGCTCTGGTTTTTCTCAAAGACAACTTGAAACTTGTCGTCAGTTTTACAAGGTCTTTCAAATTCCGCACACACTGCGTGCGGAATTGAATTGGTCGCAATATAAACTACTTATTCGTATTACTGATGCAGATAAACGCACATATTACATAGAAGAAGCGTGTAAAAACAGTTGGTCGGCACGGCAACTCGAAAGACAAGTTAACAGTCAACTTTACGAAAGACTTTTAATAAGTACAAACAAAGAAAAAGTATTAGCTGTAGCAAAAGGAGAATCAATACCCGAACAGCCAAAAGATATAATAAAGGACCCAATGGTATTGGAGTTTTTGGGGCTTAAACCACAAGCAGAATATTACGAAAAAGATTTAGAACAAGCTATAATCACTAATATTCAACATTTTTTACTTGAATTGGGGAATGGCTTTTCATTTATTGCACGACAAAAACGGCTATTACTTGAAGATGAAGAGTTTTTTGCTGATTTAGTATTCTACAATCGTTTGTTACGGTGTTTTGTTGTTGTTGAAATAAAAACTCAAAAACTAACTCACCAAGATATAGGGCAATTACAAATGTATGTAAACTACTATGATAGATACGAAAAGCAGGTAGATGAAAACTCAACCATAGGTATTTTATTGTGTGCCGACAAAAACAATGCGGTAGTTGAACTGATGCTACCAGAAGAAAATAATACTATTTTGGCAAGTAAATATCAATTATATCTGCCAACAAAAGAGCAAATTTTAGAACAGGTAAAGGAAATAAAATAATAAATGGCAAATTTAAAAGGAATATTAGACAGTATTCGAAAACTAATGTGGACTGATACAGGTATAAACGGAGATGCTCAACGAATTGAGTAATAAGTGGTTATAATATAATTTAAAAACAGGAGTACAATAAATGAAAAATTCACCGATTATTTCAATTACAAAAATGAAAAAACAATTTTCTGAGGGTAAGGGAAAATTTACTGCTTTGGAGAATATTAATCTCTCATTTGAAAAGGGAGAATTCACCGGAATTGTTGGACCAAGCGGATCCGGAAAGACGACATTACTGAATATTATCGGTTCGTTAGATTCTCCGACCGAAGGCGAAGTAATTACACTTGGGGAATCGATTGGGAAATTAACTCATAAAAAAGCCGCGAATTTGCGAAATCATAATATTGGATTTATTTTCCAAACTTATAATTTGTTGCCTGTTTATTCTGTTTATGAAAATGTAGAATTTCCACTTCTGCTCTTAAAAATGCCGGCGAAAAAAAGAAAAGAAGCAGTTTTAAATTCACTCGAATGGCTCGGATTAACGGATAAAATAAAATCTCGCCCGGGGCAATTGTCCGGTGGCGAATGTCAACGAGTGGCAGTAGCTCGTGCGATGGTAAAACTTCCTGAAATAGTTCTTGCAGATGAACCAACTGCAAATCTCGATGCAGAAAATTCACATAATATCTTGAAAATGATGGTGAAGTTAAATAAGGAATTAAATACAACTTTCATTTTTGCGACACACGATGATAAGGTGAGACAATATTTAAAGAGAGAGGTTGTTTTAAAAGATGGGCGAGTAAAAAAAGTTGATTAAGAGAACGCGGATTAACACGGATAAGGCGGATAAGAAATTATTAGGTAAAGAAAATAAAATGATAATAAATAAAACAAATTATATCAGCGAAAATTCGCATAGCCCGTGGAAATCGGTGTGCAAAGAAAATACGGATTAACATAGATATGATGGATAAATGCGGATAAGAAATTATAAAGTAAGTGGAAAATGAGAACAAATTATCATAAAAAAATTAATAAAATAAAATTGAAGAAAGCAGTTTCATTATTGGTTTATATGATATTGATTTTGATCTTTTTTGCATCTTGTGGAACCAGTAGGAAACTTCATAGGGATTTCCAAAATCAAGAATCAGTAAACCATCATTTTACAGGATTTGTATTATACGATCCGGTTGCAAAAAAAGAGTTAATAAATCACAACGGCGATAAATATTTCACACCGGCATCCAATACAAAATTAGTCACTTTTTATTCTGCTTTTAAAACATTTGGCGATTCTGTGACGAGTTTATATTATTTGAGAAAAGGCGATTCACTGATAATCAAGGGTTCCGGCGATCCGTCATTTTTGTATAATTTTGAGAATAATAAGACATTTGATTTTCTCAAAAATGCGAATGAAAATATATATATTGTTGACGAAAAAATTCAAGATGAACGATATGGATCCGGCTGGGCTTGGGATGATTACAATTATTATTATCAAGCAGAAAAATCGTTGTTCCCGATTTATGGAAATGTTGTAAACATAAATTTGAAAATAGATACACTTGCAAGAAGTGATACTTTGATAGTAAGAGATAGCATTCAAGTTTATCCGAAATATTTTCGTAAGTTTGTGGAAGTTGTGGACACACTTGAAATTGAGCGGGAATTATATTCTAATAAATTTTATTACGAAAAGACGGATTCAAGCGGAACGACAATTCCATTTATAACTTCAAATCGACTTGTTGCAGATTTATTAAGTGATACATTGAAAAAAGAAATCAAACTTATTCAGAACTCAAAAAAATATAAATTTAAGGAATTTAAGGGAATAAAATATTCGGATTTGTATAGAGAAATGTTGATTGTGAGCGATAATTTTATTGCTGAACAGTTGATGTTGCAAGTGGCAAATACGAAGAGGAATACCTTTAATGTTGAGGAAGGAATTGCATATTCGATGGAAAATTATCTCGCCGGATTTCCACAAGAACCGCGATGGGTTGATGGCTCGGGACTGTCAAGATACAATTTAATTTCACCGCGAGATTATGTATATTTATTGGAAAAAATATATGAGGAAGTTCCACACAAAGAATTTTTTTCATATTTGCCAATTGGCGGAAGGCAAGGAACGATTAAAAACAATTATAAAAATAGTCGTCCATATATTTTCGCGAAGACAGGGACACTTTCTAACAATCATAATCTAAGCGGATATATCAGAACAAAAAAAGGAAATATTATGATTTTTAGTTTTATGAATAATCATTATAGATTGAGCCATTCAGAAATTAAAAGAGAGATGGAGAAAAAGTTGAGGATTATTTATGAAAAATTTTAAGAGCACGCGGATTTACACAGATAAGGCGGATAAACGCGGATAAGAAATTTATAAGGTAAAGAAAAACAATGAAAATAAATAAAAACACATTAGCGAGAATCCGTTTAATCTGCGAAAATCAGTGT
>JAYEHX010000064.1:0-3516 GCA_034659735.1 Fidelibacterota bacterium | reverse complement strand
AAGAGCACGCGGATTTACACAGATAAGGCGGATAAACGCGGATAAGAAATTTATAAGGTAAAGAAAAACAATGAAAATAAATAAAAACACATTAGCGAGAATCCGTTTAATCTGCGAAAATCAGTGTGTAAAGAGCACGCGGATTTACACAGATAAGGCGGATAAACGCGGATAAGAAATTTATAAGGTAAAGAAAAACAATGAAAATAAATAAAAACACATCAGCGGAAATCTGTTTAATCTGCGAAAATCCGTGTGCAAAAAAAAGGAGGGGCAAGAATGCTTTCAATAAAATTAGCGTATAGAAATCTTATCGGTGCCGGTTTGCGAACTTGGTTGAATGTTATTGTTTTGTCATTTTCATTTGTGATAATTATTTGGAACAAGGGAGTTTTGAATGGTTGGAATGAACAGGCGAGACATGATATGATAGAGTGGCAAATTGGCGGTGGGCAGTATTGGCAGGAAGATTATGATCCTTATGATATGTTTACAATTAATGAGAGTCATAGTAAAATTCCCAATAGTTTCAAAGAGCATATTGAGAAAAATCAGATGACGCCAATACTTATTCAGACGGGAACGATTTATCCAGAAGGAAGAATGCAAAATGTTTTGTTGAAAGGAATAATGCCAAACCAGAAAATTCTTAAAATACCAACGGGAAGTTTAAAAAACAATTCAGAGGAGATAGAAGTTTTAATTGGTAAACGAATGGCTAAATCCAATAAACTTCAAGTGGGCGATTATTTTACAATTCGGTGGCGAGATGCAAATGGAACATTTGGTGCATCCGATGCGAAAGTCGTTTCAATATTTAATTCCAATGTTCCCGTAATCGACCAAGGACAAATTTGGATAGCACTTCCAAAACTTCAGGAGATGTTAGCAACTCCAAACGAAGCCACGATGTTAATTAGCAAAAATAATTCGGATATCAACGAAGAAGTATCAGGTTGGATTTTCAGAGATCATAGTTTTTTGTTGTCGGAAATGGATGAGATAATTCGTATGAAAAGTGTCGGTGGATCGGTTTTTTATGTCATACTTCTTGCTTTGGCGATGTTAGCAATTTTTGATACACAAGTGCTTTCAATTTTTCGTCGTCGTAAAGAAATCGGAACAGAAATTGCTTTGGGAATGACGAGGTGGCAAGTGGTAAGATTGTTTACTGTGGAAGGTGCGATGCATAGTATTTTTGCGACAATCTTGGCTGGAATTTATGGTATTCCACTACTTGCATTACAGGCAAAAAACGGATTCCCAATGCCTGAAGTTGCCGACAGTTATGGACTACCAATTGCAAAAGCAATTTATCCGACTTATAGTGTAGGTTTGGTTTTAGGAACAGTTATTACGATTTTCATTGTAACATTAATAGTGAGTTATTTACCTGCAAAAAAAATATCAAAGATGAAACCAACAGATGCAATAAAGGGGAAGATACAATGATAAAATTTTTATTGAAAGGATTAATTCGTGATAGACACAGAAGTTTATTTCCAATTTTATCAATTAGTATTGGAGTAATGCTTACTGTTTTCATGCAGTCGTGGATGACAGGAATTCTTGGTGATATGATTGATTTGAATGCGAAATTTACTACCGGTCATACGAAGGTAATCACGAGGGCATATTCGGAAAATATTCAACAGATGGCAAGCGATCTGGCAATAATTGATGTAGATAATTTGACAGAGATTTTAGAAAAAGAATTGCCGAAAATGACTTGGATAAAGAGAATTCGATTTGGTGGAATATTGGATATTCCCAATGAAAGTGGCGAGACAAAATCGCAGGGTCCGGTCGTAGGTTGGGGAATTGACATACTTTCTGAAAATGCTTCCGATGTTGAAAGAATGGATATTGGAAAGTCGTTGCAGGCGGGAAAAATTCCAACAAAAAGAGGTGAAATTCTTATAAGTGATGAACTTGCAAAAAAGTTAAATTGTAGTGTTGGTGATGATGCTACTTTTCTCGGTTCTACAATGTATGGAAGTATGGCGATGGAAACTTTTGTGGTAGTCGGGACAGTTCATTTTGGAACTACTGCGATGGATAAAGGTGCAATAATTGTAGATTTAAAAGATGCTCAAATTGCTTTAAATATGGAAGATGCAACGAGTGAAATTTTAGGATATTTTGAATCGGGAAAATATGATAATGAAAAGGCAAATCAAGTTGTTGCAAAATTTAATAAAAAGCATTCTAATCCCGATGATGAATTTTCACCAATAATGTTAACATTGGGTCAGCAGAATGATTTGAATTCTATGTTGGAATATATGGATAGCATGGTTGGTATTTTTGTTTTTGTGTTTTTATTTGCAATGTCTATTGTGTTGTGGAATATAGGATTGATTGGTGGTTTGAGAAGATATGGAGAGATTGGACTTCGTCTGGCAATTGGAGAAAACAAAGGTGCCGTTTATAGAAAGATGATTTATGAAGCGGTGTTGATTGGATTAATTGGTTCGACTGTCGGTTCTTTAATTGGCTTGGGATTGTCATATTGGATGCAGACAAATGGAATTGATTTATCTTCGATGATGCAGAATAATTCTCTAATGATGTCAACTGTGATGAGAGCAAAAATAACTCCGCTAACATTTTATATTGGATTTATTCCGGGAATGTTTTCTACTATTATTGGAACTGCTTTAGCGGGAATTGGAATCTATAAAAGGGAGACAGCACAACTGTTTAGAGAGTTGGAGAATTAAGTGAGAATGCTGATAATCACGGATAAGGCGGATAAATACGGATAAGAAATTGTAAGGTTAAAAAATGAAAATAAATAAAACATATCAGCGGGATTCCGCATAATCTGCGAAAATTCGTGTTCTAAATTAAAGAGGAGAAAAAAATGAAAAAAATATTATTAATTATTTTGTTAAGTATCATAATGATAAATGCTCAAACTCCAACAGCAAAATCTATATTAGAAAAGATTGATGAGAATATGGTTTCAGAAAATCAAGTGGTAGTTTCTAAAATGGTGATTCACGGAAGACGAAGATCGCGAACTATAAAATCGAAATCATGGTCGGTTGGTGATTCTAAAAACTTCACGGAATATCTCTCACCTGCTCGCGAACAGGGAACAAAAATGTTAAAAATTGATGACAATTTATGGATTTACACACCGTCAACTGATAGGATAATAAAAATCTCAGGACACATGTTGAAGCAATCTGTGATGGGCTCGGATTTGTCTTACGAAGATATGATGGAGAGCGGTGAATTAACAGACAGTTATGATGCAAAGGTAGTTGGAAGCGGAGAGATAGATGAAAGAGATTGTTGGATAATAAATTTGAATGGCAAGGTAAGTGACTTGGCATATCAAAAAAGAAAAATTTGGGTTGATAAAACAAAATATGTTCCATTGCGAGAAGAGTTATATGCAAAAAGCGGTAAGTTATTAAAACGAATGGATTTGGAAAATATTGTTAAAATTGATGGTCGCTGGTATCCAACAAAAATGATTTTTAAAGATATGTTGAAGAGTGGACA
>JAYEHX010000063.1:0-4165 GCA_034659735.1 Fidelibacterota bacterium | reverse complement strand
TGATATTTCACTTGATGATAAATTTTATGATAATAATTTCGGTCTGTTTGTCACACTTCATAAAAACGGAAATTTAAGAGGTTGCATCGGATTGATTGAGGGAATTAAACCATTGAGAGATGGATTAATCGAGATGGCAGAAGCATCGGCATTCGAGGATAGAAGATTTATGCCATTAGAAAAAGACGAATTGGAAAAAATAGAGATAGAGATTTCAATTTTAAGTCCGTTGGAAAAAATTGATAATTGGCAAAATATAATTCCCGGAAAACATGGAGTTGTCATTTCAGATGGTTTTCGTCAAGCAGTTTTTTTGCCACAAGTAGCGACAGAACAAAATTGGGATTTGGAGACAATGCTTGAAAATTTATCGTTAAAAGCAGGATTGAACTCCAATGGTTATAAAAATGAGAATATGGAATTTAAAGTGTTCACTGCGAATGTATTTAGTGAAAATGATTTTAATAATTAAAAAAATATCATTTGTTATTATAAAATTAAACAGATATATTATTATGTAAAAAAAATAGGAGGGAAGATGATAAATAGTAAAATATTAGATTTAAAAAGTGAAAAATTATCGATTTTATATAATATTATAATTGTATTAAGCGGTTCAATATTAATTGCACTTTTTTCTCAAATATCAATTAGAATTCCATTTTCACCAGTACCAATTACAGGTCAGACATTAGCAATTATGTTAGTAGGAGTGATGTTGGGAAGTAAAAAAGGGGCATTAAGTGTTTTGATATATTTGCTCGAAGGTGCAGTTGGTATTCCAGTATTTGCTAACTTTTCAGGCGGAATTCAACATTTGTTGGGTCCAACCGGCGGATATTTATTTAGTTTTATTATTGCTACTTTTATTATTGGATATTTCTACGAAAAGAACAGAAATAGAAATTTGTTACTTAGTTTGTTTGCTGTGTTATTAACACATCTGATAATTTTTGGAATTGGATTAAGTTGGTTAAGTTTTTATGTTGGATTAGATAAAGTATTATCAATAGGATTTTTTCCTTTTATTCCCGGGGCATTTATTAAAATTACTTTATTCTTTTCTATTGTATATGGTTATAAATTTTTAACAAAATAATTTATAATATATTCCAATCGAGTTTTTTTAAAAATATAACTATAAAATAACAAATGCCATATCCGAAGATATGGCATTTATTTTAAGAATACTTATTTATTAATTAAATATTAATAATTATCTCTTCTTGGTTTGCGAGGACGAGCTTCATTTACTCTTAGATTTCTGCCTTTTAATTCAGCACCATCTAATTCTTCAATAGCTTTTGCTCCTGCATCTTTTTCTGTCATTTCAACAAATCCAAATCCTTTTGAACGACCTGATTCGCGATCTTTGATAATAACAGTTTTTGTTATTTCACCATATTCTTCGAATTGTTGTTTTAGGTCTTCTTCTGTTAACTCATAAGCCAAATTTCCTACATAGATATTCATCTATTCTCCTTTCTATCTCGCGTTTTTAGAATTGCACTATAAAAAAACCAAACGCTAGAGTTTTTCTATAGTTTTTTGCCAATTGTTGGCAATTTATTTTTAACACAACAAAAACACTTACAATCAATGAATTGTAAATATTTAAAATTAGATTTTTAATCAATACAGGCAAAATAAATTATCTATTCTCCCCGTATGGAATATATTCTTGTGTTGATTTGTTTGTTTTTAAAGTCAAATGTGCTACTAAATTTTTCTCTTTTTCCTCATTGCGTTAATAATACGATAAAAAAATCTAATTGTCAAATAAAATCTCTATTTTTTTTATTATTTATTAAAATAGAGATTCTTTTATTGATAATTGTAATTGACGCTCCGTTAGTTCGTATAAAAAGATTGAAACACCTCGAAAATTTGCGATAAATAAAATATTCTAATTATGTTTTTATTAATTTAACGATTTTTGGAATACATCAACCGTGTTGATGTGTAGAAATGTCGGAGACATTTCTTTATTTATAAAAAGCTTTGTTTTTTTGCATTAATACGCTTGCCCCGTAGCGAAGCGTATCAGGGGTTAATGCACTCCAAAAATATTAATAAAATAAATTAATATGGTAATATTAAAAACAATTTAAAAATATTTGTTTTTTTTGAAATTTTACTTGACATTATGCTTATTTATAATTATTATTAACTTGTAATGATTACAAACATAGAACATATTAAAAAAACTATTGAAGAGCATGGCTTAAAACCAACTCACCAACGATTAAAAATTCTTGAATATTTGAAAGAAGATATATCACATCCAACTGCGGATCAAATTTATTCAGAAATGAGGAAGGAAATTCCAACTATTTCTAAAACTACAGTTTACAATACTGTTAATATGTTTGCTGAAAAGGGAATTGTAAATGCTTTATTCTTATCTAAAAATGAATTACGATATGATGGAGACCTTTCTTTTCATCACCATTTTGTATGTGAAGAGTGTGGATCTCTAAATGATATTCAGGATGATGAAAATTGTAAATATAGAGATGTAAAAATGATTGATGGTAATCAAATAAACGATGTTAGTGTATATTTTACGGGTATATGTAAAAAATGTTTAGCAAAAAAAAGAAAAGGAGATGAATATGAGTGATATTAAAGGAACAAAAACAGAAAATAATTTAATGGCAGCTTTCGCTGGAGAATCACAAGCGAGAAATCGTTATACCTATTTTGCAAGCAAGGCAAAAAAAGAGGGTTTTGTGCAAATTTCTGATATTTTTACAGAAACTGCCAATCAGGAAAAAGAGCATGCAGAACGCATTTTTAAATTTTTTCAAGGTGGAGAAGTTGAGATTACAGGAACTTTTCCGGCTGGAGTTATCGGAGATACAATGTCAAACCTGAAAGCATCAGCTGAAGGCGAGAATTATGAATGGACTGAGATGTATCCAACTTTTGCGAAAGAAGCAAGAGAAGAGGGATTTGATAATATTGCCGATGTTTTTGAATCGATTGCAGTGGCAGAAAAACAACATGAGAAACGATATAACAAATTATGGAAAAATATCGAAAATGAAGAAGTTTTCAAAAAAGGTAATAAGGTAGTATGGCGTTGCAGAAATTGTGGATACTTACATGAAGCAACAGAGGCACCGAAAGTTTGTCCGGCTTGTGCACATCCACAATCTTATTTTGAATTACTTGGAGAAAATTATTAAAAATTTAAGATTACGGAGATAATTTGAATTACAAGGCATTTTTAAAAATTGGTTATGGAATGTATATTGTTTCATCAAAATCCGGTGAAAAATATAATGGACAAATTGCAAATGCTGTTATGCAAGTGTCAGCAGAGCCACCAACATTTGCTATAGGAATCAATAAAAATAATTTAACACATAAATATATTATTGATTCAAAGTATTTTTCTGTATCTATTTTATCTGAAGAAACGGATATGAAATTTATAGGAAAATTTGGTTTTAAAAGTGGAAGAGATAATGATAAATTTGCTGATGTGGATTTTGAGGTATCAGAGAATAAAATTCCGGCAATATTGGAGAAAAGTGTTGCCTATTTTATCTGTAAAGTTATAGATGAAGTTGATGTTGGGAGCCATACATTGTTTATAGGAGAAGCGGTCGAAACAAAAATATTAAATGATAAAACTCCGCTTACATATAAATATTATCATGAAGTTTTAAAAGGAAAATCCCCAAAATCAGCACCAACATTTATTAAAAAAGAGAATTTAAATTAAAAAAAGGAGAAGAAAATGAGTAAGTATGAATGTACAGTATGTGGATATGTTTATGATCCAGCAGAAGGCGATGAAGAAAATGGAATCAAACCGGGAACATCATTTGAAGATTTACCTGATGATTGGGTATGTCCGGAATGTGGAGTAGGAAAAGAAGATTTTGAAAAGGTAGATGAGTAAAATGGCGACACAAAAATTGAAAGATGGAATATTGTCATTAGGAGCAAAGCATTGGGATAGGCGAATTTTTGATGAATTGGTTCATTTACCTAAAGGCACAACATACAATTCTTTTGTAGTTCAAGGTTCTGATAAAACAGCATTAATTGATACGGTTGATCCTGAAAAAACTTATGAATTAATTGAAAACCTAAAAGTTGCAAATGTTGATAAAATTGATTTTATTGTAGCTAATCATGCAGAACAAGATCA
>JAYEHX010000062.1:0-4171 GCA_034659735.1 Fidelibacterota bacterium | reverse complement strand
TATAGTAAATTAATAAAAGTAATACAACATTTTTTTTTCAACTTAATTTCTAATCTGATTTTCTCTATTAACTATCAGAATAATCGTAAAACATCATTTATCATAACTAAAACTATTAACCCTAAAAGCAAAAAAGTTCCAATCTGTTGAATCATCATTTTCACCTTTACATTTAATTCTCTGCGAATAACTCCCTCGATAAGTGCAATAATTATATGTCCGCCATCAAGAGCCGGAATTGGTAAAATATTTAGAAATGCAAGGTTTACACTCAATATTGCGATTAATGCAAATAGTGAACTCATTCCGCTTTTTGCAGATTCTCCGGCAAGCTGTCCAATCTGTATTAAACCACCGACATTTTTTACACTCTCTTCGCCTTTTATCAACATTCCCAATGACGAAATCGTTAACTTAAACCAAGAAGCAGTCGTTTTGAATCCTGCAGAAATTGCTTCTCCGAAACTCGCAGGATGATATGTTATTTTCCCCTGCACCCCAATCAAACCTACTTCCCGAACCTTTCCGTCAATAGGGATTTTTTCTGAACGAGGAATTAATTTTACCGAAACTATCTCATCATTTCTCTCATATTTAATAGAAATCTCTCTACCTGCAGAATTGTGAATAAACTCTGACATATCGTTCCATGTCTCGACTTCATTTCCATCTATAGAAATAATTTTATCACCACTTTCTAATCCTGCTTTTCCTGCCGGCATTTCTTGTACAACACCATCAATTATCGGTTCATTATTTGCAGTGGGAATTCCCGTTTGGAATGCAAAAATCGTAAAAATTAATATTGCGAGAAATAAATTCATAATCACACCAGCACTTGTAACGAATATTTTTTGCCACCATTTTTTTGCTCTATATTCATAATCTTGTATTGGTTTATCTGTAAAATCATTATCCATACTTTCATCCATCATTCCGGATAATTTCACATATCCACCAAGCGGAATCCAGGACAAACAATATTCCGTCTCACCGTATTTTTTACAAAATATTTTTGGTGGAAATCCAAGCGAAAATTTTTCAACACGAATTCCAACAATTTTTGCTGCTATAAAATGTCCCATCTCATGAACAAAAATTAGAATTCCTAAAACCACAATTGTCGATATTATATATATCATTTTTCTCTCCTATAATAATTTCATCCTACAATCATTTCATCCCTTCGGGATTTTTTTGTTTTTTCCATGTCAATTTTCGTGTATTTTTTTGGCTATTTTCTATCTTTGTTATTTGATTCTTTGCCCGTCCAACTGACATCCTTCTTAATGCACAATCTGAAGTAATGTTGCACAGATTAATGCCGCATAAGTTCCAAGCACATATCCTGCAATTCCGAGCATAACACCAACCGAAGCCAATGCAGGATGAAAAGCAGAAGCAACTATCGGAGCAGATGCTGCACCACCAATATTCGCCTGTGATCCAACTGCCATAAAAAATAGCGGTGCTTTTATCAATTTCATAACAATCAACATCAATGCAACATGAATTCCAATCCAAGTTAAACCCATAGCAAACAACATTGGATATTCAAAAATCGCTCTTAAATCCGCACTCGCTCCAATAACTCCAATCAATAAATATAACATTAAAGTTCCCAATTTTGAAGCACCCGCACCTTCATAATTTTTAATTTTAGTAAACGAAAAAGCAACTCCCATACTCGTAATAATTATCACTTTCCAAGTTGAATGAGAAACAATTTCACCAATTTCCGGTAAAATATTTCCTAATTTATATGCTAAAAATGAACCGCCAAAAGCCAATGCAAATAAAACCATATAATCAGTCGTAGTAGTTATTCGCATCGCCTTTTTTCTGAATGCAACTACTTTATCTTTCAACTCGTGAATGGCAGAATTATCCGCACCCATTTTTTTGTCAATCACTTCATATTTTCCTGCAAAAAATAGTAATGCTCCAGTTAAAATATTTGCTACCAAAACATCTACGACAACCATCATTCCCATCATAGAAGATGTTGCTCCAACAGAATCTCCAATCGCAATAAAATTCGCTCCACCACCAATCCAAGAACCTGCTAATGCTGACATTCCTCGCCAAATATCTTCAGGTAAATAATTTCTGAAAATCAATAAAGTAATCGGACCACCAATCACAACTCCAAAAGTTCCGGTTAAAAACATAATCACAGCTTTTTTTCCCAGCTTTAGAATTCCTTTAATATCAACCGCTAATGTCAATAGTAATAAACTTGCCGGCAAAACAAATGTTTTTATATTTGAATACACAACTGCTTCCGGTGGAATAACTCTAAAAAAAGTTAATATCGTTGGAATAAAATATGCGAAAACCAAAGCCGGAACAATTCCAAATAATTTAGCACCAAATTTCGTATGAGATTTTAGTACAAATATAACCGCCGGTATAATTAATAAAACAGCAAAAAGTCCAAAATCATTCGTTACCAATATGTTATTCATTTTTCCTCCATAATATATTTTAATTATTTCAAAGACCATAAATTTAAGAATAATATATTAAAATAAAAAAGATTAAATTATTTTTGAAATTTTATAGATATATATTATAATTCCATTTAATTATTTTTTTTCTTTTTCAGAATATTTTCATCAATTTTATTTTGAAAAACTAAATAGTTTGCATATATTTAGACAGTAATTAAATTAAAGAAAACATATACTGAGGTATTAAAATGATTCCAATAAAACCTGCAAACAGAGTTGAGAACATCAAATATGCAATTCGTGAAGTCGTTGTTTTAGCAAATGAAATAAAAGCAACAGGAAAAAAAATGCACTATTTAAATATCGGCGATCCAAATAAATATGACTTCATCACTCCCAAGCATATGACAGATGCAGTTGCGGATGCAATGCAAGCAAATTTGAATGGATATTCTCCATCTTCGGGAATTGAAGAAGCAAGAGATGCAATTAAAAAACAGGCAGAAAAATCAGGAATCAAAAACATAAAAGATATTATTATTACTACCGGAGCAAGCGAAGGAATCGAAATGGCTTTAACGGGATTATGTAATTCTGGAGATAATATCTTATTGCCATTTCCAAGCTACCCACTCTATTCTGCAATTCTCGGCAAACTTGAAGCAGAGGTGAAACCATATTATCTGAATGAAAATGACAACTGGAACTTGGATATTGAAAATATTGAAAAACAGATAGATAAAAAAACCAAGGGAATTGTAATAATAAATCCAAATAATCCGACCGGAGCAATCTATCCAAAAGAGACACTACTTGAAATAATAGAATTGGCAAAAAAACATAATCTCGTGATTTTCAGTGACGAAATTTATGACAAAATTATTCTTGATGACACAAAATATACTTCGCTTGGCTCATTAACAGATGAAGTTCCTATCATCACATTTAACGGATTAGCAAAATCTTATCTTGTTCCTGGTTTCAGAATTGGTTGGTCTATTTTCAGCGGTCCAAATGAATTAATTGGTGAATATGTCGCCGGAATAAACAAAATGGCAAGAGCACGACTCTGTGCAAATCATCCAATGCAATATGCAATAAAACCGGCACTCGAAGGACCGCAAAATCATCTTTCCGAAATGATTGAAAAATTGAGAATTAGAAGAGATTTGACAGTTTCTATGTTGACAGATTTAGATGAAATTTCCTGCACAACTCCACAAGGTGCTTTCTATGCTTTTCCATCATTGCATATTCCTGAAAATGATGAAAAATTCGTGGCCGACCTTATCAAAGAAACAGGTGTTGTCACAGTCCATGGAACAGGATTTGGACAGAAACCAAATAGCAAACACTTGAGAATTGTATTCCTGCCAAACGAAAAGATATTGGAAGAAGCTTATGGAAAAATTAGAGATTTTATTAAGAAAAGATATCATTGAGTGAGATGAATTTATACTGATAAGAATTATTAAAAAAATAAATTATATAAAAAAAATAACAAACCAAAAAAAAGCAGTAGATAAAAATCTACTGCTTTTAATTTAATAAAACTTTAATCAAGGAATGTGAAACAAGTCGAATTATTTCATTTCATTAACGACTTTCTGCAATTTTCCTTTTAGACGAGATGCTTTATTTTTGTGAATAATATTTTTATGAGCAACTTTATCAATATGAGAAATAGTATTAACTAATTTTGTCTCTGCATCTTTCTT
>JAYEHX010000061.1:0-4220 GCA_034659735.1 Fidelibacterota bacterium | reverse complement strand
GAAAACTTGTAAGTTTAGAACATATATTTATAAAAAATCCGTTGAAACAGATAATGAATGGTTGAAGTGTTATCTTTTCCCACACTGATAATCAGGATGTTATTCTGAATTGAATTTATTTTTGCGGGCGATCAAGTTTCTATACATCACCCTCTTCAGGTAATTCAATTGATGATTCTTTACATATTTTTTCTAATTGTGCAAGCGACCATTTTTGTTCATAATCATAGAAATAACTAAATGGTTTCATAAGTAAATCTATAAGAGTAATTGTTTCCTTATCAAATTTTCCATTAACAATAATTTGTCGTACTCTACTTAATGTTTTTTTAGATAATTTTAGCGTCATAAAAATTAAAGCATCACCGGTTTGTAAATTTATATTTCCCAAACCTTCACTTAAAATTTTCTTCCGAGCACGATTGATTTTGCGCTCACCTACACGATCTAATACATTCATATATTTTTCAAATAGAATATATTCATTCAAAATTTCAGCGGTCTCATTATCGCTGAGTTTATTCCAAAATTCTACAGGATGCGAAACACAGACAAATCTTCCCAACATAAAAGAACCGGCAGTAAATCCCTTAAGATTTTTTTTCCGACAGATAGTCAATACCATTTTAAAAAATATCTTTTTTCGTTCCAATGTCAACAGTTGATATAATTTATGATGATTTTGGTGCGAGCCCATTTCACTTTCTAAAATTTGTTCAACATATAAATTAGTATTAATATCGAACCATGAGTTAATAATTCCTTCGGCTTTTTCCGGTTTATCTCGCATATTAATATGTATGATTTTTATCAGTTCGTCTATTTTTACAATCTTTTCTAATTTCATATTTTCTACTAATTCATTATACTCTTCCAAAGCCCTTGACATATTAATATAAACTCGTTCCTCTTTTATTGGCATATCAAATTTTTCACCATTGAGATAATGTCTAAAACGAGCAGATTCATATTGAGCTTTTCCGAGAAATATTTTTTGGTTTTTACTGGAAATTGTTACCCAATCACCTTCTTGTATTACCAAACCGGATTTATTTACCATTTTATTATCGGACAATTTTGCACCAAATTTTTCTAAATTTAAAAAAGCCGGAACACCATGTCCACGACATTCGGTGATGACATGAATTGCAGCGGGAGTAAAACTAAGAATTGCATCTACCTCTCTCATTGCCAAAGTATCTGCAGGATGAAAACTCTCTTTACAAATTATAACTTTGTCGCCATTTCTTTTTGCATCTAAAGCTTTTTCCGCAGAAAAAAATATCCGAGCAGTGACTGCGGTTCGTGGTAAGATTGAAATTCCCTTACAAAAATATTTTAATGAATTAAAAGAATTGTCATTTATTCTGTCAGAAAATATTTGATTAAGATGATATGGTTTGATAAGTTCAACAACTTTTTTATCACTAATTACACCTTTTTTGTAGAGATCAATTGCGGAAAGTAAGGTCGCTCGCCCAGTCAATTCTGACAAATTAAGTTGTAAAACAGCAAATAGATAACCTTTTTTTCCACTTTCTGCTCCAAATTCAATAGTGACAGGTGATTGAAATTCATTTTCTAATTTCCAAAGCAATGGTTCAAAATGATAAACTGCAGGAAATGTTGGTTTAATTGATTCTCTATCAAAAAATTCGTGGTCAAAAGTGTCAATGAATCCGGTCATTATTTTATCGCCAAAAATATTTGGTAAACTCTCAATCTGAATTCCCAATCCTGTTCTTGAATGTCTGCTATATAAAACTCCCGGATATGATTCATTATCAATAATGGTCCAAACCATTTTTTGAAAAATTAGAGAAGGATATTTTTTTTTATCTTGGAAAAAAGTAATGAGAAAATCTTCGTTATCATTAAAAAATTCATAAGTTTTATTCACAAAAAATACTACTTGATAAAATGCATCAGTTAATAATTTCTCATCTTGTTCTGCGATAAATGAGTATAATTTATTTATCTGAAATTCAATTTCTTCATCTTCGAAGGTATGTTGAATAGGTAAAATTCCCAGAAGTGCATTTGCAATTCCTTGTAAATTATTTAAATAAATTCTACCAGCCACTTTTCTACCATATATTTTACTTAATGCTTCGTAAGATTGCTTCGTCACACCAATATTCAAAAATGTGGGTGTCACTCCAGGCATATATGCGGGCATTGCACTTCGAATTGCAAAAATTAATGGCGATTTTTTGGAATTTAATTTTTTCCCTGTCATTTTCTCTAAATTTCGAATCGCCTGTTTTATATATTTTTTTCGCTCTTCTTCTTTTAGAAAAAAATTATTTGATGTAAGAATTGAAAAATCCGGAACTGGAAATCCATTCCGATAAAGTTCTAAAAGGATTACACCTTTATCACTTATGAAATCTGCAGAGCATTTTTCATCTGTCGTTGCAGATATGACATTTTCATTTTCATTAAAATTTAAATTTTTATAATACTCTTCTTCAGATTTGATAAAACTATTTAAAATATTTTTGTATTCAACTTTCGCTTTTTCATCCCCTTTCCTAACAAGAATAATTAAATTTAAAAGTGTTTTACAATCGTTTTCACTGTTTTTATAAAAATATAAACACTCTTTATTATCCAATTTGAGTGTATAATTTTTCTCTTCTGTTGTTCTATAATCAACTTCAATTGGCAAAAACCCCTTTGGTTTTTTAACTTTTTTATTTTGCAACAAATAGAGAATTGTCTTATAATTTAAATAATTTCCTCTGAATTTATAACTTTCAATCATCGCAATTTTCCTTCAATATTTTCCAATTAATAACTCTACAACCCATTATCTAATTTAAGAATCTAAAAGATATTATACAATTTAATTTTATTCTATTATTCAATATCAGAAATGTATGTCTTGGATATACGGCTTTTTTCCATTTTAAAAATATCTTTTCTTTTTCACTTGCTTTTATCATATCATAATATTATAATATGATGATATTAAAAAAGGAAAAATATGATTGACGAGTTCGTTATTTCAAAAACAGCAAAATTATTTAATGTTTTATCAAGCGAGATAAGAATTAATATTATTTACCAACTTATAGAAAATGAGAGTTTGACTGTGACAGAATTGGCGGAAAAATTAGATGTCCAACAAAATACATTATCTTCACATTTAAAAATTCTTTTTGACGGATCATATATAAAAAAAGAGCAAAAATGGAGAAATGTCAATTATTCTATTAAAGAAAAAAAATTAGAAGATTTAATAAAACTTGCAATATCAATTCTCAATGACAAATGGGAAGGCAACTGGGAAAAAATAGATAGTGCAAAAAAGAATTTAGATAAAATAATTAATAAAAAAAATTAAGGAAATAAAATGACAAAATTAAAAGTTGGAGAAATTTCTAAACCAAGATTTGAGTTTAGAACATTTGGAGAAAATTTTGATGTCGAGAGAAAAAAAATGGCAGAACTTTCCGTTCCCGTTCCTGAAAAAGTTAAAGAAAGAAATTCTGAAGAAACTTACATTGTTTCAAAAACAAATGATGAAAATAACACGAAAATTCGAGATGGAAAAATGGATATTAAAACATTTGTAAAAGATATTGATGGTTTAGAACAATGGAATCCATTATTAAAAAATGAATTTCCATTAAAAGCTGATTTTATAAAAAATGACTTATTCGATGCCTTTCAAACTGAATGTCCGGACTTAGAAAAAGATGAATATTCTTATGAAGAATTTATGAAATTGATAAATGACCATAAAGATTTGCAAGCTGTAAATGTAAAAAAACATCGTTTCGGATTTATGGTAAATGATACAATTTGTGAATATGCAGAAGTAGTAATTGACGGGAAAAATATAGCAACCATTAATTCCGAATCAACTGAAATTGATGATATTAAGAAAACTTTGAAAGCCGTAGGTCTTGTTGGAAAAGAAAATATCAACTATCTTGGTGCGATTAAAAGAGTTATTGGAATGGCCTAAGAGGTTTAAGAGGGTTAGTAGGTTAGGTGGTTAGAAGGTTAGGAGTTTAGAAGTTTAGGAGTTTAGGAGTTTAGAAGTTTAGGAGTTTAGGAGTTTAGACAAATGACAATTAATGACAATCAATGACAACCAATGACAACAAATGACAATCAATGACAACAAATGACAACAAATGACAATTAATGACAATCAATGACAACCAATGACAACAAATGACAATCAACGACAATCAATGACAACCAAT
>JAYEHX010000060.1:0-4239 GCA_034659735.1 Fidelibacterota bacterium | reverse complement strand
CAGCAGAGAACACGCAATAAAAAAACATAGGGCAGAAAGTGCTAAATTTGAACGAAATAACATTTAATAAACGGCTCGGTAATTGGATAGTTACGTGCTTCGAAATGCCCTACGTTTCTTATTGCCAAACCGTTGGTGGTAATAAAATTAAATAGGTTAATTAACAAATAAAAAGGAAAATTTATTATGAAAAAAAGAACAGTATCAAAAACAGCAATTAAAAAAGAGCGTGATTCTAAAAAGGTTGCAAAAGTAATTAAGCAAAAAGGACATGCCAAAGGGAAACTGCCAAAAGGCAAAGAGTTACACCATGTAAAACCTGTTGCAGAAGGTGGAAAAACAACAAAGAAAAATACAAGAGTTGTTACGAAAGCCAAGCATAAGAAAATCCATAAAAATAGAGCAAAGAAAGGAAAACTATAAGAATTTTTAAAAATGAAATTATTTTCCAAAAAATCTTTGTTTATATAATTTTAATTATTAAATTATAGCGGTTAAAAAATAATGAGTGCAAATGAGTGCAAAAATTAAAATGAATATGGATAAAAGAGAGATAAACGAATGGCGTTTATCCTACCAAATCGGCAGAATAAGAACAATGGGTTATGCACATGTGTTAGCAAGCATTAAAAAAATGTTTAAATATAGAAAAAGAGAAAATTAAGATGAAATACCCAATGGAAAATATTACCGATACAGAATTTGAAAAACTTGTTGCATTAATTTGTGAACGAATATTGGGAATGGGTACCATTGTTTTTTCAGAGGGTAAAGACGGTGGAAAAGATGCAAAATTTAAAGGTAAAGCAAACACATTTCCTAGCGAAAGTGAACCTTGGAATGGTAAAATTGTAATTCAAGCAAAACATACTTCTCGTACAAATTCGAGTTGTTCCGATAGTGATTTTCAAAGTATTATTAAGAAAGAAGTGCTCCCTGCAATAAGCAAACTCCAAGACAATAATGAAATAGACTTTTATTTATTATTCACTAACAGAAAACTAAGTGGAATCCAAGATACAAAAATTGATGACATTTTTGATACGAAAACAAATATTGAAAATAGAGTGATTGCTGTTGAGCGGATTCAACTTTGGCTTAAAGAATTTCCCGATATTGCAAAAACCCTTAAATTAAATCTGTTATTAATGCCATTAGATTTCAATGAAAATGATATAAAAAAAATAGTTCAATCTTTCAGTGAAATTAATATAAAAAAAAGTCAATTATCTGAAATACCTCTAAAAAGAGATATCGAGTACAAAAATCAATTAAACAATTTAAGCAAGGTTTATTTTGATAACGCAATAAAAAAAAATTTAATTTATTTCAATCAAATAAAAGAATTTTTGGAAGACCCAACAAATGAAGAATATCTCAATAAATATCAAAATACCGTGGGTGATATAAATGAAGAAATCATTATCCATCGTGATGAATATGATAAATTTGAAGAAGTAATTAACCATTTATTTAAATATGTTTTGAATAATGCTTCTGAATTGAATAATAAACGGTTATTTTTGCGATTGTTTTTACATTATATGTACTATAATTGTGATATTGGGATAAATGAATAAAATGTTGACACCTACAAAACATACAAGAGTTAAGTATTCTGCCATTTATATTGCTGGTATTATTCTTAAATACATTCAAAAAGAAAACATTGTGAAATATGAAGACTTAAAGGAAATTCTTGTAGGTGATTTAGGAGTTAAAGCAAAACCCAGATTAAATGTGTCTTTAACATTTTTGTTTTCGATTGGAAAAATAAAATATATAAAAGAATTGGACACAATATCATTAATAGATGAAAACGAGATAGAAAATGAAATTAGTTAAGATCTATTCTAACAAGAATTTTAAAAACATTGAATTCAAAGAAAATTTCAATGTGATAATTGCATTTATTCAAAGCAAAGAAAAGAAAGATACTCATAATTTAGGAAAAACTTCTCTAATTAGAGTAATAGATTTTTTATTACTTGCGGACATTGATAAGAACAAAGACAAATTATTTGGGAATGATATATTTATTGGTCAGAGTTTTTTTGGCGAATTCAAGTTGAATAGTGGAAAATTTTTAGTTATTAAACGTAGCATCGACATACCAAGGAAAATTTCTTTTAAAATTAATACAACTAAATTGGGAAAATTCCAAACCAATTTAATTTGGGATAAAGAAGACTTATCTTTCAAAAAAGCAAAGGAACAATTAGATGAGTATTTGTCATTTAATATATTAAATAATTGGCCATATAGACAATCAATTACCTATTATCTACGAAGCCAACAAGATTATTTAGATGTATTTAAACTCAATAAATTCAAGGGAAAGCATAAATATTGGAAACCATTTGTTTTTGACCTTTTGGGATTTAACGGTGAATTGATTAAGGAAAAGTTAGAAACAGAAGAGTTTATTGACAAATTAAAGAAAAAACTAAACATCTTGGAAATTGAAGCACAAGTTGACTCAAAAGAAAAAGACAGACTCGAAGGATTGCATGAAATAAAAACCAACGAATTAGAAGAAGTTAAAAATTTAATAAATAAATTCAACTTTTATAAATCTGATTTGGAGCTTAACAAAAATATTGTAGAAAATATTGATTTAAAATTACAAGCACTAAATACTGATAGGTATAGAATAGCATTTGAAATTGATAAAATTGAAAAATCATTATCAGATGTCTTAGACGATATCGAAATGGAAAATATTGAAGAATTATTTAGTGAAGTAAATCTATTTTTCCCAGTCCAATTAAAGAAAAAATATAATGAATTGATTGATTTTCAAAAATCATTAACTATTGAAAGAAAACAATTCTTAAAAGAAAATTTAAGTGAATTAAAACAAGATTTTACTCAAATTAATAAAAACATTAACGAATTAGAGACAGAGAAAAGTTCATTATTATCGGTACTAACTGAAAAAGATAGTTATCAAAAATTTAAAGAATACCATAAGAACTTAACAGAAACAGAAGTAGAGATAGAACGAATAAAGGATAAATTAAAAGCAATTGACAACTCATTAATTATTGAAAAAGAAATAGAGACGAACAAGGATATAGTTGATATTAAGATTAATGAACTTAAATCTGCTTTGAAAGATAGAAAACACGCTACTATTAATAAAATATTTAATTCGATTATTAAAGAAATTTTAAATACTAATGCTCTAATATCGCTGAATATTAATAGACAAGGAAATATTGAATATAATGCAGATTATCAAAACCCTTCCGACTTAATTAAAACTTCTGAAGCACAAGGGACAACTTATAAGAAATTATTATGTGTCGCTTTTGATTTATCAACTCTTATAAATTACTCTGAAAAGTCATTTTACAAATTTGTTTATCACGATGGTGTCCTTGAAGGATTAGATGATAGAATTAAGGTTAGGTATATAAATTTAGTAAAGAATCTATGCGAGAAATATAACTTGCAATATATTCTTACTTTGATTGATTCAGATATTCCTAAAGACAACATTGATATAATTTCTGACAAGGAAATTTGTTTAAGATTAAATGATAAAGATAAAAATGGTAAATTATTTTTGAATAGTTTTTAATTGTAAAACGCTTGCTAACACTGTGTATAAGCAATGCTATCGCACTGCTCTCACACTTTTCATTAATTAAGAAATCACCCATAACTCTAAATCCAACAATTCCTCACACTATTGAACATTTACAAATTGCCAATAAAAATTATTTTTTCAATTCTCAATAGTTCATATCTTTTCTAAATAAAATATTATTTGAATAATGAAACACTTAATATTTATTGCTATATTTAGATATGGAAAAAATCAATAAAATAAACACATATTTTTTTAAAATACTAATCAACTACAGAAAACAAAAAGCAAAATATTTTCTGACTAAAAAACTATTATCTGTTTTTTATTATAACTTTATCTATCTATTTATACTAATTATTTCAGAATCTATTTGGTATTTTGGATCGACTATAAAAACAATTTTTATGATTCCATTCTTGATAAATTTTTCTATTTTTTATTTTATAATTCAATTTGTGAAAATCAGAAATGTTAATTCGAATATTTGTAATAATGAATCTATTCTCAGAAAAATTGGAAATAAGTTCCCAAACATAAAAGATAAATTGGTTAATATTTATCAACTATCAAAAAATAATGATGAATTGAGTTTATATGCAATTGAAAAATTTGAAAATAAGTATCCATCTAATAATTTTTTA
>JAYEHX010000059.1:0-4240 GCA_034659735.1 Fidelibacterota bacterium | reverse complement strand
ATCAATCCATAATTTGCAAAACAATGGTTCTGTAAAAAAATCATTTTTATCAAAAATATTGACCGTAATAAAATAAATGTAATCACCATAAATGCGTTTTTGTGAATTTCGATGTTTCATTTTATATCTTTCCATTTCTCTTTTGTGTATTTATTTTTCCCACCGAGCCAAATCCGAGCACCATTGGAATTTTATGAATTATTTTAAATTGAATATCGGGATATACATATCTAAAATTTCCATTATCCAAATGATTATGAATATGACTATACTTCGGAAACTTTTCCGCAAGAAATTGTCTGAAACGAGGAATGTCCGGAGAATTTAACAATCCTCTACCAAATTCTAATTTAATTATTTTCACAGAATCTTTCATAATTCCTCTATTTTTATTAGTACTGAATAGTAATCATTTATAGACAAAACTCCCATTAAAAAAATAAAATGTACGGCAAAACAAAAAAAATATTCAATCAACAAATCAAACATCTCTCATTATCAGTCGCAGATCCTAACCAACTAACCTACTAACCCTCTAACCCACTAACCCTAGCTACTTATCACACTTAGTAAAACCACAAAGCACACAAAATTCACAACCATTTTCAAACTTCAAACCTTTGCCATTACAGTCAGGACAAATTTTATAATCATCATTGAGATTATTTAATTCCGGCTGTTCCGCTAATTCCGTTGCTATAGGCAGATCCATCTGTTTCGGTTGTTTCTCCTGTGAAATAATCTTTTCATCTATAAAAAATCGTTCAATCACATCGGCAACTTCAGAATAAAATGACTGAATATATTTACCGCTTTTGAAATATCCTCCATTCGGATCGTAAATACTTCTCAACTCTTCGAGAATAAAATGCGGATCATCTGCTCTGCGAAAAATTGCAGAAATCAAGCGAGTTAAAACCGCATATTCCGCGACATGAGTTAAATCTTTTGAATTAATAAAAATTTCTATCGGCCTTTTTTTCCCATGCTCCAAAACATAACTTAAAGTGACATAAACATTGAATTTTACAAATGGACTTTTCACTTTATAAACTTTAGCATCAACGACTTCAGGCCTGTTTAATTTTAATGCTGTGTTTGTCTCTTCTTGCTGTTTCGGCTTTTTTTTAATCTCTCGTATCGGGTGATTTTTATTTAATTTTAACATTATACCACCTCAATATCATGAGAATCTTGAATTCCCATTTTCTTAAAATGATGGAATGGTGTAGTCAATGTTCCATCGGATAATTTCATTACTTCATCACCGGCAAATTCCACCTCTTCATCTTCTGAAATTCTCATCTTAAAAAATTTATTCTTATATTCTTGAAATTTTGACTTCTCTTTTTCCTGTGTCAAAATTGCAAAACGACTTCCATCTCTATAAACAGTAATCCCTTTTAATCCATGTTCCCAAGCATCTAAATAAATTGTGGAAATTCTCTCCGGCTCCACATCTTCAGGTAAATTTATAGTTGACGAAATAGAGTGATCAACATATTTTTGACATATTGATTGAATCTGAATTCTCTTGTCATAAGAAATTTCATGAGCCGTTCTAAAAAATGCTTTTGGTAATATCTTCTTCAATTCGTCCATGCCAACATTTTCTTTTAGATTACTTTTCAATTTATTTTTATCAATATATGCAGTCACTGTCGAATGAAATACCTTAAACAATTTATTATTAAATGACTCGGATCTTCTCGTGTAATATAGCGCATAAACCGGCTCAACTCCACCACTTACTCCGATGTAATTTTTATTATCATATTCAAAACTTTTTATAATATTACTAATAGTTCCAGTTGGTGCGATTGAAGTTAGTGCGATATTTCTCATTCCATATTTCTTAATATGTTTTTTTACTTCGCTTGAAATCGCCTCTTTAAAAAATGCTCCTTGAGAATATTTTTTATAATCGAAAATAGATGATGGCGATTTTTCCTTTGCCAATTTTGATGATGCGAGATAGGCATTATTGTTTATAAATTGCATAACTTTTTCAATCTGTTTAATTCCTTTGGAAGAATCATAATCCAAATCCATCTGGAATAACATATCCGCGATACCCATAATTCCAATTCCCAATCGTCTTGTTTCATTAGCAGATTTCTTCTGTTTTTCCAATGGATTTAGCGACTCGTTCCAAGTGATAACATTATCAAGAAAACGAACTATATTGTAAGTAGAATCACCTAAACTTTCCCAATCAATCTCCGCATCTTTTGTGAATCCGTTCTTGACAAATCGAGATAAATTTAACGAACCTAAATTACAAGCACCGCCATCTTCAAGTGGAACTTCAGCACAAGGATTTGTAGAAATTATCGGCCTGTCCAAATAATTAGAAGGTGAATATTTGCTCATCTTCGTCCAAAAAATCAATCCGGGTTCTGCCGTTTTATAATTCGATTCAATTATTAAATCCCAAACTTCACTTGCTCGAATTAATTGCCTAATCTCTCCTGTCGGCTCTGATCCATAATACAATAAATAGTCACCGGAATATTTTATTGCCAATTCCCAATCATCATTTTCCGTATCAATCAAATAGTCGCCATAAACATCTCGCTTGAACGAATCATTCAAATCGCTATGTGAAACTGACTTTGAATAATCTTTAATTAGCCAATTATTCAAATTAGCAAAATCGTCAAATGTTTTATAAATTTTGTATTCGGAAATATCTTTGCTTGGCATTCCTTGAGAATATAAATGCTCGTCAGATTGATATGCTTTCATCAATCTTTTCTTATTATATTTTTTGTAAACAAGTATTTGATTATGCGGATATTTTTTCTCTTCTGCGACCGATTGCAAAAATTCGTCAGACACTTTTATTGAAATATTAGCGAATCTCACTTGACTGTTTTCTACAACATTTTTCTCTATCTCATTCATCTGCTCATCAGAAAATTTTCCCGACCATTTACACTGCTCCAATATCTGATTTGAAATCCAATTAGGTTCTGATTTTATTTTTAGAAAATTGAAAATATCCGGATGCTTAATATCGACTGTTAACATCAAAGCACCTCGCCTGCCTGCCTGTCCAATTAAACCCGTTGTCATAGAGAATAATTCCATAAACGAAACCGCACCAGTGGAATTATCAGCCGCATTATGAACTATAGAATCTTTAGGACGAAGTGGCGAAATGTCAACACCAATTCCACCGCCATAAGAATATGTTCTCGCACATTCAGAAGCGGTCTTATAAATCGATTCAATATCATCTCCGGCGATTTCCGTCACGAAACAATTTGCCAATGTCTTTAAACGATAAATATCTCCGGCACCGGCTATCACTCTTCCACCCGGCAACCATGAACCGTTGTATAAATCTTTGTAGAATTTTTCTCCCCATTTGATTTGGTCTTTTTCTGAAGATTCTTGAGAAGCAATAAATGACGAAATTCTTAAAAACACATCTTCCGGACGCTCTTCAATATGATCGCCTTTTATGTCTTTTAAATAGTATTTTTGTTTGTAAATATTTTCTGATAACTCATGAGAATTCAAATAATTCATGTTTATAGGAAGTTGCCCATTTTCTCGCTTATCTAATAAATCAAAATAAATTCGCTTATAAGAATTAATTTTTTTATCTCCAACTATCTTTGCGAGTTTTCCCTTATGTGTAAACATTTTTTTAAAAGCAGATGACCTATTTTCCATATTAATTCCCATTAATTATTGCAACTTCTTGTTAATTATCAATTTCAGTAAAAACACTATATGTTGTGATTTCCATCACTGAATACTACAACATATAAGATTAAATGTCAAATAAAATTTTATATTTTTTTGGGATAATTTTGGTAAATTGAATAAAATAATAGAACAGGAATATTAAAATACTTTTCGAGTAAATTAATTTTTATAAATAAATCAATGTGTCAAACTGATAAGTTTTTGCTCTTAGATTTTTTGTGCCGTTTTATTATATTGATTCACTTACTTCCTGAATCTAAAATTGTCTGCCCCGCAATTTGTAAAGTTTGTTTTATTCGGGAGTAAATTCTTATTCGATATTATGACTTATTTTTTATCATTTTCATTTAGCAAATCATATCCAGTGCTTCGCCCCCCTCCGGGAAGTTTATACAATATTTTTTTATCAATTAAATTTTGAATATCTCTCAATGCAGTATCTTGTGAACATTTCCCAATCTTTGCCCATTTGGAAGTTGTTAATTTCCCATCAAAGCCATTTAACAATTTGTTCAGCAAC
>JAYEHX010000058.1:0-4262 GCA_034659735.1 Fidelibacterota bacterium | reverse complement strand
GCAGATAGATATTTTGAATATTATTTTTTTTCAATAAGAGCAGAATTTTTTTTAGATGATTATAGTCGGCATGAACTCCGGCATCAGAAAGTAAGCCCATCAAGTGAATTGGTTTTTTATTCTTTTTAACATATTTTATTAGATTTTGGAAAGCCGATATATTTTCGAATTCGCCACTATTTAAAGAATCTTTTATGCGAACTAAATTTTGTTTTACAACTCTTCCTGCACCGATATTCAGATGACCAACTTCAGAATTTCCCATAATTCCTTCCGGCAATCCGACAGCATTTCCATGTGCTTTCAAAGAAGTCCAGGGATAATTTTTAAAATACGAATCCAAGTTTGGAGTTTTTGCCAACTTCAGTGCATTATTCTCCTCCGAATCTTGCAATCCGACTCCATCTAATATCATTAGTAATAATTTATTTTTTGACATTTTAGTTCCTTTTATTTTTTTTTTCGTTCTGTAATATAATCGTAAAATAACTTATTTATTTTTAAATAGCAAATAATTTGTATGATGAGTTATATGGTTAGGAATATGTCTATGGTGTAAACAGGGTATGAAAATATTCTTTTTGTTTTTTTAAATATTGTTATCTGATTCTTTGAATTGTATAACCTAAGACGATAATAAGAATTACGGGGGATTGTTTTTATTACAAATTTATTTATGTTAGGTGTGTTATATTATTTGTTTATTATTGTTTATAGTTTTTTATATTGCATTTAATGATTGGTATAAGAATAGTAAGGAAATAAAACGCACATACTTTTCGGTTTATCATCAAACTTTATTCAAAGATACAAACTTATAATTTAGTATAAAACCCAAATTACGTATAGCCCTTGTTACCCACCGCACTTTCTTGTATTCAGTCAATTAAGGTTAATTTTTACACGAATATTTCATCGAAAATCTCATCTAACCTTGTTTCAATATCAATATCACCAAAATCGTTATGGGGTATTCCAAGATTTTCTAAAACTAACTTGAATCTCTTGAATCCGACACTATTTCTCAGTTCAACCCATTCAACATTTAATTGTTCTAATTGGGCTTTATTCTGGTCTGAAAGTTTGTCTGCAACAAATAAAGCACTATCTCTTGCAATAACAACATCAGCACTCTCTGGATTGCCCTTACCCATTAATTTTACTTCACATTTATATTCTGTATTATCAAGTCGTAAGTAGAAATCAATTTCTCTGTTAACTTTGCCTTTCTTAATTTTCTTTGCTTTTGGTTTGATAGAATAATTTTTAGTTGGGACATTATATAGTTTGCACAATGTAATCATTAATGGACCTTCCGTTTGTTTACCGGCAGTGCTCCATAAGCCACCACGCAAGGCTGCACGCTTTACTGCTAAAGTATTAATCACAATCAAACTTTCATTTATATCTAATTCCACACTGACTTTATTAAATTTTATTTGAAGAGAAAGATTCAGATCTTCTACCCTCGTTAAATCATCAATCGCCTTGTAAAGAGTGTCATAATGTTCATAAGATGCTTCAATTACAACTTCTCTTGTGCCAGAATTATACATATTTGTTATGGTCTTTTTATTCAAACCAGAGTTGATTGCAATTTCTTCTGGTGATAATTCAAGACTCAACATTTCCTTTTTGTACCAATCGATGTCAATGTTTTTGTTATTCAGTTTTGCTGCTGCAACTTGTTTGAAAAATTCAATAGCAAATTGAAGAAATTCAGCATTTATTAGAGTTACAATTTCAATGCGATAATCATCTCCATTTATAAGTTTTCTTACAATATTTTTCGTTACTTGCTCAGTTAATGTCATTTTATTACCTTTTTAAATTCATCTAAAATCAAAAAATTACTCTCTGTTTTACTAAATAAACTGGAATCGCTTTTTTTCAAAAATGATTTCATATAATCAAAATACTTTGGTTCTTGTTCGGTCAAAAAGAAAAACCTATCTAAATATTTTGCGGTTCTTCCAAAAGTGCCACTACCGGCAAATGGGTCAAAAACTAAATCACCTTTAAAAGAGTAGTACTCAATGACTCGTTTGCATAAGTCAATTGGAAATACAGCAGAATGCACCCTATCAAATTTAGGGTCAATTTTCCAAACATTTGAAGTTTCATATCCATCTTTTACTTTACTCTCCTTAACTGTTTCCCAATCATATTGCCTAATATTCCAGTCAATTAGTTTGTCAGTTTGTTTTCTGTAAACCATTAAATACTCAGTTCTTGCATTTGGTTTATAAGCAAGTGGTTTTCTATGCTGTAAAAATCCGGCATTTCTATTTTTTACACTTGCTTCTGGTTTTTCCCAAATAATGTCATCAATAAATTCCCAGCCCATTTCCATTAAAAAATGATGAATGTCAAATGGAATAGGATATCGTTTAGAGGAATATTGGCGGCTTATTCTCGGTACAATTACAGGTGAAGTATTAACTATTAAAAAGCGACCTTCTTTTGTTTTTTCATAAGTTAGTTTAAATACTTCTTCCAAAAATTTAAGGTATGCTTTGTAACTTGGATAAATTGAATAATCACGAGCATTATAATAAGGTGGAGAAGTAAAAGTTAAGTGAAAACTTTCGTCTGGAATTAATTCTAAAGTATCCCGTACATCTCCAAGAACTACTGTATTTTTAAGATAATCATATGATTCTGGATGTTTTAGTTTGTCTTTTAAAATTTTTTTTTCACTAAAATATTCCTTTCGTATCACTGTCTGAATTGTTTCATTTTCGTGTTTCACAAGTGCTTTGAGTTTTTTGTCAATTTTTTCATCGCCCTTAAAAACCAGCAACCCCCTTACTGCTTGACTAATAATTTTTGGGTCATTGTCATTGAGCATTTCAGTTAATGCTGGAATTGCTTTTTTGCTTCTCATTCTGCCAATAGACGATACTGCTTCTCTCCGAACATCAGTTGATTTTTCCTTTTTTGCTATTTGTAATAAAGCAGAAATATCATTTTCATTTTTGACTTTCCCGATTGTTTTAATCGCATTTAGCCGCACTTTTTTATTCTCGCTTTGCAATAAATCTTGTACCCAACTGTCATCAAAGTCTTCAGGTAAATATCCTAAATTTTCAAGGATAAAGACGATGCTTTTATTATCATTTTTTGTTTCCACGAGTTTTTTTAAATCCCCGTTTCCATTTGCTTTTACTTCTGATACATATTCTTTTGTAAGCATTGTGATTCTTTTAAAAAGTTAAATTAATCTGTTTGGCATTTCTTTGCTTGATATAGTTTACCTTCTTTTCGGCAAGTTGTAAAACTTCTTTCGAGCAATTACTTTCATAAATTTTATTAGCAATTTGTTCGCTAATAAATTCATTTTTAAGAATTTCAAAATCAAGATTGAACGTTTCTGCAATTTTTGGTAAAACTTTTTCGTCAAGTTTTTTCTTGCTATTCTCAATTTTACTTAACGCTCCACTATCTATTCCAAGATATGTAGCAAGTTGAGTCAATGTATGTCCATTTTCTACTCTTAATTTTTTAATATATTCTCCGAATGATTCTTTTATATTTGTAGAAATAATCTTGTTAAATAAATCTTGACAAAGATAACAAATTAATCTAATACTTACAAATATTTTTTTGATAAATGTCTGTTTTTAGTATGGTGTCTAACATTAGTATAAACGAAATGTCGTCTATAACACCATATTGGCGATACAATCGAACAAATCATTCGTTTATTTCTCCTTTATTCGAAAAAATGTCTCCATTTCTATTATTCCAATTATTTTTCCATTTTCTAACTTGCTTATAAGATAACAATAAATTTTAATTGAACCAAAATATTTTGAAAAAAGATGTTAGAGAAACAGAATTAACAAAGGAATAAAAATAATCTCTAAAGAAAAATTACAAACAAAAACTTTAGCAGAATAAAATATGCCGGAGTTTTTTGTTTTTCTTTGTGTTCTTTGTGGTTAGTTGTTTCGCAAAGTTTTCTAAATAAAAATAATTATTCATTTCACAACTAAGAAAATTTTATTATATTTGTGTTCGGTGGTAAACAACAAAATGTTAGTTTCTCAATTTTAAATGAGGATAAAATATGCAAAATAATACAAAATTCACGGGAAGAACTTTATCAGTTATTAACGATTTGTCAATTGATGAACAGATGTATCTTTACAAAAAAACGAAAGAATTAAAAGATGCCATTATTGATGGAAAAGATACAAGTAAATTTTTTGTTGATGATAAAAATATTGGTGCATATTTGGTTTTTTTAGAATCCAGCA
>JAYEHX010000057.1:3070-4273 GCA_034659735.1 Fidelibacterota bacterium | reverse complement strand
AAAAAACAGATTAAAAATATATCAATTAACAACCTACATTTTTTCTTTTATAATCTTATAAGCATCACGAAACGGAATACCTTTTTCTACAAGCTTATATGCTTCTTCAGTTGCGAATAATTCCGGAGTCATTGCTGTTTTACATTTGTCATTATTTACTTTTATAGTTTTAATTATCAGATTGAAAATTGAGAGTGAATCAAATGTTATTTCAAAACTATCTATTATTGTTTTTTTAGAAAATTGCACATCGCGATGATATCCGGAAATTAGATTTGCACTCATCGATTTTATTTGGAATTCATCGGAAATAATTTTATGATAGTTCGCTCGTAATAATTCCAAAACATCGGGATTTTTTTTCTGTGGCATTATAGAGCTTCCGGTGACAAATTCTTTATCAAGCTCAAAATATTCAAGTCCTGGCATCGTGAAAAAAATCAAATCACTTGATGCTTTATTCAAATCAAATAAAATTTGTGAAAATAAATGTAAGATTGAGGAGTCAAATTTCGCTCTGCTATTTTGTGAATAAATTGGATTTTTTTGGACTCGTTTGAAGCCCAATTTTTTTGCAGTAAATTCTCTGTCAATTTTAATCGTGACTCCATATCCTGCACCGGTTCCGAGTGGCGATTGGTCAATTAATTCAAAAACGGAATTCAAAAGTAAAAGATTATCTTCCATAGAATCTGTAATTGAATTTGCCCAGAGTTTAATCGACGATGGCATTGCTTTTCGTGTGTGTGTGTATCCGGGGATTAAAATATTGGAATACTTTTCAGCCATTTTTTTTAATGAGGAAATTAGAGTGCCAATTTGAGTGGAAATGTTTTTTAATTCATCTTTATAAAACAATCTCAATGCTGTCAAAACTTGGTCGTTTCGTGATCGTGCAGTATGGATTTTTTTTCCGATGTCTCCGAGTTTATTTGTCAAATGATTTTCAATTGCAGTATGACAATCTTCATCTTCAATTTCAATTGTAAAATTATTTCCTTTGTCCAATTCAATTATATTTTTTAATTCATCAGTTAATTTTTCCACTTCATGGTTGTTCAAAATTCCGATTTTTCCAAGCATTTCTGCATGTGCGATTGATGCAATACAATCATAATAGATTAATTTTTTATCCAAAATGTAATCATCACCAACTGTAAATTTTTCTACCTCTTTATTTAATTTATTTTCTTTTTGCCAAAG
>JAYEHX010000057.1:0-2970 GCA_034659735.1 Fidelibacterota bacterium | reverse complement strand
TCTTTATCCATCGCGATTCCTTCGAGATCAAGATGTGCTTCTCGCAAAATTGAAGCTCCCGGTGTTTCGTAAATTCCTCTCGATTTTATTCCAATGTATCTGTTTTCAACAATATCAATTCTGCCAATTCCGTTTTCTCCGCCAACTTTATTTAGATAATTAAATAATTCCAATGAATCAGTTTTTTCTGTTCCGTCATTTAAATTTTTCACTTTTGCCGGATAACCATTTTCAAATTCGATTTCAATTATTGTCTCTTTGTCGGGTGCATCTTGCGGAGATTTTGTTAATGAAAATACACTTTCATTCGGGCGAATTTTTGGATCTTCGAGTTCACCTGCTTCGTGACTTATATGCATGATGTTTTCATCTTCGCTGTATGATTTTTTCACCGATTGAGTTATCGGGATATTGTATTTTTTCGCATAATTTATCATGTCAGTTCGTCCCTCAAATTCAGAGAGAAATTTTGGATCTTTCCATGGGGCAATTATTTTTACTTCAGGATAAAGTGCATAAAAACTCAGCTCAAATCTTACTTGGTCATTGCCTTTTCCTGTTGCTCCGTGGGATACATATTTTGTATTTTCTTTTTTTGCAATTTCAATATGTCTTTTTGCAATTATTGGACGAGCGATGGATGTTCCCAAAAGATAACGACTCTCATAAATTGCATTTCCTCTTAAAGCCGGAAAAATATAATCGTCAATCAATTCTTTTTTCAAATCCTCAATATAAACTTTTGATGCTCCTGTATTATAAGCTTTTTTTTCAATTGCATCGAAATCTTCATTTTGCCCGACATCGGCGATATAACAAACAACTTCAAAATTCTGATTTATTAACCATTTTAAAATTACCGAAGTGTCCAAACCACCACTGTAAGCGAGTATTATTTTTTTCTTTTCATTTTTCATTTTTGCCTCATTTTTCTATTATTTCATTTAACTGTTTTTCTATTTTTTTACTCTGTTTTTCATTTTTTGTAATTATAAGAATTGTATCATCACCGGCAATTGTTCCGAGAATTCCCTCTATTTCTAATCGGTCAATATAATTTGCAATTCCGTTTGCGTTTCCCGAAGTAGTTTTAATAATTATCTGATTTTCTGTTCGTATTATTTTATCAACAAAATTATCAAAAAGTATCTGCAATTTATTTTTCACAATTTTTCCTGATTTTGTCGTTAATAATTGATATTGATAATCGCCGGATTCTAATGGGATTTTGATAACACTCATCTCCTGTAAATCCCGAGATACGGTTGCTTGCGTAGTTTGGATTCCGGCTTTCATTAATAATTCAACTATTTTTGACTGTTCCAGAATTATGTTTTGAGAGATTATTTTTTTTATTTCCTGTTGTCTTTTTGTTTTTATCATCTTCGTGCCCTTTTTTTGTTCGCATTAATATACATAATAATGTATAAATATGCAAATGATTTTATATTTTATATTTATTGAATCTAAATATTTTAATAAAATAACACGATTATTTTACTCCATAAATCGTTAAATTAATAAAAACATAATTAGAATGTTAGTATCGTGCACAAAAGTGTGTCTAACCCGAATAACATATTATTAAAAAAATCATTTACAACTACATCAGCAGTACTGGGAGAATTCCATGACGAAGCGGAAACAAGAGCAGAATTTCTATCAATGATTATAAAAAAAACTTTTTGAGAAAAAACTACATAAACATATTCCTTAATTGGAATTATTTGATATTTAAATATTAGACAAAAAAATGCCCCATCTTCAAGATATGGTATTTTTTTTAACACAAATATTTCAAAATTCTTATCTGTGTAAATCCGCATAATCTGCGAAAATCAGCGTGCTATATTTCTATTTCAATAACACAAGTTTTCTCGTCTTAGAGAATCCTTGGTCTGTTTGTAATCTATAAAAATAAATTCCACTTGCTAAATTACTTCCATTTAATACAATTTGATATGCACCCGCATCTTGTTTTTCGTTTACAAGCATTTTTACTTTTTGTCCCAATACATTGTAAATCGCTAATTGAACATTACTCGATTTTGGAAGTTGATAGGAAATTGTCGTCTTCGTATTAAATGGATTTGGATAGTTTTGTTTGAGTGAGAATTCTTTTGGAATTTGATTTCCTAATATTCCCGTAATATTTACTAATAATGAATCTTTTACAGTTCCATAATTATCGGAAACTTCAATAATCAATTGAGATATTCCGACATAATCAACATTTGATGATAGTGTAAGTATTCCTGTTGTATCGTTATAACTTGTTATTACAGAATCGGTTGAAGATGTAAAAACATAATTTAATAGTGAATCAACTGTTTCATTATCTTCGGCAATATTCCAAATATTAAGTGTTGCAGTTGTATCATTTTTGAATGATATTGTATCCTGCAAACTGCTGATTGCAGGTAATGTATTTAATATAGTATAAGTAGTATCTTGCCAAGTGAGATATGGATAACCATCATTGTATGTATCAATTTCCCAAATATCATTATTCTGATTATCATCATTTGGATTATCAATAAAATCCCAAGCATTATATAATCCTATAGAAGTTGATGTGTCTGTGTAGGTTGCAACATTTTTCATGTTAGCGGTCATCTTGCCTGTTCCACCGGCACTTGAAGATTGTCCGGATCTCTCCTGGTCCCAAAATGAATTGCTTACTGTGGATGAAGAATAATTCGTCCCAACGAGACCGCCGAAATCACTACCACTACCATTCACACTTCCTATGCTGTAACTGTTGCTTATTGTTGAAGAATAATTGCTCCCAACGAGACCGCCGACATAATCATCACCACTCACACTTCCTGTGCTGTAACTGTTGATTACTGTGGATAAATTATTTCTCCCAACGAGACCGCCGACAGAATAATAACTACTTACACTTTTTGTGCTGTAACTGTTGGTTACTGTGGATGAATTATAATTATACCCAACGAGACCGCCGAC
>JAYEHX010000056.1:0-4287 GCA_034659735.1 Fidelibacterota bacterium | reverse complement strand
CTAAATGACTTTTCGCTAATCCGCCAATTGATGGATTACAACTCATTCTCGCTATGGAATTTTTTGTGAATGTAATTAGTGCAGTAGAATTTCCAAGACGAGCAGAAGCCAACGATGCCTCCACACCAGCGTGTCCGCCACCGACAACAATTATATCATATTTTTTCATTTGTTTCACGTGAAACTACTCCATTTAATAACAACTAAATATGAGAAATATTAGATTTATAATCAATGAGAAAAAAAGTTATCTATTCAAGCATACTATAATAGATAACTTTATAAAAAACAGTTAGATAGAGTTGCTAAACAGTATTTAAAAATGAAAATTCAAGCCCACCCCTATGCGAGTAAAGGTGTTTGCCCCGCTTATGCTTTTATCTTCTGTTTCCGAATAAGCATAACTTGGATTATCTGAATAGTGTATTTTTTTAAATTCGTATTCAGCATTTGTTTCAGAATAAAACAATTGTATATTCGAAAATATAGAAAGCGATTTGTTAAAAGCATATTCTACACCAAAACCACCATTTATATTTAATGGAGAGTTTAGTTTTTCAAGAAATTCTTCTTCATTCTCTTTAATAATATCAGAAGATGAACCACTTTCAAACGGGTCAATGAATTTTTTGGTGATAAATGCAAACTGTTTTCCGCCACCAATTATAAAATATGGAGTAGCTTTTCGTTGTTTCATATCAGATAAATAATATTTGAATCCCAAATTGAAAGAGAATATTTGAAAATCATCGGTTTTAATAAAGCCAGATTGATATGTATCTCCATCGTCATAATATGTATGATTCTCATAATCGGTTTTCTCAAAATCAGAAGAGTATGCAACCGAAAACATCAGTCCGAGTTTAGGATGAATTTTGTATGTAAATTGACCTTCAACATTTGATGATGATGAAGCAGTTTGTGAAAGATAATAATACATTGTTCCGGTATCATAATAATATCCTCTATTTATTATATACAGTGTCAAATTAAATTGTGGAACAAATTCAACACCAAAAGACCATTTATTATCGGTCTGTTTTTTACGATTGTATTTCATCTTTATTAGTGGATTTTTACTTGACTTTGCAATTTTTTGCCTTTTCTTTCTCTGTATTTCCCTTATCTTTTCATCTCTGGATTCATTCCGTTTATCAAGATATTTGTCAAGTGATTTAAGATCTACTAATAAACCCTTATCTGAATTATAGACAACTTTTTTGTGCTCCAAGATTACTTTTTCAACATTCTCTAATGCTGTTCCGGATGCATTTGTATTTTGAGAATGTCTCAATTGAATTGATACCTTATTCATTTCAGTCACAAAACAAGATATTTTTTTGCCACTTTTCATATAGACGGTATCTTGATATGCCAAGGTCTCAGCGAACATTATTGTAGAAAATACAATAAAGATAAACAGTAATTTTTTCATTTTTTTCTCCTTTTTTTTGCGTCTTAGCGACTTTGCGAGACAATATTATAAACTGATCATTTATCAAAAACACTATCATCAAGTCCAATATTTATCTCATATTCAGAAAACTTAATATAAGCATATCCGTAATTAGATTTATTTTTTTGTGAATGTCGTCGTCGTGGATTTTTCACATTTTTCTTTTCAAGTTCTTTAGATTCCATCATCACTTTAATGTCTTTTGGTAACCAAACAGTATCATTCACTTTCATTTGCACAAAATCAACTTTCGCATTCATCTGTGGCATATCGTCAATTCCAATTTGGTGGAAAGCCCATTTCACAGTATCAATAATTGCTACGAACTTTACTTTTCTATCTTCATAAGGTTTTAGTATTTCAATGGCAATAAAGGGATCCGTGTTTTTAAAATTTGTTTTCATTAATTTTGTTGTGCAGGTAGAATCAACGAGATATGATAAATCTAAAAGCAATGCTTCTCTTGGAATAAAAAGTGATTTTTTATCTGCAATGTGAATTTTATCCGGTCGTTTAAAAAACAATTTTGTGTTTCTGTCCGGAACTGTCATGCCTGGCAGTCGAGAACGAATTCTCATTTTTACTTTTAAATCATTCACCTTTGCCATTTCAGAATTTAATCTATTAATATAATACTCTGCATCTTGTGCAAATCCCAATGTAGTGAATACCAATAAAATCAATATAATCTTTTTCATTTTTGTTTCCTGCCTTTATAATTTTTCCATCTATTTTTTTGTGTTAGCGAATTTTTTTAACATAATAATTTCATCTTTCCAAATTGAACTGTCAATTGTTTCAAGAATTAGCGGAATGTCGTCCATTCGTGAATCGCTCATAATAAATTTAAAAGCATCAATTCCAATTTCACCTTTTCCTAAACTTTGGTGTCTATCGACCCTGCTTGCAAATTTCACTTTAGAATCATTTAAGTGCATTCCCTTTAAATATTCAAATCCAACGATTTTCTCAAAATCTGAAAATGTTTTTTCATAACTTTTTTTATCGCGAATATCATATCCTGCCGAAAACATATGGCAAGTATCTATACAAACTCCCACTCGTGATTTATCTTTTACTTCATTTATCAAGAACGCAAGATGTTCAAATTTATAGCCGAGAACGCTCCCCTGTCCGGCTGTATTTTCTATCACAAGTGTAATATTATCTGTTTCGGAAATTGCCTTATTCATATTGTCAGCAATTCGTTTCAAAGCGATTTCTTCTGCTTTTTCTTTTTCATATTCGGTTGTGCTTTTATTGAATTTTACTAAATGATTTCCCGGATGAAAATTTATTTTTTCTAATTCAAGTTGATCACATCTTTGAATTTCGTTAATGAATGATGAGAGTGATTTGTTTTGCTTTTCCAAATCGGGATTTGCAAGATTGATTAAATATCCGTCATGTGGCAGAATATGTTTTGGAGAAATCCCAATTTCATTTAAATTCTCTTTGAATGCATCTACCGTTTCTTGAGAAAATTCCTTTGCAAACCATTGTCTCTGATTTTTTACAAACATTGCGAATGCCGTTGCACCAATTTCTTTTGCGTTATTTATTGCTTTATCAACTCCGCCACTTGTGCTGACATGTGCTCCTACATATTTCATTATTCAACCTCCTTTTTTTTTACCACTAGGCACACAAAGATTGCACGAAGGACACAAAGATGTTTAATAATTTAATTTCATAATTCATAATTTCTCTTTTTGTGTTCATAGTGTTTCTTGGTGTTCTTTGTTGTTAATATTTTTTTTACCACAAAGAATACAAAGATTATTTATGTTATTTTTTTTGTGTATTTTTCATGTTTTTCGTGGCAAACTCCTAAACTCCTAACCTTCTAACTCCCTAACCCTCTTCACCCTCTTCAACCTTATCAATAGGATGAACTGTAAAATCTTTACTTGGTATGAATGTTTTAATCTCTCCATCGGGTGTTTTTTGAATTACCTTTTTTATATTTGCATTTGCAATTATTGCACGGCATTGATTACAGATAGTTGTATGTCCGTATAGATACATTGTTCCACTGGAAGTTGAGTGTCCGTTTTTTGCCGCGAGAACAATTGCATTGGATTCTGCATGTGAACCAACAGCACGGCACAATTCTAAATTCGTTCCGGATTTTATATTATGTCTGTCACGATAACACCAGCCGATTTCCAAACAATTTTTTTGAAAAGCCGGTGCTCCGTTATATCCTGTTGAAATTATATCTTTATCCTGAACGATAACTGCACCAACATGATTGCGAAAACATGATGCTCGGCGAGATACAACCTCTGCAATTTCGAGAAAATATTCGTCCCAACTTGGTCTATCTGTTTTTTTCATTTTTTTATTTTTCTCCTTACCGCTGAGACACAGAGTCGCAGAGTATTTTGTTTTTTCTTTGTGTTCCTTACCGCTGAGACACAGAGTCGCAGAGTATTTTATTTTCTTTTTGTGTTCCTTGTGAATCCTTAGTGTTCTTCGTGGCGACCATTTTTATTCTCCGCATAATTTGAAAGGATCATAGCAATAATTAATAATGTCATTGAAGCAATACCCAAATAACAACCCGCATTAGTTCTCCAATTCAAATTACTATAATCAATAATAATTAAATTCGCAATTGCTATAATAGCAGCACCACCAATTAATATAAATCTAAATTTTCTCATCAAATCCTCCTGATTCCAAATAATATTTATGAAACTTATTCTTTTAATATTCCAACATTTCCAAATCCCTCGCAATATGCACATTCTTAATATTGGTTTTACCTCATCTTCAAATTTTGATAATTTTATATATCTTTCAGAAAAATGTGTTAAAATTAAATT
>JAYEHX010000055.1:0-4316 GCA_034659735.1 Fidelibacterota bacterium | reverse complement strand
TAACAAATTATTCGGTTATGAATAACTGGCGGTCTTTGAATAACATCTCTGACAAAATTTTGATTAGTGATTTTTATGATAATGAAATTGATATAATTGAATATGATTCCGATTGGAATATTCCGAGTGATTATTCTGCGGAATTAGTCAATCCTGTTTTAAATAATTCCGATAAATCAAATTGGAAAGCAGTTCAGCCGGGCAGTCCGGGAAAGACAAATCCATCTTTCGCAATTGATAAAGAGATTTCGTTGTCAAATATTTCGATTGTCGATTCTGTTGAAATTAACGAAAATATATCTTTCTCCTGTGTAGCAAAAAATATCGGACAGACAAATATCAGCGAAATAATTTTGGACTTTTATATTGATGAAAATTTAGATTCAATTTATTCGATAGATGAAAAACATTTTACAATAAATAAAATTATTGAATTATCGCCGGACGAATCCACAATAATTGAAAAAATATTTTCTTTTGATAAGCCGGGTTTTTTTGATGTAAAGTTTTTTACAAATCATAGTATTAACTATTTCGAAACCTTAAAGATAAAATATTCTGAAGTCCCAATAATATTAAATGAAATAATGGCAACGCCAAATAGTGAAGAATCGGAATGGATAGAATTAGTAAATATTTCTGATGAAAAAATAAATTTACGAGGTTGGGAAATTGGCGATAGATATGACTATGAAATAATTGCAAATGGGCATTTGATACTTGATGAAAACAGATATTTAATAATTTCAAAAGACAATAATGTAATGGGGAACTATCCAAATAATAACGGAATATTCCAAGCAGTTGATATTCCAAATTTAAACACTTATGATGATAAAGTTCGGCTAAAAGATTTTTGCGGAAATGTTTTGGATACTATGAGTTATGGCGATTCGCTTTCTGCAAAAAATGAAATTTCTTTTGAGAGAAAAGGCGAAGTACTTGATAGAACTTGGGGACTTTGTGAAGATGAATATGGCGGAACTCCGGGAAAAGAGAACTCACTTTTAAAGAACACATATTCGATTGAGACAATAAACGATAATGAATATTTTTATTTTGATTCTACTGGAAATTTTATATTACAAGTTAAAAATAACGGTTATGAAAATTTGAATGATTTGGAAATGCAAATGTTTTTTGAAGAGACCGAAGTGTTTTCAGATTCGATAAATTCATTAAATACAGATGATACAATTGCGATTTTAATTTCCGAAAATTTGGATTTCCCTGATGGTTTGAATAATTATGAAATAAAAATTAATTCTGCAAATTTAAGTTTCACGGATTCGATATTAGTTTTTAAATCCTTTACCGAAAACCAAATATATTTGAATGAAGTTTTATTTGATCCAAACACATTATATGAGCAAGTTGAATTTATTGAATTTTATTTGCCACAGAAAAAATTGAACACGGACTTTTGGAAATTGCAGGTGAATAACAAGATTGAAGAGTTGAATTTTGATTTCAATTCAGAATTTGTTGTGATAACAAAAGACACTATTTTGCAAAACACATTTCCAACTATTGAAATAAAATATATGGAAAGATTTCCTATTTTGACGAATGACGGTGCATTGTTGAAAATTATTGATCCGTCCGGAATGTCTGTTGACTCTGTTGATTTGCGAGAATACGACGAGATAGAATCAGGTGTGAGTTTAGAAAAATCATATCAAACTGTCAGCTCGGAAAATAAATTTATTTGGAAACGAAATGTATCGGCAAATGGATTTAGTCCGGGAATTCAAAATAGCATCACGGCAGATTCTGCGAGTGGAGACAAAATCACAATCACACCGGAAATATTTTTACCGGCAAAAGCGACGACACCTTTGGAAATTAAAATAGAATCAAAAATAGGAATGTCATTTGTTGAATTGAAAATATACGATCTCCGCGGACGAAAAATATATAGTGACGAAGTAAACTCTTTTTCACAGCCGACAATCAAAATATTTTGGAATGGAAAAACGGACTATGGCTATTATCCGACAATTGGTTTGTATTTGGTTTTTGTTAGAGTGACTGATGTAAATGATAAAAAACATGAATATAAAAAAACATTAGTTGTTGGAGATTGAAATTTTAATTGTGAATGGTAAATAGATAAAAGAAAAAATAGAGCCACGAAAAGCACGAAAAAACACGGAAAGGAATATTTTGGGAATTGGAGAATGAAAAAGATTGAATAAAGAACACCAATTAATAATTGCAAAATACTAATTCGCATAAATCTACTAAATTTGTGTTATTCGTGTTCTACAGTAAAATTATAAATTTTAAAAATATGATTAGAATGAAAACAAATAATTTAAAAGAAAAATCACTTCAAAAATTAGAAAATGTATTTGGCTACAAAAATTTTCGTGAAAATCAATATGAAATAATAGAGAAAATTTTACTCAAAGAAAACAGTGTCGTAATAATGCCAACCGGAAGTGGTAAGTCGCTCTGTTATCAAATTCCTGCATTGATTTTAGATGGATTAGCGGTTGTAATTTCTCCGTTAATTTCTTTGATGGAAAATCAAGTTAATCAGTTATTAGAGCTTGGCATTAAGGCGAATTATCTAAATAGTTCATTAACAAAAAAAGATTATAATAAAGTAATAGCAAATATCAGAACAAACGAAATTGATCTTTTGTATATTGCTCCGGAAACTGCAATGTTGCCATTTATTCAAGAAATTTTGCAATCGGTTAAGGTTGAATATTTAGCGATTGACGAAGCACATTGCATTTCTGAATGGGGACATGATTTTCGTCCTGAATATAGAGCACTTGTCGATTTGAGAAAACAATTGGGAAATATTCCTGTGATTGCATTGACGGCAACTGCAACAAAGAGAGTTCAAAATGATATCGCCGAGAATTTAAAATTAGAAAAACACAATCTATTTAAATCAAGTTTCGACAGGAAAAATTTATTTCTTGAAGTTATTCAAAAATCAGATTCCACAAATCAAGTGACAAACTTTCTTGATAAGTTTCCAAATGAATCGTCAATAATTTATTGTGCTACTCGAAAAGGAGTTGACGAATTAACCGAGAGATTGATTGACAGAGGATATTCCGCCTTGAATTATCACGCGGGATTGACAAACGAAGAACGGAAAATTAATCAAGAGAAATTTATAAAAGATGATGTTCAAATAATTGTAGCAACTATCGCATTTGGAATGGGAATTGATAAGCCGAATGTGAAGACAATAATTCATTATAATTTACCCAAAAATATCGAGACATATTATCAACAAATCGGACGAGCCGGAAGGAATGGCGAAGATGCTTTCTGTTTATTACTATATAGTTATAGCGATATACACAATATCAAATTTTGGTTTAGAGAAAAAAAGGGGAATGAATTAAAAGTTGCTTATGCACATTTGGAAGCAATTATAAATTTTGCTGAAACGAAAAAATGTAGAAGAAAAGTATTACTAAAATATTTTGGAGAGGAATACGAAAAAGAAAATTGTCAGACATGTGATAATTGTACTAAAGAGAAAGAGGTGGAAGAAGATTTAACAATTCCCGTGCAAAAATTTCTTTCGTGTATTTATCGCACAGGTCAATTTTTCGGAGCAAATCATATAATTAAAATATTACGGGGTTCGGAAGATAAGCGAATTTTTGAAAAAGGACATGACAGAATCTCAACTTATGGAATTGGTGAAGATCTTTCGTATAAACAGTGGCTTCATCTTTCACGACAATTAATTCGCGAAAAAATAATTAGAAAAGATGAGCAATATGGAAGTTTATTAATTACTAAAGAAGCGGATAAAATATTGCGAGATGAAAAGAAATACTTTGGCAATTTGATTGAGGAAAAAACTAAAGTAAAAGAGAAAATGATTGCAAAAGATTATGATGAAAAATTATTTGAAATATTAAGAAAGCGAAGGAAAGAAATTGCAGATGAAAAAAATCTACCGCCTTATACAATTTTTCATGATACAACTCTTATTGACATTTGTAATTCTTTTCCGAAAACCGAAAATGAATTGTTGAATATTTATGGTATCGGAAAAGCGAAGTTGGAAAAATACGGAGATGAATTGTTGAGTATTGTAAATCATTATGTTGAAAATAGCGAATAGATTATTTGAGTAATAGAATTGATTAAAGAAGGAAAATGAATTGATAAAAAAATTGATAGTAATAATAATTATAATTGGCACTTTCGCATATTCACAAGAGCGGAAAGGAGTTCATCAAATAGAGTGGGAAAAACATCAAAAAGATATTGAAGTAATTTCTAAGGTGCAAGCAGTCCAAAGCCCTATTCCAATAAGTGGAACTATTGGT
>JAYEHX010000054.1:0-16532 GCA_034659735.1 Fidelibacterota bacterium | reverse complement strand
GAGATATTTTTGATTTGAATAAACAATTGTCATTGGAACTATATTCTAATCCAAATTTTATAACACAATCATTTTTGAATCAATTAATAAATCCTATTTCTACAATTGTATTTTTAGATGCTAAAAGCTATAAATTAAAAACTATTGCACAATTAATAGATCCGGCAAATCCGAATCTAACCGATTATGAAAAAGATGTAGTTGAATATGTAAATTTAATTCACAGTTATTTTCATGGAGAATTCTCAATAAAATTTATCGGAGTTATATATCATATTATTGAAGTTTATGATAATTCGCCTGGAGATAAAGATGCAAAGGGAACAAGAATGATGCCACCGCTTCCGTAGAAAAAATATTTAATTTAATTTAAAAAAAACCGTTATAAATTAACGGTTTTTTTTGTTTAGATTTTATTTTATTAAATTTAATTTAATTATCAATTTACTTCAATAAAACTAATTTTTTTGAAGAAATAAAATCATTAGTTGTTAATCTGTAAAAATATATTCCTGAACTTCTATTTGACGCATTCCATATTACTGAAAAAGATCCTGCTTTTTTATTTTCACTGACTAATTTTTCTACAAGTTTACCACTTATATCAAAAATATCTAATTCTACAAATGATGATTTTGGTAAGTTATATGAAATTGTTGTTATAGGATTAAAAGGATTTGGATAGTTTTGATTTAATGAATATTTTTTTGGCAAACCAATATTTTGCTTTATTCCAACTGGTTCTTTGCCTGTTCCATAACAGTAAAGTTTCTTTTCTTTATCTATTGTGTGTTCAATATCACCCCATCTAAATTGTAAAAATGTTGTATCAGTAACTTCCTCATTGGGAGTATATTTAACAATAATTCTTAAAGAATCTGCGGCATTTGTAAGTAGAGTATCTGTTCCCGATGATTCGCCTTCAATTATAGAAAATTCGTTTGGATGTGAAGCATCCATATATGATGAGTATTTAATATCATACAAAGTATTATTCATAGCCCAAATTGTATCGGAAACTGAAGTATCGATTTCAACACTTCCAAAATCAATTTTAACTTTTGTAGTATAAAACTCTGAATAATTTCCATCTATATCTGTTTTTGCCAAAAGAGCATTTTTCCATTTAATAACTTGAGTTCCAGAAATTCTCTTTTGCAAATTCACATATCCACCAATTATTAATCCATTATCGGAAGTTACACTAACAGAGTAAGCCCAATCACTTCCTCCTACATAGAAATCACCTAGTGAATTATAAGATATCTGTGTTCCTGCTGTATCAAAAATTGAAACAAATGCCCTATAAGAATGTCCCTCGCTATCTCCAACAATAGCTATATTCCCATTACTCAAAGCCACAACATCAATTGGAGTTTCATCGCCACATGAATATGTACGCCTTTCTCTTAAAACATGACCACTACTATCCAATCTTTTAACATGGATGTCATAATCACCATCACTACAAGATTTCCAAGCATATTCCCTACCAACTAGTATCAACTCGCCATTATCTAATTCTGTTATTCCGTGAGCTCTGGTATTTTCTCCTAAGTAATAAATATGTGTCCATTTTTTCTCGCCTAAATTATCAACTTTGTGAGTAAACATATTATATATCGATTCCCCATCATCCCATGCATTTCCACAAAGAACAAATCCACCATCTTTAGTTTGATGAGCATCAACAACCACATCTTTAATTGAATTTGGAACTACATGATGCCAAATTTCGTTTCCATTGGGATCTAATTTAATAATATAACCATCATGGTTTATTATTGTACAAGCGTACATTCCCCAAACTTGTCCAGCTACAACAAAATTTCCATCGTCAGTTGGAATAACTTTGTATGGAATATCTTTTCCTTCACCTCCAATCTTCTTTGTCCAGAGTGAATCTCCATTTTCATCTGTTCGGATAATCCACCAATCTCCATCGCTATCAACAATATCTGTTCGTGCTGAAATAACATAACCACCACCTATAAGCTCTCCAAGACCATAGCCCCTATCATATTCAGCAGAACCATAAGTTTTTGACCAAGTAACTTTGCCAAATTCATCATATTTTACAAGTAGGACATCGGCATTGTCGCTTGTATCCCTTGATAAACCAGAAAGCAAATAGCCACCATCTGAAGTTTGTATTGCGGTACGCCCTTGTTGCTCTGTCTCCATTTCACCAAAACCTCTTTGAAAAGTAAGTTGAGCATAAATAGGTAAGGTAAAAAGGATAAGCAACAAACAAAAAACTAAGCTTCTTTTTCTCATTTTTTTCTCCTTATGTTTGTTTCTTTTTTCATTTATTTGCAATATCTTTCAATCAATTTTTTTTCTATTTTATTCAATGGGAAATTATCTGTCATAATAACATAATCGTAAATAATTCCATCAATAAATGCACCAAAAAATATTAGTTCTAATTCTATTTCTTCATCTGAGGAATCCGGATATAATTCTACTAAAAGTGGTTGAAAAATATTATTATAAGAATTCATAATATCTGTAAATTTAGATGATAATTCCGGCAACAGCATTATACTAGTGTATAATTTCCAAATAGTTTTTTTATTTTTGAGTGAATCAAATAATGAATGAATGAATATCTCTAATTTTTCTTTTGGATCTTTTTCATCTTTATTTAAAGAGATTGATTTATCTATTCCAGTAAAACTTTGAAATAAAATATATTCCAACAGTTCATCTTTGCTTTTAAAATAATTGTAGATTAATCCTTTTGATATATTTGCTGTTTCTGCAATTTTTGAAATAGTTGTATTATGATAACCATACTTTGCAAAAAGTTCCATTGCAACATTTACTATTGTTTTCCGTGATTTTTCTCTGATTTTTTTATATTGGTTTTTGGTTTTTGGCATAAATTTTTTCCTACTATATGATTGACTGATTATTCAGTCAACTAACAAAAGATAAGTTAATAATTTTTAATAAGCAAGTATTTTTTATAAAATTTTGAAACACCCTAAAAATTCAAGATAAATAAAATATTCTAATTATGTTTTTATTAATTTAACGATTTTTGGAATACATCAACCGTGTTGATGTGTAGAAATGTCGGAGACATTTCTTTATTTATAAAAAGCTCCGCTTTTTTTGCATTAACACGCCTGCCTCATAGCGAAGCGTATCGGGGGTTAATGCACTCCAAAAAAACACTCCAAAAAAACAAAGCAATCTATTAATAAAATAAATTAATATGATAATATTAAAAACAATTTAAAAATAATATTTATGTAACATACTATGATATCGATAGTTATACGAATTATCCTCGTTTTTTTCGGGGTGTTTCAATTTTTTATAAAATTTTTATATAATTATAAAATGAATAAAAATCAAATAGTCAGTATTGAGATCTTTATTAAATGAAAGAAGTATAAGTTTATAATTAGTAGTAATTGTGTTATTTGTATTCTAAATTTAATTTATTTATATTTTGTTTTGTGCTTATTTTCTAAGTAGTTATTTCAATTCATCAACAGAGTAGGAAATTCCAAGCGAAACAGTTCTTCCCAATGCACCATAGTTGTATAGTGCCAATCCGATATTTACATCATTATAAATATAGTTCATTCCAATAGATAATCCGGCAAAAATATCCGAAGCACCGAGATTTTGTGCTTGTAAATTAAATCTTTGAAAATTCATTCCGGTTAACAAATTCAATTTATCTGAAATAAAAAACAATCCGCCAATAGAAAAATTACTATAATCAAATTTATTATTATAAAGTCGATAATCAATATTTATTCTTAATGGCATATGTTCAAGTCGATGTGAAAATGCAAGTCGCCAATCTGAATTATTTTCATTTGGAAATGAATTGTTGACAATTGCAAAAGAATTTACTTTATCTTTTGTGCTTAATAATATTCCATATTGATAATTAAATGTTGAAAAAACAGAGTCGGAAATAGAGTTGGAAAAGTAGATAATATTTGTTCCTGCTGATAATCTGTCTGAAATTCGAATTGCGTATCCGAGTAGATATTGTGATTGTGAAGCAGTAAAATCCAAAGTTAAATTTTCATTTTCATCTCGTCCTGTAAATGAACCATAATTTTCATAATTGATTCCGAAACTAAAAAAATGTTTATTTGCCAAACTAAATCTTGTGGAAACTTCTGATAAAGTAATATCGTGAACTACAGCAATATTTGCAGAAACGCTGATTTTAAAATTTGTATTTAATGCAGGATTTAGCCAGAAAGAATTTGGAAAATAGTCAGTTGAACCGCCCGATTGTCCCATTCCCCAGTATTGATTAATTCCATAATTTTCACTATTCGTCTGAGCAGTAACTACTGATGTCAGCGTCATAAAAATTAATATGTATCGTATTATTTTATTCATTTTTTCCTTTTCTAAATATAGTTATTTTCTATTGAATATAAAATTAATTTTCAATTTTTTTTTCACTCTCTTTTTTCAGCAATTCATATAACTCTTCATCTTCCCATTGTTTAAATTTTTGGCTATTTCGATTTTTAACAACTATCCAAGCGATTAAAAGCAATACAGGCATAAGCATCCAAATCATAGAATTAATATCAATCAATACATAAAATTTATATCTTTTATGAGCCCATAAGTTCCAATAACTTTCGAATTCTTGCAGTGAAAATTTATAGGCATTTTTGAAAGCATCTTCTACTTTTTGATTTTCACTTAAAAATATTAAGAATTTTTTGTAATTTTCCGTGCCGAATTCGTCAATAAGAAATTTAAAAGCAGAAACACTTTGAGCATAAGCCAAGTTTGCCTTTCTTGTTTTGAATTTGAGAACATCATCAATTTTATTTAATTGCATATAATCGCTATATAATAAAATTCTACCCAATAATATTTTTTTTTGAATGCTAAATTGCTCCGCTTCATATTGTGCCATTCCTTCGTTCAGCCATCTTGGAAAATATTTATTTTTAATTATCGGTTCCAAAGAGATGTGAACCATTTCGTGAATTACCGTTTTTCTTAATTCGGGAATATATTGTTTGCTGAATGACGGGCTTTTTAAGATGATTTTTCTACTTGGATATTTCGCTGCTGCAACTGCCCAATCTGGGAAATCTTTGCCAAATTCGCCTTTAAATTTGTCTTCGGAATCGCTAATAATAATTTGAAAATTATTGAGTTCTAAATTATATTTTTTCTTTATTCTAATTATTTCCAATTGAATTTCTTTTGTTAATTTGTTTGCAACTAACTCATCTTGCTTATTGTAAATAATTGTGAATTTTTTATATTTTTTTTCTATTCCGAATAAACTGCTCTCTATTGAAAGGAAAAATATCAAAAATAATAATAGAATTTTTGTTAAGTTATATTTGTTTTTTTTGTAATTATACATATATTTTTATTCGTTTAAATAATTGCCGTTTTCAAGTCGTTTTTGAGTAAGCCGGATTGTTTCATTTTCATATCTCGTTTATATTTCATTACATCAATGATTTTTAAAATTTAACAATAAAATCAGAGTTGAAAAGTTATCATATTTTCCCCAAATCTTCAATATAAAACTCTTGAAAATCCGTTCGTCCGGAGAGTTCAATGTAACTATTTTTCTCTAAAATATCCTCACATTTTTTGATATTATTTTTATCTAAAAGAATCATTTGACTTCCCAGCAATGCTCCGTCACCGATATAATTTATTTTTTCCGGTGAGATATTTGGCACCAATCCAAGTGAAAGAACTGTCTCCGGTCGAATAAAATTCCCAAATGCTCCTGCAATATAAACTTGTTCGATTTCAGCGGGATTTATGTTTACCTTTTCACATAAAACTTTCCAACCTGCAACGATAGAACTTTTTGCTAATTGGAATTCTCGAATGTCTTTTTGTGTCAGAATTATTTCATTATTTCCATTGTTATCTTTTTGCAAAATAAAATATTTTACACCGTTTTTATTGAATTTAATTCTTTTTTGAAATGCTTTTTTATTATTTAATTTTGCCAAATTTTCTTCATCAATCAATTTTCCTTGTGAATTTATAATATCATTTTTAACAAGAAATTCTATTATATGAAATAAACCGCTTCCGGATATTCCAATTGGTTTTTTATTTTCTACTGTCAGTAATTTAAGTTCATTATTTACTTGCATAATATCTACAATTGCACCGGATATTGCTCTCATTCCATTGTGAATATTTGCTCCTTCGAGTGCAGGTCCTGCCGGTGATGATGCCGAAAAATATTCGCCATTTTTATAAATTACCAATTCGCAATTTGTTCCGATATCAATTAAAAGATAATTTGTTTTTCTATTTAATGCATCTGTCACAATCAAATCAGCAGTAATATCTCCGCCAACAAATCCACCAATATTTGGCAAAATTGAAATTTCTGCTGAGTTGTTAATTTTAAAATTAAGATCTTTCATAGAGAGTTTCTGAAATATTTTTACTACGGGATTGTAAGGTGGAACCGAAATGGAATACGGATCTATTTTCAAAAAAAGATGATTCATTACGGTATTTCCGGCTATCGCAACATGAGAAATTGATGAAGTTGAAAAATTATTTCTATTGCAAAGTATCAAGATAGATTCATCCAATTTATTTATAATTAATTTTTGCAATTGCTCTAAATTTGCTTCAGATTTAGAAGAATAATCTATCCGTGAAATTACATCAAAACCAAATATCGATTGTGGATTATTAGTTGTAATTGTGTCTATAACATCTTTTGAATTTATGTCAACTATGCTACAACTTAAAGTGGTTGTGCCAATATCAACTGCAAGTCCAAAATTTTCATCAGTATCAAAAACTATGGCTTTTTTTTTTGTATATTTATATTTTGAAATTATATTTTTAATTGAATCATTTTCTAACTTTGGTGGAATTATTACTTCGCAACTACTATTTATTTTTGTTTGACAAGCTAATCTAAAGCCAGAATTAATTTCTTCATTGGAAAATAATCGCTTCTCATCAGTTGTAGGATTTGGAGCATTTTTTGTGAATTGAATTTTACATTTTCCACAAATTCCTGCACCGCCACAAGGTTGAGAAATTGGAATATCTTGCTTATTTAAAAAATCTGAAAGCAGTTGTTTCTTCTCAAAATTAAATTCTAATGTTTTGTTTTCTGATTTTATTTTTATTTTTATTGTTTTCATTTTGCACTAGTGTATTTAAATTAATTGTGATAAAAAAGTAGTTGCCGGAACTTTTATTGGTATTTTTGTTGAGAAGCAATCTTTCGCAATATATTTGGAATCAAAATCTACTTGAAAGGCGGTTTTAATATTTAATAATTTTGCATAATATTGTAAATTTGCAGACAAGCGTTTTGAATTTGATGATTTGACTTCTACGAGAAACCAAGGTTTATTATTTTTGGTTACAAGAAAATCAACTTCCCGTTTCATTTTGTCTCTCAAAAAATATAAATTATAATTCCCAAATCCAAAATCTGTCCAAAAATGAACAGCTTTAAGCAAATGAGAAGCAATCATATTTTCCTTTTTTTCACCCTCATCATTTACAATAGACCAATCCCATAAAAATATTTTCGGTTGTTTAATTAATGATTTCGGAATGTTCGTATAATATGGTTTTATGGTAAAAGAATAATATAGATTACTTAAAATTATTATCCATCTTTTTATTGTGCCTACTGATACATTTAATTTTTTGGAGAGTGAACTATAATTTACAAGTTGTCCTGTTTGATTTTTTAAAATTTCCGTTAATACTTCTATTGAATCAATGTCCTGAACATTTGTTAAATTTCTGACATCTTCATAAATAAATTGTTCATTTTTTGTTCTTTTCCATCTGTTATAAAATCGTTTATCACTTTTTAAAAATGGTTCCGGGAAACCGCCATATTCTAAAAAATGTTTCATAGTAGAAAGGGGGATTTTTTTTGGTTTTCGTATTTCAGTTTTTATCAGATTAGTATGCAAAGTTTCAGCAACAGAAAGTGGATGAAGCCGGTAATGAAAATATCGTCCCATTAAACTATCGCCAACTTTTTTATAGATATTTAATCTTGCACTTCCGGTAATCAATATTTTTGTCTGTTCGCCATACGAATCAAAAAATCCTTTTATAAATATTTTCCATTTTGGATATTTATGCAGTTCATCAAAAATTATTAAATTACTTTTTTTAGAAAGCGAGTTTAAATTATATGTGTCAATTATATTACTTGCTCCTGTAAGAATATTCTCACGGTTATTTTTATTGTCCCAATTTAAATATGTGAAATTATTATAAATCATTTGAGATAAAGTAGTTTTTCCCGTTTGTCTTGGACCGCTTATTATTGCTATTTGTCTATTGTTCTCAAAATGATCTTCTAACAATTCACTGTATATTCTTTTCATAATATTCCTTCAAATATTTCACATTATAGTATATGAAATATTTGTTAAAAATGCAAGACCAATTTAACACCCATGTCAAATTAGTCCGGACCAATTTAACACCCATGTTAAATTAGTTCGGACCAATTTAACATCTATGTCAAAATGGTACAGCAAAAATAAGTTAATATTCATAAAAACAATTGCTTAAATTATGAAAAATATTTGTAATTCTAACTTATTATTATTAAATTTTCGTATGTAGATTGAAGTTATTATATAAGGAGAAAAAATGAGAAGGATATTGATTTTTGCAACAGTAATTGCAGTATTATTTTCGTGTACATTTGATGAAAATTCAATTCCCGAAGGTGTTCAAGTTGTGTTGGATTCTGCAAAAGAAAACAGTGGAGAACTGCAAAAAGTCATTGATCATTATAAAAAATTAGATGACAAAAAGAAATTATCTGCAACTTATTTCTTGATTGAAAATATGTTGGGACAGGGATATTCAAAATATAATATTATTGATACGAATGGCAATATTATCAATTTCAATGTTTTAGATTATTCAGATTATAAAAATATGGTTGAAGCTTGGGACAAAAGGGAAGATGAAATTGGAGTTATGGATTTTGAGAAGGATACTACAATTTATGATATATATTCGATTAAAGCCGATTTTTTAATTGAGAATATTGATTTGGCATTTATAGCTTGGAAAAAACCTTGGTCGGAAAATTTATCATTTGATGATTTTTGTGAATATATTCTGCCGTATAGATCGAGTGGTGAGCCGATCGAAAACTGGAGAAATCAACTCTATGAAAGATATAGTTGGGTGGAAGATTCATTAGTTGAGAAAACAAATCCTATTGAAGCTTGTGTGAGAATTAATAACGAAATAAAATCTTGGTTCAGTTTTGATTCTCGTTTTTACAGACATCCTACAGACCTTGGATTAAGCGAAATGTTGAAATATAAAATGGGACGATGTGAAGATATGACAAATCTCGCAATTTATGCAATGCAGTCGCAGGGAATTCCTGTTATGAGCGATTATACACCAGCTTGGGCGAATACGGGAAATAATCATGCTTGGAATGCGACTCTGACAAAAGATGGCGAAGTTGTAATTTTTATGGGTGGTGAAGCTAATCCTTATGAATATAAACTTGGCAATAAAAAGGCAAAAGTATATCGAAAAACATTTGCAAGACAGAAAAATAGTTTGGCTATGACGGCTCCGGATTATGAAGATTTGCCGAGATGGATGTCCGGAAGTCATTATAAAGATGTGACAAAAGATTATCAGGAAGTAATTGATGTAAAAATAAAACTGACAAGAGAAAAACCGGATAGTGTAAATTATGCTTATTTATATGTTTTCAATTCCGGCGAATGGAAAGAGATTCACTGGGGAAAAATAGAGAAAAATTTTGCGATATTCTCCGATATGGGAAAAGGAATTGCGTATCTTCCTTGCTATTTTAAAGATGACGAATACATCTCTGCCGGAAATCAATTCATATTGGAAGAAGATGGAAGTATAAGAGAAAATGTTGCTGACACAATAAATACGATTAGTGTAAAATTATATTCAACAACAAAAAAAGTGACAAAACATGCGACAGATGAAATCGAAATAGCATATTTAAAAGATGGCAAAACTTACGAACTTTTTTATTGGAATGATGAGTGGATTAAAATAGATTCAAAAATTGCTGTGGATAAAAAACCTTTGGAGTTTGATGATGTGCCGAGTAATGCTTTGCTTTGGTTGGTTGAAAAAGATTCACGAAAAGATGAGAGAATTTTCACTATTGATGATGGTGAAGTTAAGTGGTGGTAATTTTTTGTTATCCCATATATTTAAAAATTTAAAAATAGGAGTATTTATGAAACTAACAAAAATCATTTTAGTATTGATAGGATTTTTTATATCAATTAACTTATTCTCACAAACAAACAAGAGGGAGAATTTCGCACATACATTTTCTATTGTTGCAAGAGATGTGGAGACAGGGGAGATGGCTGTTGGAGTTCAGAGTCATTGGTTTTCTGTTGGTACTTTGGTCTCTTGGGGCAAGTCGGGAGTTGGAGTTGTTGCTACACAATCTTTCATAAATCCGGCTTACGGTCCGAATGGAATTGCGATGATGGAAACTGGGAAAAGTGCAACGAATGTTTTGAATAAATTAGTATCGGAAGATGAAGGAAAGGATTTTCGACAGGTTGCAATGTTAGATGTGAATGGAGATGTTTCAGCATTTACCGGAGCGAAATGTATCAAATATGCAAACCAAATAATCGGTGATAATTATTCTGTTCAGGCGAATATGATGCTGAATGACAAAGTAGTTCCTGCGATGTCAAAAGCATTTAAAAAGTATAAAAATCTTCCACTTGCTGAGAGAATTTTGAAAGTTTTGCAAGTTGCTCAAGAGGCAGGTGGAGATATTCGTGGCAGACAATCGGCATCATTAATAGTTGTGAATTCTAAATCTGTGGAGAATATTTGGGAAGAACATAAAATTGATTTGCGAGTTGATGATCATGAAAATCCGTTAGTTGAAATCGAACGACTTTTGAAAATTCATCATGCTTATGAACACATGAATAATGGCGATTTGGCTATTGAAAATAATGATATGAAATTGGCTCTCAAAGAATACGGTTCTGCTGAAAAATTGATGCCGGATAATTTGGAAATGAAATATTGGAAGGCAATTGCACTTGCAAATAATAATCAAGTTAAAAAATCATTACCGTTATTTAAAAAGGTATTCGCCGAAGATGAAAATTGGCGTGAATTGACAAAACGACTTCCGAAATCCGGTTTGTTGAATGTTTCTAAAAGTGATTTAAATGTAATTTTAGAGTTGGAAAATAAATAATTTGTTTTTGGATATTATACGAATTGAGCAGATTTTTCATTACAGAAAATTTGTTGCAAAACTAATATAAAATTTATTTAAAAATAAAAATAAAAACATTTGATAACTTATTTAAAAAACTTATATTAATAGAGAAGTAAAAAAATTATAAATGGAGCACACAATGGAAAAAAAATTATCAAAAAAAATAATATTTTTAATATCAATAATATTTATTGGGAATTTATTTGCTCAAAAAGATTTTGAAGATTATCAAAAAACTCAAGAGAAACAATTTGCAAAATTCGTGACTATGGATAAAAAAGCTTACGAGGAATATGCAAAAGCAGATAGAGAAGCATTCGCAAAATTCAAAAATGAAATGGAAGAAAAATGGGGGAATTTTGCTACATCATCAAGAAAGGATTGGGTAGAATATAGTAATAATAATGAGACAAGAAGTATTGTGGATTTTGAAAAGGGAAGTGTTAAAATAGAGATTTTGATTCCAAAGGATAATCCTGATAATGAAGAGATGATAAATAAAAAATTATTGGAAGCGATTAAAGAATTAGCATTTGCAAAAGGTAAAACGAAGGATTATGAAATTCCAAATGAAAAACCAATTGCATTTTCTGATAAACCGGTATTGGAAAATCAATTACAAATGAAAAATGGCGAAATTGTAAATAATCAAAACATAGAAAAGTATTCAAAAGAGATTCTTGATAATTCACAAATTGAACAAGTAGAAATGGAATTAAAAAAAGATAAAACAAAAAAAAAGAAAGGATCTGAAACTTTTGAAACTAAGCAACCGGAGTTTTTAAAATATTCAATTTCATTAGAATTAGCTCCTGAAAATATTCAAGAGCGAGCAAAACAACATTTGCCATATATGAAAAAATATGCAACTTATTATGATTTACCACTTGATTTGGTTATGGCGATGATTCACACGGAATCATTTTACAATCCAAAAGCTCGTTCATATATTCCCGCTTATGGTTTGATGCAACTCGTTCCACGAACGGCGGCTTATGAAGCTTATGAATATGTATATGATAAAAAGAAAATGTTACCAGCAAATTATTTATACAATCCAAAAAATAATATAGAATTGGGAACTGCTTATCTATATAGATTAAAGACGCACTATTTTAAAAATGTTGAGAATTCCAAAAGTAGGAATTATTGTATAATTGCTGCATATAATACAGGTTCAGGAAATGTTAACAGAGCATTTGGAAGTAAAAATTTACAAGATACAGCAAAAAAAATAAATGCAATGACATCAGAACAAGTATATAATGTATTGAGAACTCAATTACCTTTTACGGAAACAAGAAAATATATGAAAAAAGTGACAGACAGACGAGCAAAATATCGTTCTTGGGGTATATAGAAATTATAATTTAATAGAATCCTTTGCATAACTAAAACAAATAATAAGAATCAAAATAAAATAATAAAAATATTTAGAAGGTTAGAAGGTTAGAGGGTCATTGAGGCATTAGGTCATTTGACAACAAATTTCACTGCGTCTCCGCGTCTCTGCGGTAAAGCAACAATGACAAAAAATGACAACAAATGACAAAATATCCGTGCCAATCCGCTAAATCCGCGAAAATCCGTGTGCTAAATGACAACCAATTAGATTAATTCGATTAATTAGATGATAATAATTAGATTAATTAGATACCCTCTGCGTCTTCGCGTCTCTGCGGTAAAGAACAAATGACAATAATTTAGATAAATTAGATTAATTCTATGATAAATAATGTAATAAGATTTGTGTTTTTGTGAGCATTTTTGTATCTACTAAGGTTTTTGGAAAGAGAAAAGCGAAGCCGAAGCATCAATAATCAAAAATCTATCTCAATTATTACATCGTCTCGCTTCATTGGAATTTTATAATATCCAGCGTCAATATGAAATAAATTTTCATCTAAATTATTTGTTAATTCTTCTGGCAATTCGTCATGTGGAAACAAAATGTATGTATAAATTTTATATTTTCCCGAAGAAATATAATGTGATTTAAAAGTTCTGCTGTAAGTTGTTGATACTTGTCTTATAGAATCGTCAACAAATTCAAATTCATAATTATATTCAATTTGAGAATATGGATAAAATGATTCGTTATTTAGTCCGGCACTAATTATTCTAATTTGTTTATTTTTGTCAGGATTTGAGAGTGATTCAAAAATAACTCCTGTGGGAATTTCTCCGGTATTTCTTGGCAGAAAATATTTATAAGTATTTATTGATTTATTTGAATTACAAGTAGAATTTAATTGAACATTTAAATTTAATATGTCGCCATTTTTAAATACATCAGTTCCAATACCGTTATTATTTGCATTCGTAGTCGTGATTGATATTGATAATATTTTTTGCAAATTTACATCATTTTGAAATTCCCCGTCTCTGTTTATATAATTTTGGATTGCTGAAAATTTGCCGTTTGAAAATGGAATTGTTGCATATTTAATTTCATAATTCGAGAGCCAAAAGTATAATTTAAAATCTCCACTCAAGCCATTACTGTTTCCTTGGGATTCCGGTGGAGGAATAATTATTTTAAAATTTCCATTTTCATCTGTATAGGTGCTTAAATCAAATCCTTCCAACCACACAAATATACCATCTTTAGAATCTGAATTATCACTCAATATAATTTTACCGGTGATAGATTTTTCTTTTATATCATTATTATCCCAGAACGGATTTGAGGTGCAGGAGATATGCAAAAGTATGATAAAACTTAAAAAATATTTTGCTAATTTCATTTGAATTCTATACCTCCGGTTATGTAAAATCTTCTGTCTTTAAGTGCAATTCCTTCCATGATTAATTTATCATTCAGTATGTTTTTTCCACTGAAAGCGAGATAAGTTTTTAATCTCCAAAGTGTAAATTCTTTTTTGATTTGCATATCTAAACTTGAGAATGAATCTAATGTTAATTCTTTTAATTCTAATATTCCGTTATCATCAATATTATCTACAATTAATCCTATCGATCCGGATTCTTTAAAATAGTTTATATTGAAGGTGAGTGAATGATAGAGTATTGAAAAATTGGCAGAAATTTTATCTGTGGGCTTGAATGGAAATGCTAACATATCATCAATAAAATATTTTGAAAGTGATCCATTTATTTCAATAATTCCGTCTATAAATAGTGGAGTAATGGAGGATTCTATACCATAGATTTTTGCATTATCATAATTATCATAATATTCAATAGTTGAACCTTTTAGTTTTATCATTCTCATTTTATTTGTATATATATTTGAGAACCCGGAGAATCTAACAATGATTTTTGATAGAAATTTGTTGTTAAATTTATCAATTGACAATGTGTTTACAACTTCAAAATTACTTTTATGTTCTGTTAATAATTGTTGATTTGATAAAGTGACAGGAAATTTAAGTGCAGTAATTTTTTGATAAATCGAAGGAATTCTGAATCCGGAAGAGAAATTAAAATTTAACTTATACATATAATTATCGGGAGCTCCGATGAACGAAGTAGATAGCAGAAATGATTTTTCGTTCCATTTGTCTTGTGTAGAATCTACATTAAGTGAAATGGAATTTATGCCGTTATAATCGTCGATTACCTTGTCATAGATGAAGTTAAATTGGAAATCTAAAAAGCCAAAAGGATAAGTAATATTTGAATTAATAAATTTCATTCCTGTAGAAAATTTATTACTATTCCTTTCATATTTATCATTATATGAATTATAATTTTCTGAAATATCGGATTCTTTTTTTTGATATCCCAAGAAAATATCTAAATCTTTTAATTGAAAAATATGGTTTGCATTATAAATTTTTGTTATTTCATTTAATGTTCTATTGCTTATCGAACTATCGCTAATCCAATCGTGTGATTGACTTGCCTCCTGGTTAGAAAAATAAAAATCGCTTTTCCCAATTTTTTCAAACTGCTCTGAAAATTTAAAATTCAGATACGATTGTGTTTTTTTTAACTTATCTGAAATTTGCTTATTATTATATTCTCTATCATTTTGTAAATAGTATATATTAAATTTATGTCGTTTTTTGTCAGCGATTTTTTTTCCAAAAGGGAAGGTAATTCCGGCGATGATATTTGATGAGATATTGTCAATTCCGTTATTGGTAGAATCCACATAATTTAATTGTGATGCAGAATTTGTTATTCCAGCCATTGTGTTAATTCCGAACAAATTCTCATTGAAATTAAGATTCCATTTTCCAGAGTTATAGGAACCAAATTGTTGATTGAATTTGAGAAGATAATCATACTTATATTTGGGTACAAAATTCAAAACTGCAGAGGAATTATATGCACCGATTGTTGCAACACTGCTTCCTTTTATAATGTCAATATGGTCTAAATATTCTTGATTGATAATTGATAAATCAGAATTGTTATTAAAATTATTATTTATTGGAATTCCATCGTAAAGCATCATTACTTCATCAGAATTACTTCCACGAATAGAGATATTTTTTTCTCCATTAAGTTGTTCCTCTATGTGAATACTTTGTTCATTTTTTAGAATATCCGACATATCAATATTTCCCACATTTTCAAATGAAGCCGGAGAAATTGTCGTGACTGAATTTCTAATATCCTGTTTATATTCATACTGATTTATATTATCATAAAAATTAACATCGTGTAATTGTAAAATTCTGACATCCATTTTTATTTCTAATAACTTTTTCGTTTCCTTAATAGAATATATTTTTCGTTTATATTTGATATGACTAAAAATTATACTATCCGCTTTTTCCGAATTAACAGCAAGACGATAATATCCTTCAATATTTGTATTCGTGCCGATAAATGTTTTTTTAATTGTGATATTAACATTGGAAATTGGCTCATTTGTATTCGCGTCAACAACTATTCCATCTAATAAAATATTTTTTCCCAACAATTGTGTGGCGATAATAAGTAATAAAAATAATTTTACATTTTTCGCAAGTTTACCACCGGCATAGGCGGATAATATCAATATTCCGAATCTGACTATTTGCATTTTTATATGTTGTAAGAACATTTCCAACTCCAAATTTATATGTAAATATAATAAAAAGATATAGAATTAATAATGATATAATCAATTTTTATTAGAATAAATTTTCTATAAAAAAAACTTGACAAATCAAAATAGGTATAGTATATTTGTTAGTGAATGATAACTAACAGGAAAATATGATGAAAATGACAAAAAGACAAGCGGAGATAACAGAAGTAAGCATTAACATTATTGCTAATAAGGGAATACAAAATCTAACTATAA
>JAYEHX010000053.1:0-4360 GCA_034659735.1 Fidelibacterota bacterium | reverse complement strand
ATTCTTTTTCATCATCAACTATTCCGGCAATTGCGATAACCGAGACATTATTTTTTTCAGCAAGCTTTAAAATTCCGGAGATAGTTTTTCCATTTAATGTTTGTTTGTCAAATTTTCCTTCGCCTGTAATTATGTAATCGGCATTTTTTATTTTTTCATTAAATTTTACAATATCCAAAACAATCTCAATTCCACTCTGAATTTTTGCATTTAGAAAAACTAATAATCCTGCACCAAGTCCGCCTGAAGCTCCGGCTCCAGAAATATTTTTTACATCTCTATTTAATTTAGTTTTTATCAATTTATAAAAGTGTGACATATTGTTTTCTAAAATGGGTAAATCTTTTTTTGATGCACCTTTTTGTGATGCATAAATATTGACAGCACCGTTTTTCCCTAACAGTGGATTTTTAACATCCGATGCAATTGTAAATTTACTCTCTTTAATTGCCGGATGTAAATTATTCGTTGAAATATCATAACATTTTCCAATCAAATTACCGGTCATTGGTTTAGTTATAAGTTTTTCATTTTCATCAAAAAAATCAACTCCCAATGCTTGTGCCATTCCTGCACCGCCATCTGAAGTTGCAGAACCGCCGATGCTAATAATAAAATTTCTGTATCCATTATCAAGAGCATTTCGAACTAATTGACCTGTTCCAAAAGTCGTAGTATTAAATGGATTTTGTAATTTTTGTGGAATCAAATTTAATCCTGAAGCCACCGCCATTTCTATCACTGCAATTTTTTTATCTTCAATTATTCCATATCGGGAATTTATATTCTCTCCTAACGGATTTTTCACTTTGCATTCGATAATCTTTCCATTTACAGAAGAAATAATTGCATCCAAAGTTCCTTCGCCACCATCAGCCATGGGAATACTTATAACTATCGCATCAGAGCAAATATTTTTTATTCCATTTTTCATAGCGGAACTGACCTCTACCGAAGTTAAAGTTCCCTTAAATGAATCCGGTGCTAAAACAATTTTTAATGGTTTCATTTTTATAATGTAATTTTTGCTTTTTTATTAAATTTGTTCCAAGCTAACTTATGTAATATTTTTTGTCTGTTTTTACTTTTACTTTTTTTGATTTTGTCCAACCACTTTTTTTCAGCATTTATACTATCTGAAAAACATTTGTCAGATATTTCTTTTCTATTTTCTTTTGAACTTTTTAAATTTGATAATGCTAAATTAATAAATTGTTTTTCTAAACTATTTCGGTCTTTAGCAAATAGTGGATGAAATGTTTGATAATCTTTTATTAAATTTCTATGTAAAATTTCATGTTGCCAAAATAAACTTGTATTGTCATAAATATCGGTTGGCTTTTGCCCCATTTCCGGTAATTTTACATCAGTCCAAATTGGTTTGAAAATTCCGGTACAGGGTGAAGCAGTTGCAGTGACAAAATTTAAAATATTTTCAGAATTGAGATATGAAACTAATGAACCTACAGTTTGACTAATTCTTATTGGACCACTGCTGGCGTGCATGCAAACATTTGCTCCTGATATTTTTTTATCCGGTTGCCATTTTCCCGATTCTGTATCTCCGTGATCACGAAGAATTGAAAAGACATCTTCCAATGATATATTAGGTTTTTTTGCTTTCAATAATTCCATTGTTCTATTGCGTCGGTTATGAGAATCACTAAATTTCGTAAATATGTAATCCGAAAAATTATTGGCAAAATCAAAATCATTTTTATTTTTACAATATCCTTTTTCGACAGCATATTTAATTAAATTCCTTGAAATTAAATCCCAATCTTTATGAATGGTTAAGCAATTTGAAATAGAATAAACGCCATTGATTTTTTTTGCTATCCAATGTTTATTCACTGTTTCAAGAACCCACGAATTTTTAGGATCTGCGATAATAAAACTATTATGATAAAATAATTTATGAGAAAATCCACAATTTCCACCTTGATCATATTTCTCTAATAAATCTGTAATTATTGTAATTGCTTCTCTTGATGATTTTGCTCTTTCTAAACCCAAACGAAGCAGATCCATTCCGGTTAATGATTTTGATTTATTATATTTTTCTTTTGTGAATACGGCTTCATTCCCAATCGCAACTCCATATTCATTTACACCCATTTCTGCTCCCCACATCCAGAATGGTTGTGAAATAGTAATTGCATTTGTTCTTTTAACTTGTGGAATTTTAACATAAGTACATTTTAAATCTTCATTTTTAGAATGATTTTTACCGGGAATTTTTACTATACTCTGAGCTTCATTTGGTTCACGGTCAGAATTTTTCGCAAAAATTGTTGTTCCGTCAGAAGACATCTCAGCCGGAATAATAATTGTATCACACATAATCGCTCCAATTCATTTTTTACTTATCTGTAATTTAGAAAACTATTGATAAATTTCAAATGTTTATTTTTGTATTTTAAAAATTTTAATCTAATCGTATAAATTGAAACACCCCGAAAATTCAAGATAAATAAAATATTCTAATTATATTTTTATTAATTTAAATATGAATACGAATTTTGGAATACATCAACCGTGTTGATGTGTAGAAATGTCGGAGACATTTCTTTCTTTATAAAAACCTACGCTTTTTTGCATTAACACGGTTAATGCACTCCAAAGAAACAAAGCAATCTATTAATAAAATAAATTAATATGATAATATTAAAAACAATTTAACAATATTATTTATATAACACACTATGCTATCGATAGTTATACGAATTATCCTCATTTTTTTTTGGGGTGTTTCAAAATCGTACAAATTATTGATTTGTTGGATTTATTTATTTAACTTTTTCGTTTATACAATAAAATTCATATATTTACAAATAGTTGAAAATAAAAATATTGAGGAAAATATGTTAGATATTAAGCGAATACGAGAAAATCCTGAAGAGATTAAAACCGGAATTGGAAAAAAAGGTGAAGCAGTAGATGTTGATAAAATTTTAGATATTGATAAAAAGTTGAGAGAGATGGAAAATGAAACGGATCAATTGAAACATAAACGAAATGTTGTCAGCAAAGATATTAGCACAAAGAAGAAAAATAGAGAAGATGCTTCAGCGGAAATTTCCGAAATGCAAGCCGTTTCAAAAACTATAAAAGATAACGATAGTGAGATTAATAATTATAGAAAATCGCTTAAAAATTTGCTTTTAAATGTTCCGAATGTTCCACACAAATCTACACCAATCGGCAAATCAGAAAAGGAAAATATCGTAATCAGAGAAGTTGGCGAAAAGATTACGGTTGATTTTCCAATAGAAGATCATGTAGTTCTGGCAGAGAAACATTCATTGATCGATTTTCAAAGAGGAGCAAAAATTGCGGGAAGTGGCTTTCCATTATATACAGGAAAAGGTGCAAAATTAGAACGAGCAATTATAAATTATATGCTTGATTTACACACTTCAAAACATGGCTACAAAGAAATTATGCCACCATTTATGGCAAATAAAAAATCAACAACAACAACCGGTCAACTTCCAAAATTCGCCGAAGATATGTATTTTGTAAATGAAGATGAATTATATTTAGTGCCGACTGCTGAAGTTCCTGTGACGAATATTCACCAAGAAGAAATTCTCGATGTGAAGCAGTTGCCAATAAAATATACTGCATATTCAGCATGCTTTAGAAGAGAAGCAGGGTCTTATGGAAAGGACACCCGCGGACTTCAGAGATTGCATCAGTTTAATAAAGTTGAGTTAGTTCAGTTCGTTCATCCTGATAAATCTTATGAAGTGATAGAAGAGATTGTCAATAATGCAGAGACGATTTTGAAAAATTTGAAATTGCCATATAGAGTCATAGAATTATGCACAGGCGATTTGAGTTTTGCATCTACAAAGTGTTACGATATAGAATTGTGGTCGCCTGCTACAGAGAAGTGGTTAGAAGTTTCAAGTTGCAGTAATTTTGAAGATTTTCAAGCAAGACGAGGAAATATAAAATTTCGTGAAAATAATAAAATAAAATATGTTCATACACTAAATGGTTCCGGAGTTGCAACACCACGATTGATGATTGCAATTTTGGAGAATTATCAAAAAGAAGATGGAAGTATAGAAATTCCGGAGGTCTTAGTTCCGTATTTTGGAAAGAAAGAAATAAAAATCAAAAACGATTAAATCTTGAAGTGAAATTTCAAAACTCGTAATCAAAATAAGTGAGAATAAAATGAATGAAAAAAAAGAAAACAGTTTTTTCCAAAATATAAAGTATGTTCCACGGACATTTTTCTTACTTTTTATTGTTGTAATTATTACTTTTCCATTTGCAGGTTTACTCTATTTGTTAACATTCGTCATTAAAAATCAACAGGTTTTTTCAAAATTTCTTAGAGCATGGG
>JAYEHX010000052.1:0-4377 GCA_034659735.1 Fidelibacterota bacterium | reverse complement strand
TTAGTGAGAATAAAAAATCTGGTTATTATTCAGTAAACTGGAATGCGTCAAATGTAAGTTCAGGAATATATTTTTACAGAATTATCGCCGGTGAGTTTAATAGTGTGAAGAAATGTTTGGTAATCAAGTAATAGCATCGAACAAAAACTAACAAAAAACGAACCAGCTTGGTTTCTAAGTGAAATCAAAGCATAGATAACCGTACACAAAAGTATGTCTAAAGTTTGAAAAAACTCCCAATGATTATATTATAGAAAAAAATAAAATCACTCTCTATTTTTTCAAAAATAAAAATTTAAAAAGATTTGTAAATAATAAATGATTAAATAATTTCAGATGATAATCCAATTTAGAACAAGGGAGCTTGCTCCCTTGTTAGGTGTGTTAAAAACTTCCAAAGTTTCCATTTATTTTATTAAAACAATTTAAATTATTTTATATTCTACTAATTTCAAATTTCTCTGCGTCTTCTTGCACTGAGCTTGTCGAAGTGTGCGTCTCTGCGGTAAAGAAAAAATTGCAATCAACGACCGGACTTTAGCCCAAAAAGTGAGAAAAAAACAAAACACACATAATAATCTACAAAACAGAAAAACTACAAAATAAGGTAATAAGGTTTGTGTTTTTGGAAAATGCACGAAAAAGATTTCACGGATTTTACGCAAAGAGTTAGTTATAGTTAGTTTTAGTTCGATGCAAAAAAAACAAATGACAATAAATTAGATAAATTCGATTAATTCGATGACAATCAATGACAAACAATTAGATGAATTCGATGACAATAAATTAGATAAATTCGATTAATTCGATGACAATAATTAGATTAATCCGATTAATTCGATGATAAGAATTCGATTAATTCGATGACAACCAAATAACTATTAACAATTTTTCTATTTGATAATTTTTATAATATATGTAAATTAAGTCATTAAAATTCAGGAGAAAAAAATATGAGCGTAGCAAACAAAGTTAAAAAAAATGCAGTAAAATATTTCTTGATTATTATTCTATCGTTTTTCATTTTTAATATTCTAAATGCTCAAACACCAAATGACATTTTTAGAATGATAAAATCAGCAGGCGACACTTCCGATTATCCAAAAGCAAACACGATAAAAATTTTTGACAGCACAAAAGTCGATGTAATGGAAAGCGGAATGAATGTTGTCAATGCACACTATTTAACAAAAATTCTAACTGTAAAAGGTGCAAATAATTTACGAACTATTCAATATCGTTATGAACCATTATCAGCTTTTATTGAATTTCGTAAAGCTACTATTTATAAAAAATCCGGTAAAATAATAGATATTGATACCAAAAATGCTTACGACTATCCGGCTCCGGCAGGAACTATTTTGTGGGGAAGTCGAGAATTAATGATTGCAATTGGCAGATTAGAAGTTGGCGATGCAGTTGAAATAAAATATTATAAAAAGGGATTTACTTATGCCCTGCTTGATGAAAATGATGACAAATTTATTCCGCCAATGAAGGGACATTTTTACGAGATTAAACCGTTCTGGTCATCAGTTCCAATTTTAGAAAAGTATTACGAAGTGAGAATTCCAAAGAGCAAATATTTACAATATAAAGTATATAATGGCGACCTAACATTTTCAAAAAAAGAGACGAAAGATAAAGATATTTATATATGGAGTAAGAAAAATATAGAAGCATTTAAGAAAGAGAAACACATGGTTTCACAGTATAATGTGGCTCCAAAAGTGGTAATGTCAACCGCGAAAGATTGGAAAGCAAAATCCGTTTGGTTCTATAATGTAAATCACGATTATGGAAGTTTTGATGTCACACCTGAAATAAAAAAAATGAGTTTTAAAATCATTAAAGATTCGGAAACCGATTTGGAAAAAATATCTGCACTCACTCACTGGGTCGCAGAAAATATTCGCTATTTCGGCTTATCGATGGGAGAAGGTGAAGGATATACACTTCACAAAGGAAGCATGACTTTTCGCGATAGATGTGGTGTCTGCAAAGATAAAGCCGGAATGTTAATCACGATGTTGCGAGCTGTCGGTTTTGAATCTTACGCGGCTATGACAATGGCAGGTGCAAAAATCGACTCAATTCCTGCCGACTATTTTAATCACTCAGTTGTGGTTGTGAAATACGATGGAGAATATAAATTACTCGACCCAACTTGGGTTCCGGGTGTTAGAGAATTATGGTCAAGTGCCGAACAGCAACAGAATTATTTGATTGGTGCTCCCGAAGGAATTGATTTGAGAATGACACCAATTTCACCACCTGAAGAACATTATTACAAGGTTAACGGCAATTCTAAATTAGAAAGTGACGGAACTTTAACCGGCAACTTTATTATAGAATCCGAGAAACAATCCGATGCAAGATTTAGAAGAATTCTCAGAGGAAAACAGAAAAATAATTGGGAAAGTGTTTTTGAAGAATTGATGTATGACATTTCTCCTTATGCCGAGATCACAAAATTAAAATACCAAAATCCTTATGATATTTCCAAACCGATGAAAATTGAAGTTGAATACACAATTCCAAATTATGCTTTTATCACAGAAAACGAAATTCATTTCACTCCGATTGTTGCCACTTATTTGTTTTGGAATAGGACACTCAACTATCATCTATTTATGGATTTGTCCGAAGATGAAAAAAAATATGGATTCAAATATTCTTGCTCTCGACTTGTGAATTTTCACGAAACAATAACTTTACCAAAATCATTTGCTCCTAAAGTAATTCCCGAATATGACACGATTGATAGCACTGCAACAAAATTTAATGCCAATTATGAAACCAAAAAAGACACACTATTTTTTGATATGAATTTGGTATTTGAGAAAAGAGTTTATGAATCTGACGAATGGACTGCTTTCAAAAATTCTGTCGAAAAAGTAAAGGAATTGGCAAAAGATAAAATCGTTCTTGAAAAAACAGGAGAACTGAAATGAAAAAATTTATTTACACGATAATTCTATTAGTAATAATTGGCACAGTAAATTTATGTATTATTCACAAAAAAAACGATAATAATTCAGATGCAAAATATGTGGAAATTATAAATGAATATATTCTAAACGACAATGGAAGCATAGATTTTATTCATCATCATAAAGTTAAATTGAATACATATTATGCAATACGACATCTCGGCGATGACAGAATTATATACAATCCCAAATATCAAAAAATAGAAATTCTGAAATCGGAAACAAAAATGAATGACGGAACAATTGTTGAAACTCCGGAAAATGGATTTAATGAAGTTCTGCCAAGGTGTGCAACCAAAGCTCCATCTTATAATCACCTGCGAGAAATGGTCGTCACTCACACGGGATTAGATCTCGGTTCCACGATTGATTTCACATATTCGCTTCATGCAGAAAAAGAATTTTTACCCGCTTTGATGGGAGAAGAAATTTTTTCCACCTTCTACCCTGTTGGAAAAATGATTGTGAAAATAACAGTTCCAACAGAAAAAACAATGAACTACAAAATGTTTAATTCCACAAAAAAAGTGAAAATAAAAGAGGATGACAATACAAAAACATACATTTGGAAATTCAAAAATATTCCCGCTGTTATTCATGAAAATAATCAAAGTGAGATTGGAAACTTCTCTCCACGCCTTGTATTTTCAACTTTAGAATCTTGGGAAAATCTCGCAGAATACTTAAAAATAATGAGTGACAAATCAATGAAAAATGATGAGAAATTAAAATCAAATATTGAAAAGGATTTATCAAAAAAAGATGATGATTTATTGAAGATTATTGAATTGCAAAAAAAGATAAATGAGAATATTGGTTTAACAAATTGTTCGCCTTTAACTTATGGCTACAAACCAAAATCTATCAGCAAAACATTCAATGAAAATAACGGAACTGCTCTTGACAAATCATTACTTCTGGTAACTTATTTAAAATTATCCGACATTGATGCGACACCGGTTTTCATTTCCAAATATAACGAATTCGCAAAAGAAGTTCCGTCACTTTTTCAATTTGACAACTTTTTAATTTCTCATAAAGACACAACAGAAGTAATCTACATTATTCCAAATCATGAACAGACAAACAATTATAAATTCAACATTGAAAATAAAACAGTATTTGACTTCAACAACATTTCTAAACCACTGACTAAAATTGAAAAAGATAATAAAAATCAAAACTTCCAGATATTAAATTTGAATTTGAATATTAAAGATGATTTGACTTTAACCGGAGATTATGAACTGAATTATAGTGGAGTTTTTAATCCTTATTTCACTCTATTTGAAGACGAGAAAAATGCAGAATCAAATGCAAAAAAAATAATAAACGGAACAATTGAAAATTCTGAAATCGTAAAAATGAATCAAAAAAAATCAGT
>JAYEHX010000051.1:0-4395 GCA_034659735.1 Fidelibacterota bacterium | reverse complement strand
TTGTTGCTCTGATTCCATTTATTCATATTCTCAATAATTCAAAAAACGGATTTAAAATCGGATATCTTTTTGGTTTTATATATTCGATTTTTATGATTCATTGGCTTGCCTTTAATGTTGGAACAAATTTTATTTTTGCAACTATTTCGATGCTTCTTGGCTCTGCATATCTCGCTTTAAATTATGGTTTGATAGGTTTTTTATTCTCATTTATTAAAAAAAGAAATCCGAAAATTGCGATTTGGTCGCTTCCGTTTCTGTGGACTTCGGTGGAATTTATTAGAAGTTTTGGTGTCTTTGCATTCCCATGGAATTCACTTGGAAATTCACAAATATCAAACCTGCCGTTTTTACAAATTGCAGACATCGGCGGAATTTATCTAATCACATTTATAATATTTTTTGTAAATATTCTGTTATACAAATCAATAATTTCAGTAAAAAATAATTCGACAAAATATAAAAAATACATATTCGCAATTATTTTATTGTTAGCGATTCCATTTATTTATGGAACGATAATTCTTAATACGGATTTTAAAATTTCAGAAGATATCACTTTCAGAATTATTCAGCCAAATTACGGCTCAAATGAAAAATGGGAAATAAAAAACAGGAAAGATGTATTCCATAATCTTCTCACATTGAGCATGAAAAAAGGTGTGGATTCCATTGATGTAATTGTCTGGCCGGAAAGTGCAACTCCCGTACACATAAGAACGAGCAAATACAGAACGGAATTGGAAAGATTGGTGCAAAACACAGGCAAAATTTTAATCACCGGCTCGCCTGATTATCATTTTGAAAACGGCGAAGCGATATTCAGCAATAGCATATTTTGTTTTGAAAAAAATAGCGGAATCGTAAGCAGATACGATAAAGAACACCTCGTTCCAATGGGCGAATTTGTTCCGTTTTCCAACAAATTTGAATCTCTCAAAAAGATAAATCTCGGACAAGCAAACTTTATACCCGGAAAAAATAATAAACTATTTACAATTTTAGACAAGGAAATTATTCTCTCGCCGATGATATGTTTCGAATCTATATTTCCGCAACTTGCAATAAAAAGAGTCAGAGACGGTGCAAAATATCATCTGCTTTTGACAAATGATTCTTGGTTTGGAAATTCACTCGGCCCATATCAACATGCATCACAATCTATCGTGAGAGCAGTAGAATCGAAACGAGCATTAGTCAGATGTGCAAACACAGGAATCTCAATGGCTATTACTCCAAAAGGGATTGTAAAAGAAAAAATTATGCTAAATAAAAAGGGATTTTTTGATATAAAATTAAAGACATTTTCTTTCACTCCACTCTATGTTAAATTCGGGAATTGGTTTGCTGTTTTTTGTATTATTATTTCTATTGGAATTTTGGTTAGTCCCAAAAAACAAATAAAATAAAATTCTATTATTTATATGATTTTTTTTGTAAATTGTATGATTTGAAAAAAAGGAGAGTAAAATGGCGGCAAAAGGAACAACATTATCATTTCTCATAATAACAATACTCAGCGAAGTATTTTATCTTTTATTCAAGGATGTAATTTATCTGAATACATTCTTGTTAATCATTGCCACTATTTCATTATTTCTATTTTTATTTTCATTATATTTTTTCAGAGATCCTGATAGAGATGTGCCAAATGAAAAAAATCTATTGATTTCACCTGCCGATGGAAAAATTATTTTCATAAAAGAGAATATCGAACATCCAATTTCTAAAGAACCTTCAACAATGATTTCAATATTTCTGTCAATAACAAATGTTCATGTAAATAGAATTCCAATTGACGGAAAGATAACATTTATCAAGTATCAAAAAGGTAAATTTTTAACGGCATTCAATCCAAAAGCTTCCGATTTGAATGAGCGATATATCTTCGACATAGATTCGGACTTTGGAAAAATCAGAGTTCAACAAGTGGCGGGAATCATCGCAAGACGACTCGTTTGCAATTTAGAAAATGACGAGATTGTGAAAGCGGGAAACAGATTTGGATTGATGAAATTCAGCAGTAGAATTGATTTAGTAATTCCTAAAAAATATTTCATTTCAAATGTGAAATTAAAAGATGTCGTTCGTGGTGGCGAAACAATTATTGGCAAATTCGTAAAAGGATAAATTCATTATGAAAAGAAAAATCAAAATTAAGCGACTCGTTTGGCCAAGTATATTTACACTACTCAATATGTTTCTCGGTTTTATGTCAATATCTTTTTCATTCAAACATGGGTTTGATAATTTTTTAATTGCCGGTTGGCTGATATTTTTTGCTTCAATCTTTGATGGATTAGATGGAAAAGTCGCTCGAATGGTGCATGGCTCATCTGACTTCGGAATTGAGATAGATTCACTTGCCGACCTAATTTCATTTGTCATCGCTCCAGCTATGCTCTCTTACAATTATTTTTTCTACAAATTTGGTGGTTGGGGATTAGCGATTTCCTTTTCATTTGTTATATTTGGAACTATTCGACTTGCGAGATTTAATGTCAATGCCCATAGAGAATCACTCGACCATTTTGTCGGTATGCCATCGCCACTTTCTGCACTCGCTATTATAAGTTTTATCATGTTTAATATTGTGAATTTTGAAATACTGCAAAATATTTACTTTCCGCTAAATGTAATTTTTCCTACATATTACATCACAATTGGATATTTAATGGTAAGCGACATTATATTCAGAAAGGTAAATAAATTCTCATTAAAGAAAAATTCCAAATATCAAAAAGATACTATTTTTACAATATTATTACTTTTGATATTGATAGTTTATCAAGAAAAAATAATGTTCCCTGCAATTTTTGTTTTAATTCTGATGAATATTATTTACTACTGGAGAAAAAATTATTTGTCCAAAAAAGAAGATGAAATAGAAATTGATATAGATGAAAATGAATAAAAAAAATATTGGAGATTATAAATATGAGTAAAGGAGTTGGAAAAGTATTTGGAATTATTATATTAGGTGCAATTATAGGAACAGTTATGGGAGAAATTTTTACATTGATTTTGCCGACAGGTGTTGTTAAAGATTTTTTCCTCGCAAGTATTCCGATTGGAATTAAAGAACCACTTGCCGTTCATTTACACTTCATTGATTTCTCGTTTTCTTTAATGTTGCGAATCAATATTATCGGTATTATTGGAATGATATTTGGTTATTATTTATTAAGATTTACTCGTTAAAAAAAATCATGAACATGCCCATGCTTTGGGAAAAAATATATTATAAATTCAAAATTAATTTTAAGTTGGCGATATTTGTTTTACTGATATTGTCTTCATCCTTGACGAATTCCCAATATAAACAAATCCCAAAAAGTATAAATAAAACATCCTCATCCGTTCGTGATTTTTCTTTGAATCTAAAACTTAACGAAACATTATATCGACCGGAAAATGATAATATATATACATCAGAAAACAATTTATTCAAATTACATTTTGACAATACCGGAAGTGATGCTGTTCCACAAAATTATAATTTCCACACATCAATTCCGGACTATATAATTCTATCAAGTCAATATTTGGAGGCATCATATTTTTATCTGCACGATACACTTGGATTCGCAATTCCGCCGATAGATGATTCTACAGATCCACAAATTGATGTCTATTTTTCTAATCTCGGCAATGGAAATTATGGTGGAACCATGCCTGAAAATTCCGTCACTTCAACTTTACGAGCAAATGATTGGACTTCGTATATTCAAATTGACAATGATATGATTGGCGATTTGTTTTTTACACAAGATACTTCCGCATTAAAAGTGACTTGTGCTCATGAATTGTTTCATGTATTCCAACTTGGTTATAATTTTTTTGGAACGGATGTTTGGTATTTGGAAGCTTGTGCCGTTTGGTTTGAAGATAAAATGTATCCCGAAGTAAATGATTATTTGCAATATGCCGATGAATACAAAAACAATTGGGGACAGCAAATAAACAAACAAGGAAGTCCTGATTTCTATCAACTATATAGTTGGAATTTGTTTTTAGATGAAAAATTTAAAGACAATGCAGAAAATCCTATTTTAGACATTTGGGAGAATATATTAGAAACAAATGCAATTACTTCTTTATCTACATTTTTTATGGAAAATGGAATTACTTGGGAATCCGCACTTTCCGAATGGGGGATTTCACAAATCTATTGCGGAGAGAATAATTTTCCTGAAGAATCTTTATTTCCCGATGCAGAACTTATTCCACAAATAAGATTTGACAATTATCCAAACAATTATTCATTTTTTAATACCAAAAAAATATTATCACAAGAAATTACAAATGAGAAATATTCAAACTCATTCTACAAAATTATTGATATACCAAGCGTAAAAGTTCATTTTGAATCAGATAATTCTTATTCAATTTCTG
>JAYEHX010000050.1:0-16802 GCA_034659735.1 Fidelibacterota bacterium | reverse complement strand
CTGTTATCTAAAATATCAAAAACGGATAAGCAATTTCCAAATTCAATAATAAAAGAAAATGTATTCATAGAAGAAAATGTAAAAATATCCGATTCTATTATTGGACCTAATGTATCATTGGGAAAAAATGTGGAAATAAAAAATAGCATTATATCAAATTCAATAGTAAATAAAGATACAACAATATCAAGCAAATTAATGAATAAATCAATTGTTGGTGAAGCGGTTATGTTAGAAGGGAAATTATCTTCATTGAGTATTGGCGATAATTCAGTAATTTCTGAATAAAAAATGACAGGAGAAAAAAGAATGAGTAAGTATTATTTTACATCAGAATCTGTGACAGAAGGACATCCGGATAAAGTTTGTGACAAAATTTCAGACGCAGTTTTAGATGAGATATTAAAAAAAGATCCAAATGGACGAGTTGCTTGTGAAGTGCTTGCTACGACTGGTATGATAATGGTAGTAGGTGAAATTACTACAGAATGTTATGTTCCGATAAATAAAATTGTTAGAGAAACTTTAGATGAAATTGGATATAACAATAGAGAAGCTGGTTTGGATAGTAAAAATTGTTCGGTGATGGTTTCAGTTGATGAGCAAAGTGGAGATATTGCAAGCGGAGTTAATCAAAGCGAAAATCATGAACAGGGAGCGGGAGACCAAGGTTTGATGCTTGGATTTGCTTGTGATGAGACAAAAGAATTGATGCCACTTCCGATTACACTTGCACATAAATTAACATACAGATTAACCGAGATAAGGAAAAAGAAAATAGTTGATTGGGCATTGCCTGATGGCAAAAGTCAAGTGACTGTAGAATATGAAAACGGTATTCCCAAGCGAGTTAGTTCAGTTGTGATTGCAATTCATCATAAGAAATATATCAAAAATGAAGATCTAAAAAATGATATTAAAAAATTCGTAATTCAACCGATTCTGGGTAAATGGATTGATGATGAAACTAAATATTATATAAATGCCACGGGAAGATTTGAAACAGGCGGGCCGATGGCAGATGCAGGATTAACGGGTAGAAAAATTATTGTTGATACTTATGGCGGATATTCTCGTCATGGTGGCGGTGCATTTTCCGGAAAAGACCCATCGAAAGTTGATAGGTCAGGGGCATATATGGCAAGATATATTGCAAAAAATATTGTAGCAAGTGGCATTGCGAAAAAGTGTGAAGTTGAATTGGCATATTCTATTGGCGAAGCCGAGCCAGTTTCATTATTTATTGATACATTTGGAACTGGAAAAATTGATGAAGATGAATTGGCAAGAATTATTCGTGCAGAATTTCCATTGAAACCATATGAGATAATAGAGCATCTTGATCTCAAAAAACCAATTTATAAAAAGACATCAGCTTATGGCCATTTTGGTAGGGCAGAAGAAAATTTTTCTTGGGAAAAAACAGATAAAGTTGATATTCTGAAAAAATATTTAACTGATTAAAATATAAATGAAAAGTGTTCCTAAAATATTTGTTATAGTGTTTTTGATTACTATTTTTTCTTGTGAACAACTATTTAGAGAAAATGAAAAACCAATTAATCCATCAGATATTCATTGGGAATTGCCGACAGAATCAAACACGGTTTTTGAAAATATGACGGATGCTTTTCAATATAGAGAATACGATAGTTATATAAAATGTTTCTCAGATTCTGCAAGTAATAACGGAGTAAAATTTATTTTTATTCCGACTGCGACTGTTGACAATCCCGATAAATTTTTAAATTGGGGAAGAGTGGAGGAGTTAGTTTTTTTTCAAAATATTTTGTCATCTTGTTCTAAAGATTCGATTTTTCAAATGAATATTTTAGATAAAATTAAGTTGAATAGTTTTGGCGACTCGGTTCAGTATAATATAGAATATGAGATTAAGATTCATCATGATTATGACAATTTGAATAATAAATTTATTGGTTCGGCAAATATTATGTTGATGAAGAACCCGCAAAATTATTGGGTAATATACTATTTTGAAGATATTTCCATTTCTGAAGTATTACCAAATTGGACAGATTTAAAAGAATATTTTTAATTGCTTATTATGATTAAAAAAAATAAAATATTTGTATTTTTTATTTTAGTATTAATTTTTCAAGTGAGTTGTAAAAATATTTTTGCACCACAATTAAAAAATTTCACTGATGAACGAATGATTTTTAACAGATTTTTGGCAACACCAAATGATGTTTTGGAGAATTTTCAATATTCATATATTTATCGTGATAGTTTAATTTATTCAAATTTATTTGATTCTGATTTTGTATTTATTTATTATAATGCAGATGATAATGGCGGAAGTGGGCATTATGATTCTTGGCTTTTGGAAGTTGAATTGAGAACGACAGGGAGAATTTTTCGAGCATTTTCCCATATAAATTTGATTTGGAATTCTACTTTGGATAGTAATTTTTCATATTTCGTTGATGATTCATTAATTGTTCAGCAAGATACTCTATTTTCGCAAGCTAATAGTGCAACGGTTTCAAAAACATTTGAGTTGAATTTGGGAGATGAAATCGTCATCGAAGGCACGGCTAATTACGAATTTGTTAAGAAAAAAAATGATGAATGGAAAATTTATAAATGGCGAGATGAATCATATTAGATATTTTAAGGTTGTAAAGTTATATGTATATAAAATACTTTAAAAATAATTTTTTAGATGTAAAAAAAATTGTGACTATATTTTTATTAGTTATAATTTTACTTATTATTTCCATAACTTTTTTTATAAATGATGATGGAATAATAATTAATAAAAAATATTCTGTTAACAAATCATTTGTTTTTGAAAAACTTATTCCTTCAATAAATTCAAATCTTTTTAATTTTGTGTTGGAAAATGCAGGAGTTGACAGTTCGGCAAATATACGATATTATAATTATACTTGTAATAATGATTCACTGTGCAAAACTGACATTCACCAATTAGTCAAATATTTAAATTCATTTAATTTGCAAATAGTATTTTCAGAAATCGATGACAATAAAATTATTATTGATATAATTGATAATAATAATGAACCTTATGCAAGAATATTTATAAATATTAGAAAAACAAATGAAAGAATAGATAAAAAAACAAAAGCAACGAGTGGAAAGATAACAATTATTGTTGATGATTTTGGATATTATGATAATTCTTTATCTAAGCAATTTTTAAAATTAGATAAGAATATTGTTTTTTCAATTATTCCTGGTCATCAATTTTCAGCAATATTAGCCAAGAAAATGCACAAAGCAGATCACGAAGTATTAATTCATTTACCGATGGAACCGATAAAATATAACGGTGGTGAAAAAAAATATATTATTATGGAAAAAATGAATTCCAAAGAGATTGATATGCGGATAAACAATGCGATTGATGAATTACAAATTGCAATTGGAATAAATAATCACATGGGTTCAAAAGCTACTTCAGATCGTCAGACAATGGAATATGTTGCGAGTGCAATAAGAGGGAAAAAATTGCTATTTGTTGATTCATATACATATAACAAATCGGTTGCATATCAAGTAATGAAAGAAAATAATATTTCTACTGCCCGAAGAAATATTTTTATTGATAATGAAAATGACTCTATTTATATTGCTAAACAGATTGATAAATTAATTATACTTGCAAAGAAAAATGGCAAAGCTCTTGGTATTGGACATGCAAAAAAAATGACATTAAAAGTTTTACAGGAAAAAATTCCGGAAATTATTAATAAAGGAATCGAAATTATTCCTATTACTGAATTTGTTAAATTAGATAATTAATTATTTTAGATCAAAAAGAATTTGCCATTAAAATACTAATAATATTTTTACAATTCACTTAAATATTTTTCTGCATCAATTCCTGCTTTTGCTCCTGATCCTGCAGAAGTGACGGCCTGTTGATAATAATTATCCATAACATCACCACAAGCAAAAACACCTTCAACATTGGTAAATGTAGATTGATTTTTTGTCTTAATATACCCTTTGTCATCAATGTCAATAAATTCTTTGAATACTGCTGAATTTGGAACATGTCCGATTGCAACAAAAAATCCTGAACAATCAATTTTTGTAATTTTATCTGTTTTTACATTTCTAATATTTGCTCCGATAACGCCTGTCATATCCGGTTCGCCCAATACTTCATCAACTACACTATCCCAAGCAATTTCTATTTTTTTGTGATTTTTACATCTGTCGGCTAATATTTTTGAACCACGAAATTTGTCTCTGCGATGAATAATTGTTACTTTTTTACCAAATTTTGTTAAGAATAGTGCCTCTTCCAAAGCAGAATCTCCGCCACCTACAACAATTATATTTTTGTCTCTATAAAAAAATCCATCGCAAGTTGCACATGCACTTACACCATGACCTTTTAATTTTGTTTCTGATTTAAGTCCCAAATATCGTGCCGACGCTCCAGTTGCAATAATTACCGAATATGTTAAATATTCTTCGTCATTACTCCATAATTTGAATGGCTTTGTTGAAAAATCTACTTTTGTAATCATCTCAAATTTTGTTTTTGTTCCAAACTTTTTTGCCTGTTTCTGAAATATTTCCATCATTTCAGGACCATTTATTCCATCTTCAAAACCCGGATAATTTTCAACTTCTGTTGTTGTCGTTAATTGTCCACCCGGTTCCATTCCTTGAAATACGATTGGTTTTAATCCTGCTCTTGCTGTATAAATTCCAGCAGTATAACCTGCAGGTCCGGAACCTATTATCATTACATCGTGTATTTTTGTTTTCATTTTATCTCCTTTGTTTTATGATTTGTTTTTATACTTTTTAAAAATCTTGAAATTTAAGGAAATATTTTAGGAAAAACAAAAAAATATTTAATAATTAACAATGCTAAAAATAAAAAAAACAACAAAAACACTTTGATTATAAAAAAACAATTACTATATTAGCGAGTGTTGAAAATAAGGGAAAGATTTAAAAAAAGATAGGTGATAGAAATGCCAAAAGGAAAAACATTCGGAGCAAAAATTGCTAACCGTGAAAAAGAAGAAAATCTCTGTCCGGTTTGTGGAGAAGTAATTAGTCATATTAAACATTATTATTCAGAAAAAGATAATAAAGATAATGTGAAGTATAGAAGTAAAATGGAATCTATTTGCAAATGCAATAAAAAAGAATTCTTCGGATAAGGAACAGACGATATTTTTTTATTAAGACCTCAGTAAAATGAGGTTTTTTTATTATATTTATTTTTTGGAAATTTACTAAGTTATGTATAAATTTAAAACTATGAAAAAGACGACTTTAATAATATCATTAATTTATATTTTATTTGGATGTGGCACCAATAAATCGGTTTCAAAAAGTGATGGAAAAAATATTCCAATGATAGATACAAATGCTATCGTTGAAACTTTTGATAACCGTTCTTATCCTACTATTGCTATGCAGATTTTTTCGTTTGCAGAGATATATAGAATGGCAGGAGATTATGCATCAGCTATTTTGGAATATCAGGAAGCATTGAAATATGATGATAAGTCGGTTACTATTTATAATTCTATCGGTGATGCATATTTAAATCTTTATAAATACGAACAGGCGATTGAATATTATAAAAAATCATTACTTATTGAATTTAATCAAATTGAGTTAAAAAATAAATTAGCGGATATTTATCTTGTGACAGGAAATATTTCAAAAAGTATAAAAATATGGAAAACTATTTTGAAAGAGAATCCGCGACAATACGATATATATTATAGTTTAATCAATGCTTATATAATGAATAGAGATGAAGTAAATGCAAGAAAATATTTAAAAACATATATTCAAAAAGGTGAAAATGAATTGAGCATTTTGAATAATTGTGTTCTAATTTATAAGGAATTAGGAGATTACAACGAAGCGATTATTCTGACGAGAAAAATATTGACATTAAGTAATGAAAGTAAGTATTATGATTTATTAATAGAATTATTATTTCTCAACAAGCAATATACAGATGTGGATAAGGTTGTAGATAATTGGATAATAAATAGTCCAAATGAATTGTCACCTTATTATTATAAAATAAGTAATTATATTGCTAAATCACAAATCGATTCTGCCAAAAAATATGTGAATAAAATCCAATCGAGATGGAGAGAAGAGTGGTGGATTTCCAATTTTCAAGCATCTATATTTATGGAAGAAAATAATTCTGATAGTGTAGATTTTTATATTGAGAGAGTTTTTGATATTAAAGAAGCTCCATTTTTACCATATCATAATTATGCTTTATGGTTACTTAATATGAGACGATATGAAGATGGAATTTCATTTATTGATTCTGTAATAGAAAAATTTCCTCAAAATAATGATTTACAATTTATTGAAGCATTGATTTATAGTGAACTTGAAGAATTATCAAAATCGATACAAATTTTTCAAATGTTGCTTGATGAAGATCAGAATAATAAAAATATTCTACATAATTTAGCTATTCTATATGACCAAAATTCTCAAGTAGAAAAAGCAAATGAAACTTATTCAAAAATTATTTTAATAGATTCGAGCGATGCAATTGCATATAATAATTATAGTTATTTATTGGCAGAAAATGGTAATGAATTGGAAAAGGCACTTTCGCTTTCAAAAAAATCGTTAGAGATTGAGCCGAATTCCGGTGTTTATTTTGATACTATGGCTTGGGTTTTATTCAAAATGGGAAACTATAAAAAAGCATTAGCGGTTGTGGATAGTGCGATAATATTGATAGAAGAAAATAATTCTGAATTGTTTTATCATAAAGGAGAAATTCTTTTTAAACTTGGCGATATAGAAAATTCTAAGAAAAATTTAAGAATAGCATTGGAAATTGATCCGACATTTTCTCGTGCAAAAAAAAGGTTAGAGGAGATAAGTAATGATTGATGTTTCATTGGTAATTCCAGTATTTAATGAAGAGGAAACATTGGTAATTTTGAAAAATAAAATTATAGATGTTTTTGAAAAAGAAAATTTAGATGGCGAAATTATTTTTATTAATGATGGTTCAACCGATAGTTCAGGGGACATTTTAGAAAAACTTGAGAGCGAAAATAGTGAAGTAAAATATATTCCATTTAGATTTAATAAAGGAAAAGCAGATGCACTTCAAATGGGATTTAATTCTGCAATTGGTAAAATTGTAATAACTATGGATGCAGATTTACAAGATGATCCTGATGAGATTCCCAAGTTAATAAATAAAATTAATGATGGTTGGGATGTCGTTTCTGGCTGGAAAAGAAATAGAAAAGATCCAATTGGAAAAAGATGGCCGTCAAAATTATTTAATTTCACAACGAGTTTATTGAGCGGAATTAAAATTCACGATTTCAATTGTGGTTTGAAAGCATACCGAAACGAAGTTGTGAAATCTGTGAAAGTTTATGGAGAATTGCATCGTTATATTCCTGTTCTGGCATCGATGGAAGGTTTTAAAACTACGGAATTGGTTGTTAAACATCATCCACGAGAACACGGCGTCAGCAAGTATGGTTTTGGAAGAATTTTTAAAGGATTATTTGATTTGATTACGGCACTATTTTTGGCAAGATTTACTGTACGACCGATGCATTTTTTTGGTATGTTTGGATTGCTTGCTTTCCTATCCGGTGTCGGTGTTGAGATTTGGATGTTGATTTTGAAGTTTGCTTTTAATGAATCTTTTGCTTCGCATATTGCACTTTTATTGCTTGGTGTTTTGTTAGTTGTCTTAGGAGTTCAGCTTGTCTCCATTGGTCTGATTGGAGAGATGCTTGTTTATCAATCGAAGAAACGGAACGAGTAGGACCTTACCGCAGAGACGCTAAGACGCAGAGATTTTTGTGATTGTCGGAAATAAAATTTTACCGCTCGCCTAGGTCAGTCGGGCAAGCAGAGAATGAATTTAGAACTTAGAGGAATTTAGCCACGAAAGACACGAAAAAAGACACGAAAAATTAATGAGATAGAAATAAATAATATGAAAAATTATAAATATATATTTTCGGTGATAGTTCCAACATATAATCGTTTTGATGAGATTCAGGAGTTGTTGAATTCTTTAAAAAAGCAATCTATTAAAAAAGATAAATTTGAGATTGTGATTGTTGATGACGGTTCGACTGATAATACGGAAAGATACATTTCAGAATTGATACGAGAAAACTTTTTGAATATTCGTTTTTTTAAACAGAATCACAAAGGTCCGGGGCCGGCAAGAAATCTTGGAATGGAAAATGCTCTTGGAGAATATTTTATATTTGTTGATAGTGATTGTATTGCAAATGAAAATTGGTTGAGTTCTTTTGAGAAAATTGTTTCAGAAGAAAAAGTGGCAGGATTTGGCGGACCGGACAAGGTACTTCCAAATTTTTCTCCACTGCAGAAAGCAATCGATTATTCAATGACCTCTTTCATCACAACTGGCGGAATGCGAGGACATTCGAAAAAGAAAATTTCAAAATATTATCCACGAAGTTTTAACATGGGAGTTCGTGCCGATGTTGTTGAAAAGATTGGTGGAATGAATAAACTTCGTCACGGACAGGATATTGAATTTGCTCACAGAATGATTTCAACCGGCGGAAAAGTTGTGAAAGTATTAGATGCGATTGTTTATCACAAGCGAAGAACTTCAATCAGAAAATTTTTCAAACAGGTTTTTAATTGGGGAGTTGCGAGAATAAATTTATTTAAAATCGATCGCGGAATGTTAGAGTTTATTCATTTTTTTCCATTAATTGGAACTTTGGTTTCTACGATTATGATTGTATTGGCGATACTATTTCCTAACATATTTGTTCCGTTTATTATTGCCGGAATTTTGCTTTTGTTTGGAATGTCTGTTCATGGAATTTTTAGATATTCCGATTGGAGAGTATTTTTCTATATTCCTATAGTTGTGCCTGCTCAGATTTTTGCATACGGAATAGGATTTGGATTTGCATTTATCAAGAGAATTATTTTTGGGAAAGATGAGTTTACAGGATTTGTGAAGGATTATTATAAATGATTGATTTAACAATATAAAGGAGACTAAATTTTGGAAAAAATGAAAGAAATAATAAATCTAAATTTGTACGAACCAATGAAAGAGAAGTATCACAAAATATTAGTGACAGGTGGGGCTGGTTTTATTGGTTCGTTTTTATGTGAAAAACTATTAAAACAAGGGCACAAGGTAATTTGTCTCGATAATTATTTTACTGGCAGAAAGGAGAATATATCTCATTTATTATCTAATCCGAGATTTGAAATTATTAGACACGATATTGTGCAACCCATATCATTAGAAGTTGATCAAATATATAATTTGGCTTGTCCAGCTTCTCCTGTTCATTATCAATTTGATCCAGTTAAAACAACAAAAGTATCAGTGATGGGGGCAATAAATATGCTTGAAATTGCAAAAAATTCTGGAGCACGAATATTGCAGGCATCAACTTCGGAAATTTATGGAAACCCCAATAAAAATCCTCAAAGTGAAAATTATAATGGGAATGTAAATCCGATTGGTCCAAGAAGTTGTTATGATGAAGGAAAACGAGTTGCCGAAACACTATTCTTTGATTATAAAAGACAATATGATACAGATGTGAAAATAATTAGGATTTTCAATACTTATGGTCCAAGGATGTTACCAAATGATGGCAGAGTTATTTCAAATTTTATTGTTCAAGCATTGTTAGGGAAAAATATAACAATTTATGGAGATGGCTCTCAGACGAGATCATTTTGTTTTGTTTCTGATTTAGTTGATGGAATAATAATGATGATGAATAAGAATAATTTTACAGGTCCGGTTAATCTTGGCAATCCAAATGAGATAACAATTTTAGAATTGGCAAAGCGAATTATTTTATTACTAAATTCCAAATCCAAAATAGAATATCGTGATTTACCAACTGGAGATCCCGCAATTAGAAATCCAAATATTTCAAAAGCAAAAAAGGAGTTAAATTGGAATCCAAAAGTAAAATTAGATGATGGATTAAAAAAAGTGATTAATTATTTTAAAAATGAATTAGCTAAAAATTATTTGGAGATTTAAATGCCAGGGGGAAAATGTGAGAAAAAAAATAAAAAAAATGAGCATAATTATTTTATAGAAAAAATTTTTCAAAATACTACTGTTAATATAATATTAATTATTATTATCGGACTTATAGTTTGTTTTACTCATTTTGATGAAAAATTAAGCATTAATGGAGATAATGCTGGATATATTTCATTAGGCAGGTCAATTTTAAATGGTGAATATTCTTATGTTCATATTCCGAATTCTAATGCACACACAAAATTTCCTTTTGGTCTTCCTGTAATTGTAGCACTTGGTGAATTATTTGCACCTGGTAATTTTCTTTTTACGAAATATATTATTGTTTTTTTAGCGATTGGTAGTGGTTTATTATTTTATTTTATTAGTAGGGGATTTTTTTCAAAATTTATTAGTTTTTTAATAGCATTATTTATAGTTATTAATGCTAACATTGTTAATTATTCGCATCAAGTAATGACGGAAATTCCATTTATGTTTTTCACATTATTAGGATTTTATTTTTTTTCAAAAAGAAAACAAAAATATGTTTTTTGGAAGGATAAATTTTTGATTTTAAGTTTGCTCTCTTTTGCTTTTTCATTTCATTTCAGAACAGCCGGAATTACTGTAATAATGGCAGTTTTAGGTTTTTTATTTTTTGATGCATTAATAAATAAAGATAAAAATAAGTGGAAAATATTTCTGCTTTCACTAATAATTATTGTATTATTGTTGGCACCTTGGCAGATAAGAAGTGTGTTGCTTGGTGGTGGACATTCTTACACAACCGAATTATTATGTATCAATCCATATCGTCCTGATTTAGGGCAGTTGGATTTTGGAAGTTTTCTTGATAGATTAAAGACAAATTTCAACATCTATATTTTCAGTGAAATACCACTAACAATTTTAACCAATTTTAAAATTTTAAAAAATGATTTAAGTAAATTTGTATCAATAATAATTTCTTTATTTATTTTTGGCTTTATTTTAATAGGAATGGTTAAATCCTATTTTATAAAAAATTATAGAATTTATACATTTTATAGTTTGTTCTATCTCGGAGTAGTTTTTATATGGGCACCTGTTTGGTCTAATATTAGATTCATTTTACCTTTTGTACCCTTTTTTATATTATTTTTATTTTTGGGAATAGATACGATTTTTAATTTTATTAAAGAAAAAAGAAAAATAAGTATTAGTAAAAAAAGTATATTTATTATCTTAATTGTTATTTTATTTATAACTAATATTTTCGGATTAAAACTATTAAAAAAAACAATAAGAGATTATCCACCAAGATGGAAAAATTATTATTATTGTGCAAAATGGGTAAAAATGAATACTGAAAAAGATGTTCTAATATCTTGCAGGAAAGCTTCACTATTTTATCTATGGAGTGATAGAATGGCAATGAGATATCCAAAAACAAAGAATACACAAAAAGTAATTGATGGTTTAATTAAACAAGGAGTGGACTATGTGATATTAGAACAATTGGGATTTAGTGATACATATAGATTTTTATATCCTGCAATGAAAGCACATCCTAAGTATTTTCAGTCCGTATATCATTTGGAAAATCCAGATACTTATGTTTTAAAATTTAAAAAAAATAAATAGGAGAAATTTTATGAATGAACACTATGAGAAAAATATGATAAATAAACTATCTATAATTATTCCCTGTTATAATGAAAAAGATACAATCGAAGAAATAATTGCAGTTGTAAATAAAGTAGATATTGGTGATATTGAGAAAGAAATTATTATAGTAGATGATTATTCTACGGATGGAACAAGAGAAATTTTAAGAGAACAAATTGAACAACAAGTTGATAAAGTGATTTATAAAGATGAAAATGGAGGGAAAGGAAGTGCAGTAACTTTAGCAATTAAAAAGGTGACTGGTGACTATTTTATTATTCAAGATGCTGATTTAGAATATGATCCAAATGATTATATTAAATTACTAAATAAGATAAAGCAAGAAAATGCTTCGGTATGTTATGGAACAAGATTTGCAGACAAAAAATCAAAATCGAATGATAATGGAAGAAAAATCATGTTAAGCCACTATTTTGGTAATAAATTTCTTACATCTGTTATAAATTTCTTTTTTAGAACGAAAATTACAGATATGGAAACATGCTATAAGATGATTAAAACAGATGCTGTTAAGGGAATGAAAATAAAGTCAAAACGTTTTAATTTTGAACCGGAAATTACAGCTAAATTATTAAAAGGAGATAATCAAATAGTTGAAACTTCAATTTCATATTTTCCACGCACTTTTGAGGAAGGAAAAAAAATAAATTGGATGCACGGAATAGAGGCAATAATTGCAATAATAAAATATAGAATTATGAACTAAATTGACTAAATAATATTAAATTAAATTGAGGTATAAATGGAAAATGATTTAAATATATTAGACAAAATAAAAAATAGAAATACGATAATAATTTCAATAATAATAATTATAATTCCACTTTTTTATTTTTTCGCACCGATGATATTTGATCATTTGAGACCGATTGGTGTTGATTCTATTGCATCGTCAGGAAGTTCGAATTTGGTCTCAGAATGGCAAAAGGAAACAGGCGGAAGTGCTTTATGGAATCCTAATAAATTTGGTGGAATGCCGACTTATCCGAGAAAGACACCAAGATTAATTCATGTTGATACGATGATAAGCATGCTTGGAAGAATTTCATATCAATTTTTTTGGTATTTTCTTGCAGGTGGTTTGGGAATGTTTTTTCTGTTGAGATATAAGAAAATTCCATGGTATCTTGCATTAATTGTAGCAGTTGCGTTCACACTTTTACCGCAGTGGCAAGCACTTTTGCAAGTCGGACATTATAGTAAATTGAGAGCATTTATGATTGTTCCTTGGGCGATATTAAGTTTCAATTATTTCTTTGATAAAAAGTCATGGTTTGGAATGGCATTTTTTGCATTGATATTTTCATGGATGGTTCGAACTCAACATTTTCAAGTCATTTTTTATACAATTATGGCTTTGATTTTTATTTTTATATATCCATTTATAAAATTATTAATTGATAAAAAAGTCAAAGTTGCGAGTAATTTATTTCTTAAATTTTTAGTATCAGTTATATTAACAATTATTATTTCCGCACAGCCATTTTTAAGTATTAAGGAATACACTCCATATTCTACAAGAGGTGGAAATGCAGTTCAAATCGGTCAGGAACAGAAAAGTTCTGAAAAGGCGAAGGGAGTTAGTTTTGAATATGCCACGAATTGGTCACTTTCGCCAAAGGAAATGATGACATTTTTTATTCCAAGATTTTTTGGTGGAACTGCAGGTGAAGAGTATTCCGGAACAAAATATCCGCATTTAAAAGGAAAAAAAATCCCGGGATATTGGGGAGAAATGCCATTTACACAGAGTTATGAAACTATGGGAATTGTTCTATTTTTATTTGCGATTATTGGATTTGTAGTTTTCAGAAAAGAGAAGTTTGTTATTGGATTGGGAAGTTTTATTCTGTTTTCTGTTTTGCTATCTTTCGGAAGACATTTCGCTGTTTTCTATAAATTATTTTTCTATTACATGCCGTATTTTTCAAAATTTCGTGCTCCGATGATGATGACTTCTATGACATTTATTTCCACATTTATTTTGGCAGGATATGGATTGAAAGCATTGATTTATAAAGTCAAAGAGAAAGATATGAAATGGGTAATGAGTGTATTTGGAATTGCATTTGGTTTTATTTTGTTGCTGTTGTTGTTTAAAAATTCGTATGCTTTTATGAAGGGAAATGAGGTTGGAAAATATTCAGGCGAAACACTTGCGATGATAAAAAATATTCGAAAGGAGATGTTAACTCGTGATGCGATAAAAGTTCTGGTATTGATTGCGATTGTTGGTGGGGCAGTTTTTGGATTCTTTAAGAAAAAAATAAAAGTTATTGGTTTGGTGATGATTATTTTCGTAGCAGTATTTTTTGAATTATTTTCAATTTCCAATCATGCATATAAACAAATGGATTTAAAAAATGCAGAACAATTAAAGAGAAAGGTGTTTGTAGATTCTGATATTACGAAATTTTTGGAAAAAGAACCACAAACTTCAAGAGCGATGGTGCTGGGAAAAGACAGTAATTATTATGGATATTATTATCCTCTATTGAGCGGTTATAGTGCAATTAAAATGCAAAATATTCAAGATATTCGTGAACACTCATTGTATAAAGCAGAGACGAAATACGGAATAAACTGGAATGTGATTAATATGCTAAATGGCAAATGGATTATTGCCGGTGGCAGAATAGAAGAAGATTTTTTGATACCGATTGCAATGGATAAAAGTAGAAATGAAGTTTTGCACGAGAATTCAAATGTCCTTCCAAAAGCATGGTTTATTAAAAAAATCAATCAATTTGAAAATGACGAATCTGTAATAAAATATATGAATAAAGATGGTTTTCATCCGGAAAATGAAGCATTGATTTTGGTAGAGGATGTTGAAGATTTAGAGAAAGATTATAGTGGAATTGGAGAAGTAAAATTAATAGAACAAAATCCGAATATGCTGAAGTTTCATATAAAGACCGATGAAAAACAATTCATGGTTTTGTCTGAAATATTTTATCCGATAGGGTGGACGGCGAAAATTGGTGATAAAAAATTGCCAATTATTAAGACAAATTTTTTACTTAGAGGATTTGAAGTTCCTGCTGGCGAGAACGATTTGACAGTTGAATTCAGACCGAAAACTTATTTAAGAAATCTAAAAATGATTTGGATTGGAAATATTATAATTCTTTTGATTTTGTTGGGAACCGCATATCCGAAGATGAAAGAATATGTTACCAAAAAGAAAAATTAAAACAATATAAAATGATTAAAATTATTTTAAGAAAATAAATTGAAACTTCGGAAGTTTTAACACATAAATTCACAAACATGTTTTCTGTTCATATTAAAATAATAAATACTTTGGAAAAGTAGATAAAATTCAGTAAAATTGCGAGTAAAAGAGATTCATAAAAGATAGAATTATTCAATTCTAAATTAAAAAAATCGGAGTATAGAATGGCAAAGCAAGATAAAGAAAAAACATTAGAAATGGCAATGGCTCAGATTCAGAAGCAATATGGAAAAGGTGCAATTATGAAGTTGGGTGATGAATCTATAGTAAGCAAAATTGACACAGTTTCCACCGGATGTTTGAGTTTGAATGTTGCAATCGGAATCGGTGGAATTCCCAAAGGTAGAATCACGGAAATTTACGGACCTGAATCTTCGGGAAAAACTACACTTGCTTTACATTGCATAGCAGAGGCACAGAAAGCCGGTGGAAATGCGGCGTTTATTGATGCCGAACATGCACTTGATATTGGATATGCAAAAAATCTTGGTGTAAATATAAATGATTTATTGGTTTCTCAACCCGGATCCGGAGAAGAGGCATTGGAGATTACAGAGACATTAGTTAGAAGTAATGCTATTGATATTATTGTGATTGATTCTGTAGCAGCACTTACACCAAAGTCAGAAATCGAAGGAAATATGGGTGATAGTCAGATGGGAGTTCAGGCAAGATTGATGAGTCAAGCATTGAGGAAATTAACCGGTGCTGTTTCAAAATCAAATATTGCAGTAGTGTTCATAAATCAAATAAGAATGAAAATCGGTGTTGTTTTTGGAAATCCTGAAACTACAACAGGTGGAAGAGCATTGAAATTTTATACAAGTTTACGATTGGAAATTAGACGAGTGACTTCAATAAAAGATGGCGAAAATGTGGTGGGAAATAGGACTCGTGTTAAGGTTGTAAAAAATAAAGTTGCTCCGCCATTTAAGAAAGCAGAATTTGATATAATGTATGGAAAGGGAATAAGTTATACTGGCGATGTTTTGGATTTGGCAGTCGCATTAGATATTGTTGAAAAATCGGGTTCTTGGTACAGTTATGGTAAGGAAAAGATTGGACAGGGTAGAGAGAAGACGAAATTGTTTTTTGAAGAGAACCCTGAGGTCTTAACCAAAGTTGCTAATGAAGTTGCTTCTGCTTTGGGAATAGATGATGCAATTGTAGAAGATTCAACTGTTGATAAAGCGGAAGCAACGAAAAAATAGTAGCAATTACACTAATAATTTAAAAAATATAATATAGAAAAAACAATAGTAGATTATTGTTAATTACTTTTAAAAATGAATAAAATTATTCGCATATATTTTCATAAAAAAAACACCAACATTTGTGATGTGCATTTTTCTGACGATAAAAAGATTACGATAGATAATAGTTATTTGGATAAATATTCACTTTTTGAAGGTGAAGAAATTTCTGATGAAAAATTAAAAAAAGTAATCGCTGAAAATGAATATGACAGAGCAAAAGAGAAAGCGTTTTTTTTACTTACTTATCGTGACCATAGTGTGAATGAATTAAAAACGAAATTGATGAAACGAAATTTTGGCACCAATGTTATTGAAAAAACTATTGAATATTTATTGAAAAATGGATATCTCGATGATAAAAAATTTGGGAAAATTTATTCGAAAGAATTAATTGAGAATAAAAGATTTGGCACAATGATTATAAAGAAAAAATTATATCAGAAACGATTGGGAATAGAAATAATTGACGAATTGCTTAATGGTTTAGATGACGATATATTGAAAGGAAATTGTGAATATCATTTTAACAAAAAGTTAATACTGTTAGAAAAAAATAATAGTGAAAATATAAAAAATAAGCTATATAATTTTTTAAGTGCGAAAGGAT
>JAYEHX010000049.1:0-4432 GCA_034659735.1 Fidelibacterota bacterium | reverse complement strand
GTATTCTGTTCCACAGCTCACACTGCCCTGTCCCTGCAAATCCTTATGTGTGATATAACTTGCGATTTTCTCCCAATTGCCAATTTCTATTTTCAAATCTCTTCTCTCAAGTATAAAACCCACATTCTCGATCTCGCTTCCGGTTGACCATTTCAGCAACACGCCGCTGCTCTTATTCTCTGCGGTGAAGGATGTGAATTCGACGGGGAGGGATTGGTCAGGATTATCAATCAGTCGGGGATAATTATAACCTATTCGTTCCCATGTACTTGTCCAACCCCAACCTGAAAAATTCTCTGTTTTCATTTCATCAGTGGTTTTTCCGGTTCCGCCTTCGCTTGAACTCTGCCCGGAGGTCTCCGTATCCCAAAATGAATTGCTGACAGTGGCATTATTACCCCCCACCAGTCCGCCAACATTAGAACTACCACTCACACTACCCGTGCTGTAACTGTTGGTGATGGTGGATGAATGATCAGTTTTCGTATTAATCCCCACCAGGCCGCCGACATAATTACTATTTCCTGAAACACTGCCCGTGCTGTAACTGTTGCTGACGGTGGATAAATAATTTTTCCCCACCAGTCCGCCGACATTAGAACTACCACTCACACTACCCGTGCTGTAACTGTTGCTGACGGTGGATGAATAATTTTCCCCCACCAGACCGCCGACATAATAACCACTACCGCTCACACTGCCCGTGCTGTAACTGTTTTCGACGGTGGATGATTTATTTTCCCCCACCAGGCCGCCGACATGATGATTTCCTGTAATATCCACATGGGTAACACCAAGGTTGCTAATCATCGCGGTGCCATTTGTCCAACCGAACAAGCCAATATAATTTGTGCCGGAGCGGTTGATGTAGAGATTATCAATGGTATGTCCAGCGCCATCATAGCTGCCATAGAATTTTGCAGAGCTGGAAGAGCCAATTGGACTAAATCCTTCATCATTTCCCGTATTTGATCCATCATTTGTATCATTATATAAATCACCATCAGAATCATCATCTGCATCATCCCAGTATTGAGTTTGTGTTGCGTCAATATCAGAATCTTGTTTAAGATAAACACCAGAAGCCCAATAATCAGTGTCACCCAAATTTTGGCACACATAACTAAGTTCAGCCAAATTTGAAATCAAATAAGGATCTCCACTAGTTCCACTACCATCGGGTGCAGTTGCAGTGGTTTGTGCCATCAAACCTGTGCTCAATGCCAATAACATTATCAACATAATTCCGAGAACTAAATTTGTGTTTTTCATTTTTTTCTCCTTTACCCCGTGAAATTCTTCTTTTATTTCACTGAGGTTTACCCCGTGCAATTCTTCTTTTATTTCACTGAGGTTTACCCCGTGCAATTCTTCTTTTATTTCACTGGGGTTTATTTGATTGTCCATTTGTTTTCTCTTATTGGTCTAACATAAGATCACATGCACTAATGAAAATAGAAGTAGCAACCGAATCTTAAAATAAAAGATCAGCCGGACTTCTTATATCTTTTTCACTTTGATCAATAACATTAGAAAAAATCATAGTTTTAACTCATTTTATTCTCATAACGACTTAATATAAGTATTAAAAAACAAACCACCAAACATTTTATTGGATTTTTTAATCAATTACCACAAAATAGATCGTGATCGGGACCGGCATGGACAGATTGAGTTTTTCCTCGTGCGTTTTTTGGAGTTAATAGTTAAACCATTATTTGATTACCAAATATATTTTAAAAATCCAATATCTCAACAACATCATAAGCCACCGTTTCGTATGGATGTATTTTCTTCAATTCCGATATTACATTTTTAATAATTGACTTTTTGCAAATCATTTCAACTTTATATTCTTCTACTTTTTCTAATATATCAATTTTACCTAAATACGGATTTGCATTTTCAATTGGACGAAATTGACCTTGTCCAAGTGTTTCCCAAGAGCATCTGTCATAATTTTTATATTTACCGGCACCTTTTTCAAACAGTGCATTTTTTACTTTTTCAAGATGTGATTTCGGAACGAAGAATGAAATTTTATACATTGGTTTACCTAATTATTTTTTTATTAAAAATCTATTTATTATTATTTAAATTTATTATATTTAATGTAGTTTTCAAAATGAAAATGAGAAAATAATGAGATTGATTAAATGTGACTTGTTATTATAAATTAAAATAGGAGGAATTAATAATGTTGATACTAAAGTATATTATTAAAATTTTCAAAATTCTTGCGTCGGAAACTTCTCCAAATCAGATTGCAATAGGATTTGCTTTGGGAATGGTTCTTGGTCTTACACCATTTTTGACAGTGCATAACTTTATTATTATAATTTTACTTTTACTTTTTCAAGTGAATATTGCGACTGCATTATTTGGTATGGCAATTTTCAGTGGAATAGCATATTTGTTGGATCCGGCATTTCATAATTTCGGATATTATCTTTTAGTAGAATTGGAATCTATGAATGAATTCTGGATAACTTTATATAACATGCCGATTGTTGCGTTGAGTAAATATAACAATACTATTGTTATGGGAAGTTTTGTGATTGCATTGATAGCACTTATTCCAATGTTTTTCTTTATAAAATATTTTGTTATTATTTATAGAAGTACGCTTCACGAGAAGTTCGAAAAGATGAAATTATATAAAGTGATAAAGAGTAGTAAACTTGTAATTTATTATAATAAATTTAAAGGTTAGGAGGATATTATGATACGATGGAAAGGAATTATTGTTTTAGTTGTGATTGTTGCTTTAGTTTTTGTTGCGTCTATTTTCTTAACAGATAAATTTGTTGAACGAAAACTTGAAGATATTGGAACTTCGATAGTTGGTGCAAAAGTTGAAATTGATAATCTTGATGTGAATATTTTTACACTTCTATTTAGTTGGGAAAGAATTCAGATAACAGATCCGCAGAATACAATGACGAATATGGCGGAGCTTGGTGTTTGTGAATTTGATATGGAATTTTTGCCTTTACTTTCTGGTAAATATATCATTGAAGATTTTGTAATAAATGATTTGAGAACAGGTACTCCAAGAGAAACTGATGGAGTTATTCCAAAGAAAGAAGAATCTGAAGATAAAGAGCCGGGATTTATTTCTAAAACTGCTACTAAATTAAAAAATGATGTAGAGTCAAATGTGAATTCTGAAATTGGGGATTTCAAAACAAATCTAAATATTGATAGTTTATTGAGTAAGGCCGGGATTGAATCTGTTGAAAAGATTGATTCACTTAAAGAAAATATTATTAAAAAATATGAAAATATTGAAAAACAGATTGATGAAATTGATATTGAAAAAGATATTAATTATGTTGATAAAAAAGTGAATTCAATAGATGTTAATAATATAAACACATTACCAAAATTGAAGAAAAATTTGGAAGCTGTTAAAGATGCAACAAAACAAGTTGTTAAGACGAAAGCACAAATAACAATGTTAAAAAGAGATTTGCAAAATGGAATAAAAGAGACAAAAACAGATGTTTCTAAAGTGCAAAACTGGGTTAAAGATGATTATAAAAGGGCAAAAAAATTAGCAAAATTACCGGAAATAAATATCGATAATATTGGTAAGATGCTGTTTGGTAATAAAATTGTAAATCAGTATTACAAGTATCTTGGATACATTGCTAAGTATAGAGAATTTTCTGAAAAATATTTACCTGAGAAAAAAGAAAAAGAGCCGGAACCACCACGAATGGAAGGACAAAATATCTATTTCTCAAACAAATATGGCCGACCTAAATTTTGGTTAAAAAACTTAAACCTAAGTGGAGAAACAAAAGATAAATTATCATTGTCAGGTTCACTAACAAATCTTGTATCTGATCAAAAATTCATTAATAAAACTACTAATTTTGATGTTGGCGGAATTAAAGATAATAGAAAATTAAATTTTGAAGGAGAACTGAATCATCTCGGAGAAAAGCCAAAAGAGACATTCAAAATAAATTATTCGGGATTTTCATTGAAAGATATGAAATTGTCGGATTCTAAATTATTCCCAAATAAATTTGACAAAGGAACCGGAGAATTAAAAGTTGGTTTGAGATTAAAAGGCAATGAAATCAATAGTGCTGTTTTGTTTAAAGCCAACGATATAAAATTTAATTTCGTAAATAGTGAAAAAGAGTTATCAAAATACGAAGCGATTGTTCAGAACACAATCCGAGATGTTGATAATTTTTATATTCAAGCACAAATTGTTGGAAAAAAAGACGACTTGCAGTTTAAAGTTAAATCCAATTTAGATGATATTCTCGTAGCAAATCTCAAGAAAGAGATGGGTAAAGAGATAGATAAACTTAAAAAGAAAATTGAGGATAAGATTGATGAAGAAGTCGCAAAATATAAAGAAAAACTTGATATTATTATTGCAGAAAAAGAGAAAATCTTAAAAGATAAAATT
>JAYEHX010000048.1:0-4448 GCA_034659735.1 Fidelibacterota bacterium | reverse complement strand
CTTGTAAGACAGTTCGGGGGTGAGGTTGAGATTGTCTCGAAGGGTGTCGGGAGTGGGGTTATCGATGTGGATCAGGTTAACCCTGAGAAACTGGCTGTTTATGTTAGGGGCACCGGGAAGATCGGAGTTGCTGACCCGCTGGAAGATATTGGAAGGCATCAGTTAGTGAGAGAAAATTATGAGAGAAAATTATGAGAGAAATTTATGAATATGATGTTTATAAACTGGCTGAGAAATTGTCAGATATGGTTTGGAATGGTTTTAATAGTTGGCCGACTAAAGTTCGTAGCACATTCGATTATCAAATTATTAGAGCATCAGATAGTATCTCAGCAAATTTAGCAGAAGGTTATGGAAGATACTCAAGTGCAGATTAAAAGAAATTTTACTATTATTCGCGAGGATCTTTTGAAGAGACGAAAGCATGGCTCAGAAAATTATACAGAAGAAAAATTATTTCAGAAAATATTATGAAAGAATACAAGCAGATAATAGATGAATTAGGCCCAAAATTAAATGGATTTATAAATAGCACAAAAATAGGGAAAAAATGACAAGTATCAAGTATCAAATATCAAATATCCAGTATCAAATATTCAAGACCAGAATTTTTAAAATTGAACAATTTAATTAAGAAATAAATAAGAATAAAAAGGAGTAAACATGTATCCCGAATATATGATGGAATCAATCAAAAAGGTCGAGGCAACAAGATCAAAAAGATTAGAATTAGCAAAAAAGCATGGAAAAGAAGTGTTTCCGGGAATGGGTGAAAAAGAGAGAGGGGATATATTAGAAAACTATCATCCGGATTATCATAAAAATGCACGACGGGAAGTTCGAATAGGTCCGAATAAAGGCGAAAAATTAACTACCAAAGTAGCAGATATTTTGGAATCTCATCCTAGAATAGATCCGAAAAAATTGAATCTTGATAAAGTTGATTTTGAAACAGATGTGTTGGTAATTGGTGCCGGATCTGCGGGATTATCTGCATCAATAACCTCGGCGAATAATGGTAGCGATGTTCTTATTGTGACAAAATTGAGATTGGGTGATTCTAACTCGATGATGGCAGAAGGTGGAATTCAAGCAGCTGACCAAAAAGATGATTCACCGTATTTACATTATCTCGATGCGATTGGTGGAGGACATTTTGATAACAAACCAGAACTTGTGGAAGCATTAGTAGGTGATGCACCGAAGTCAATTCAATGGTTGGAAAATCTTGGAGTGATGTTTGACAAAAATCCTGATGGCTCAATGTTCGTAAAAGCAGGTGGTGGAACTTCTCGGAACAGAATGCACTCGGCGAGAGATTATACCGGAGCAGGAATTTGTCGTGTTTTAAGAGACGAAGTTTATAACAAACCGGACAAAATTAAATATATAGAATATACTGCAATTGTAGAATTGATTCTAAATGAAAAAGGTGATGCTGTAGGAGCAGTTGCATATCATATTGATACTAAACAATATTCAATAATCAAAGCAAAGTCGATAATAATTTCTACAGGTGGATTTGGAAGATTACACATAGAGGGATTCGAAACAACAAACCATTATGGTGCGACTGCCGATGGATTAGTTCTTGGATATCGTGCCGGAGCAAAATTATTATATATGGATTCTGTTCAATATCATCCGACAGGAGCGGTTTTCCCTGAACAGATTATTGGATTTTTATGTACAGAGAAGATTAGAACTCTTGGAGCTCAACCGGTAAATAAAGATGGAGATTTATTTGTTTATCCATTAGAGCCAAGAGATGTAGAAGCATCATCATTTATTCGTGAAACTGAAAATGATATGGGGGTTACTACTCCATCGGGGTTGAAAGGAATTTGGTTGGATTCTCCATTGATTGATTTGATAGAAGGCGAAGGAACAATGGAAAAAAACCTACCCGCAATGGTTCGTCAATTCAAAAGATTTGATATTGATATAACAAAATATCCAATGTTAGTTTTTCCTACACTTCATTATCAAAATGGTGGAATTGAGATAAACGATAAAGCCGAATCTTCAATTAAAGGATTGTATATTGCAGGTGAAGCATCAGGTGGTGTTCACGGACGAAATCGCCTTATGGGAAATTCTCAACTTGACTTAATCGTATTTGGTAGAAGAGCCGGGAAAAGTGCTTCAGAGAGAGCAAAAACGAATCCGAAACTTGGAAAATTAAGTTTAGAACATGTAAATAAATTTGAGAAAGAAGTAGAAAAATTAGGCATAGATAAAAAACAAATTTCGCCTGTAATATTACCGGATTATATTCCTGATCATGTTAAGAAAAGACAATTGACTTCTGAATTTTATGGAAATATGTCGTAATAAATAATCAAATTAATAAATTATAAATGGAAGTTTAGCGATTTATATTGATAGTATTGTTTTTGTAAATTTGAATGTAGAACGAGCAATCGGAAAATACGAAACGAAATTTGATGCGTCAATTTAGCAAGTGGTATCTATTTTTATAGATTGTAAAATGGCAATTTGAGAGAAAAAAATAATTTAATTATGGTAATTGAAAAAATAAGAATAAACAAAACAACAATGAAAATAAAAGCACTAAGTAAAAAACAAAATAGCGAATTCACAAAAAAAATAACAAATAAATATAATGAATTTGAAAAACTGATTATTGAATTGAATAAAAAGGAGATACCTTTAGAAATAGTGAATTCAATTAATAAGGAAATAGATGAGATTGATTCATTTTCAGGTTCGGATAAAAGTTTATTGAAATATATGCGAAAAGTACAACACAATATACTAAAATTAATTAAAAAAAAAATAAAACTCGTAACAAAAAATCATTATCGTAATATAGGGATAGCAATCGGAGTAAGTGTCTTTGGAGTTTCACTTGGAGTAGTATTTGGTGCGAGTATAGGAAATACATCATTAATAGCAATAACAATTCCGATAGGGATGGCTATTGGGCTTGCGATTGGAACCTCAATGGACAAAAAAGCATTTGAAGACGGAAAGCAACTTGATTTAGAAATTAGATACTAATTATTATGAAAAAATATGTTTGAATTTAAATATTAAATTATTATATTTTTAAAAATTAAAAGGCGAAAAATGATACAGACAGTAAAGACAATAACACAAAATAAAGTAATTCAGAAAATTTTAACGATTTCATTTATTTTAACAATGAGCATTATTTATCCGTTTATATTTCATCTGTTTGGAATTGCAGGAAATGTTTTTTTGCCGATTTTTTTATTCGTAATTCTCGGAGCAAATTATTTGGATTTCAAAACGATTTTTTCAATTGCAATTTTAGTTCCGCTTTTAAATTATTTATTTACAGGAATGCCGATAGTCGCACCGATGCCGATTTTACAGATGTTGACTTTAGAGTTGGGAATGTTAATTATATTTTTGAAAATATTTGAGAAAGTGAATTACTTGAATATTTTCAGTAGAATATTTTCTTTCATTTTTGCGAGAGCATCATCGCTGATTTTGATTTTATTTTTTGAGAACTTCACATTTAATTTTTGGATTAAAAATTTCAAAATTGGAATAATCGGAATTGTATTAAATGTATTAATTGTTGAATTCGTTCTTAAAATATTTCGTAATAGAAAGAAAGAATATTAATTTGCGACATACAATAACCCTGAAATCACTTTGCGACTTTGCTTGCCCGACTGAATAGGCGGGCGACTTCGCGAGAAACAATAACCTCGAAACACCTTTGCGACTTAGCGACTTAGCGACTTCGCGAGAAACAATAACCTTCAAAACACTTTGCGACTTAGCGACTTTGCCTGTCCGACTGGCCAGGCGGGCGAGAAACAATAACCTTCAAAACACTTTGCGACTTAGCGACTTTGCGAGAACATATTAGGAGAAATCCAATGAAAAAAATAAGTTTAGATTCAATAATCAATCAAATAAAAGAGAAATTAACAAAAGATTATGACATTGTTATTGCAATTGGGCGAGGTGGAATTTTGCCCGGGTATTTGATTTCAAGATTCGTAGATATTCCAATGAAAATTGTTTATGTAGATTTTCGAAATGACAAACATGAACAGAAATATGAAAATCCTAAAGTGAAAATAAATGCTGATATAAAAAAAATAAAAGATAAAAAAATATTGATTGTAGATGATATTTCTAATTCCGGTAAGACGATTAAAAGTGTAAAAAAACAGATACCGAATAATGAAATAACGACAGTTGTAATTTATGGCAATGCGGATATAAGTTTATTTGGTAAACACGATGAATGTATTGAATGGCCTTGGCAATAGAAATAAATTAAATTTTTAAAAATAAAATATTGTTTTTTACTTAATTTTTATTATAGTTTGTCTTTTTTTTGTAAGCAATCTGGCAATTTGTTAAATATATAGAACGATATCTAATAATAACATATCAAAATCAATTATATAGTGGACGATTTCCAAATTATTACACAC
>JAYEHX010000047.1:0-4524 GCA_034659735.1 Fidelibacterota bacterium | reverse complement strand
GAGAGTAGATTGATTTGAGAAAATTAATGACAGATTATTTTTATAGCGATATTTTTAATTCGCTAAATTTTTATTAAAAGGAGAAAAAATGAAAAGAATTATTTTTATTTTAACAGTTGCGGTTTTATTATCGTTTAATTTTTTAATGGCTCAAGGCGAAGCAAGTGCAATATTTTTATTAATTGCACCCGGTTCTCGTGCCGAAGCGATGGGAGAAGCACAGGTAGCAAATTCACAAGATGCATATTCATCTTATTGGAATCCAGCAGGAATGGCATTTATGCCAAAGAGTGAAATAGGTTTAATGCATGCAAATTGGTTAAAAAATCTTGGTATTGATGATATGTATTATGATGTTGTAACTGGCGGTGTAAAGACATCAATGGGTACTTTTGGTGGGCATATAATATATTTAAATCTTGGAGAACAACAGAGAACTTCTCCAACTGGAATGGATATGGGAACATTCAGAAGTTATTTAACAGCAACAACATTATCTTACGGAACGAAATTATCAAAAAATTCTGCAATTGGAATTAATACGAAAGTTGTATATCAAAAATTGACAGATAAAGGAACTGTGCAAGAAGAAGGAACCGGTTCTGCTTTACATTTTGCATTTGATGTTGGATATCAAAAAAGAAGAATTTTTAGTGATAGGGTGGATTTTGGTATGGCACTTTCTAATATTGGTCCAAAAGTAACTTTTATTGATGAAGCACAAGCAGATCCACAACCAACAAATTTAAAATTAGGATTTAATTTTAATATCGTTGATCAGCAGTTTCACAAATTTTCTGTTGTGACGGATATGAATAAAATGTTAGTTGCAAGTCATCCTTCAATGGATATAGATGGAGACCATTATATTTCTGATAGTGAAGAAGGATATACAGATCCGTTATACAAAGCAATTTTTACATCTTGGACTGATGATTGGAAATATGATGGAGATATTGATTATGATGGTAATGGAAAAATTGGTGGATTTACATTTAATGATATTTCAGGTACTTATGAGGCAGATACCAGTGCAGGAAGTTGGGGAGATTTTAATGAAAGAGGAAAAAAAGAAGTCGGTTCAAAAGATGATGGATCGTTCCAAAATGAGATAGATGAAATGATTTTTAATGTAGGAATGGAATATGCATATAATAATTTATTCTTTCTCAGAGCAGGATTCGCTTATGATAAAGCAGGTGATATAAAAACCCCGACGCTTGGTTTTGGAATTCTATATCATAATATTGGTGCTGATTTTGGTTACACTTCCGCAGAAGAAGGTCATCCACTTGCCAATACGATGAGATTTAGTTTACGATTTATGTTCTAATTCTTTTAATAAATATTTTGTATAAATAGAAAACAATTTTTATTTCAGAATAATAAATACAATAAGTAATAATAATGTCGTAGGAGTTTAGAAGTTTAGAAGTTTAGGAATAGGCGATATCATAATATCATTTATCGGATAATATATGATTCGAGATTTAATTAAACTTCTTAACATAAATTTAAAATGAAAAATAATAAAATATTTTTAGCAATAGTAATCTTATTATCTTTTTTCAGTCAATTATTTTCTTTTCAGAATAATTTTAAAGGGATTTGGCAGAATGAAAAATGTGAAGCCGGTGTAAAAAATTGGGTGGTTGTTCGTGTTGAATTTCAAGAAGATAATGAAAGTGTGACATCAGGAAACGGCAAATTTTTACAAGATTGGGAAGCAGGTGATACAAGTTATGTTCTTGATCCTGTTCCGCATAATCGCCAATATTTCAAATCGCATTTAAAAGCGATAAATCACTATTGGTCAACTGTGACTAAAGGTGCTTACTCTGTAGATACTTCAAATTCTCAAATATTACCAAATACAAACAATGCATATATTTTATCTAATCAAATTCGTTATTACAATCCTGCATCTGATAAGGATAGTGTGGATTATAAATTAGCGGAATTTGTTTATGATGCAATTAAACTCGTTTCTGATGCCGGCGATTATCCGTCTAATCAATCAGAATTTATTATTTATCATGCAGGTGTTGGTCAAGATTTTGATTTCTCGGGAATGTTTGATCCGACTCCTTACGACATGCCGTCATTTTATTTTGATAGAAATTTTCTACAACAATATCTTCCGGCTGATAAATATTCTGAGTTAGTTAGTGTCGGATTGGAAAAGGGAATTGTAGTTCCTGAAATGCAAAATCAACTTGATATAAATATTGGATTGCATGGAACGGAAATTTTATTAACCGGATATTTGATTGGATTACCGGCATTATACGATACCGAAACAGGCAGATCGAAAGCCGGAGTTTTTGGATTAATGGATCAAGGTTCCAATAATGCAAATGGATTGATACCGATAAAACCATCTGCATTTGAGAGAATTTTACTTGGAATTCAAGAGCCGATTATTCTTGATGAAAGTGGAGAATATGATTTTTGCGAAGATGAAATTTATCAAATACCGATTAATAGTACAGAATCTTTTTTAGTAGAATATAGAAAAAACAGTGGTATTTTTTTTGATTCTTTATATTCAGCAAAAGGATATGAAACTTATGTTGAAGCACTTAATTATGTAGATTCTGCAAATATCGTTAATGTGAATATTGACGAAAATGGAGTTGTAATTGGTGTTGATGATTACGATTTGACATTGCAAACGGACGGACTTTTGATTTGGCATTTGAATAATCCGTTTTATGAATTCAACGAGACGAGCGATAATCCGAATGGAAACGAAATACCGATGTTGAGATTGGAAGAGGCAGATGGCGGACATGATATTGGTAAAAATTATGGAACTTTAAGTGGAAGTGTAAATAATGGCTGGAAGTGGGATATGTGGTTTGAAGGAAATGAAGGATATGCCGATAACAATAGCACTTCAATGAGATTTACAGACACTTCTAATCCGAATACACGAACTTTTACAAATATTTCAAGTGGCGTTTCTTTAACGAATTTTCAATTTGCCGAAGATACGATTTCTGTCACATTAAATTTTAGTCAAAGTGATAAAAGCAGTGAACCAAACACTTTTTATAAAGGTGTTGCGAAAATTACCCCATTTGATAATGACTGTTTATTTGGTGTAAAAGACAGTTCAATTATTGTGAAAAGTAATGACAAAATTTATTCTTTATTGAACAAAAATAAAATAATAAATCCGAATAAAATTTATCTATATCCATTCGAGACAGGATTTGTTGAAGTGGAAAATGGCGAGACAGAAACTACTATTAGAGCTTATAATTATGTTGATTCGACTCTGATTTTGTCAGATTCAAATGATGTAAATTTTGTTACGGATTTAAAGAAAATTTCAGTGACGGATAGTTTGATTTTACTTTTGCCGATTGATAGCTTGAAATATCCGGCGACATTTGATTTTCGAAATAATATAGTGGATTTATGGCGGTTACATTCTACAATTATCCCTTTTTATACACCTGTAAATAAATATTTGCCTGTGAATATATTCGGCAATGAATACTTTACAACGGATGATAAAATAGTATCTATTGATGGAATTTATTCACACACTTTTGATTTTAATATTTTTGCAATTACAAATTTTAACGATACTCTAATAATTGCAGATGAATCCGGCGGTTATTACTTTTTTGAAGTGAATTCAGAAAATTTATCGGAAAAGTATGCGTCTGAAATAAAGATTGAAAAAATAATTCCGGTACATTTGAATGATGATGGGGAAAGTGAATTTGTTATTCTCGGAGAATATAATGATAGACGAATTTTTGCAATTTTAACTCATTATGGATATTTCTTAAATGGTTTCCCGATTTTCAAAGATTATGATGAAATTCGTGTTGTGGAAAATGATAATGAATATATAATTTTGGCAATGAATGATGCCGGCGAACTTGATGAATATTCAATAGACGGAATAAAGATTTCAAGCCGAACCGGACCGGCAAATTCAAATTCATTTTTTGTTGATAATGTTGATAATGAAAATATAATTGTTTCAGACGGAACGGTTTGGATAACGGAATATGATAGTGCATATTGGGGATATGGCGGAATGAATTTGCAAAATGATAACAGAAAAATTTCAATTCAAAATGCAACAACTCCAAGTAGTGATGTTTTAATTCGTGATGGATTAATTTATAATTATCCAAATCCAATTGAAAACGGAAAGACGAAATTTCGATATTTTGCAGTGAATGCTGAAGAGGTTGAAATTTATATTTATGAACTTACGGGGAAATTCGTTGAAAAATTATCACAAATAGCGAAACAAAATCAGATAAATGAGGTTGAATGGAGTGTTGAGAATTTAGAGTCAGGCGTTTACATTGCGAGAGTGAAAGTTAGCGGAAGTGGTGAGACGAAGGAGTATTTTGTTAAGCCGGCGATTTTGAAATAGGGAGTTTACCGCAGAGGCACAGAGACGCAGAGAGTAGGATAAAATGGGAATAGCAAGGCAGAGGCACGGAGACGCAGAGAGTAGGATAAAATGGGAATAGCAAGGCAGAGGCACGG
>JAYEHX010000046.1:0-4533 GCA_034659735.1 Fidelibacterota bacterium | reverse complement strand
GAGAATATTATTTTAATGATGCAGGCAGACAGATGCGACTTCTTGGGGAATCGCTTTTCGTTCGTTATATGGAATTTTTGGGAAAGAATTTAGAAATTCCACAGGACGGTTATCAAGGTAAATATATAAAAGATATTGCAAAATTATTTTTTGAAAAGTATGGTGAAAAATATAAAAACCAATCGGATAATCAGATATTTATTGATTTTGCAACAGAAAATATTTTGAATTCAATAAAAAATACACTTGGAAAATTAGGTATATTTCATAAGATTTTTTTCAAAGAGAAGACACTATACGAGAATGGCAGAATTGACGAAGTATTAGAAAAATTAGAACAGAAAAAAATTACATATAAAAAAGATGGTGCTGTTTGGTTTAAAACGACAGATTTTGGTGCTGAAAAAGATAGAGTTTTAGTCAAAAATTCCGGTGAACCGACATATCGATTACCGGATATTGCGTATCATGCAGAGAAACTAAAACAGAATTATGAACAGATAATTGATATTTTTGGTGCGGATCATCATGCAACTTATCCTGATGTATTATCTGCTTTAAAAGTTATGGATTTAGATGTTTCCAAAATAAAAGTTTTGATTCATCAATTTGTCACATTGGTAAAAAACAAAGAAAAAGTCAAAATGTCAACAAGAAAAGGCGAATTCGTCACATTAGATGAATTGATAGAAATCGCTGGAAAAGATGTTGTTAGATATTTTTTCATAATGAGAAATATGAGTTCACATCTGAATTTTGATATAGAACTTGCACAAAAAGAGACAGATGAAAATCCAGTTTATTATTTACAATATGCACATGCAAGAATTTCGAATATCATAAAACATAGTGAATTAAAGGGAATAAAATCATTTGAAGATGGCAATGTCAGATTGTTAAAAGAGAAAGAGGAGATAGATGTTTTAAAAATTATTTCAGAATATGAAGAGATTATGGAATTGTGTTATTCTACATTAGAGCCGATGCATTTAGCAAACTATTTGCAAAAATTAGCAACGACATTTCATAGATTTTACCAGAAACAGAGAGTTGTGACAGAAGATATTGAATTATCTAAAGCACGATTAAAATTAATAAAAAGTATTAAAATAGTGTTTGTTAATTGTTTGGGAATTTTAGGAATTCAAGCACCGGAAAAAATGTAAAACAAATGATAAAAAATCAATATTGGAAAATATAATAAAATGAAAATAAGGAACTTAAAGTTGATAAATAAATTTAAATCTGAAATTATGATGTTAATTCTATTCGTTTTTGCGATAGGATGTACTAATCTAAATGAGTCGGTAAAAAAAAGTAGTAATAAAGAAAGTAATAGAACCGTCCAATCTGAAAAGATTGAGATAGAAAAAAATACTGTTCGTAATGAAAAAAAAGAGATAGAAACAGTTTATGAAACGGATCGTTTTTCAATATTATTCAATGAGGCAAAAGTTCACTTCGCCGATGCACTTATTGCAGAATACGAGGAAGATACTTCAGAAGTTGAATTGCAATTGAAATTAACATTTGAATCTTTGTCGGATATTGAGGTGTTCAATAATTTAGATGAGATTGAATATGAGGAATTGATGCGATTTACGAATCGTTTGATACATGATTTTAATGAATTTATTCCGGAGGAAGCTTCACTTAACAAACAATTTTCAGTAAGTGATATGCGAGAGTCGATGGAATATTTGGCTGAAGATTATATTGTACCAGATACGAAAGAAAAAATAAAAATAATAGAGGATAGAGAAGGGCATATTCCGATTATTTTAAACAGAAGAGTTCAGAGAATTATTGATTATTTTCAAACACGAGGAAAGAAAACATTCCAAACTTGGTTGGAAAGAGAAACAAAATATGAAGATTTTATATTTAAAATTCTTAAAGAAAAAGGTATGCCGGAAGAATTAATTTATCTTGCAATGATTGAAAGTGGATTTAAACCAACTGCTTATTCTTATGCTTATGCTGTAGGGCAGTGGCAATTTATTTATTCAACTGGGTCAGCATATGGATTGAAGAGAGATTATTGGATAGATGAAAGACGAGATCCAATGAAATCTGCCTATGCGGCGATGAATTATTTAAGTGATTTATATGATTATTTTGGCGATTGGTATTTGGCGATGGCCTCTTATAATGCAGGTAGGGGAAGAATTAACAGAGCGATAAGATATAATGATACTCGAGATTTTTGGAAAATGAGTTCGCTTCCAAGAGAGACAAGAAATTATGTTCCTACTGTTTTGGCGGCTACGATAATTAGTAGAAACCCCGAAAAATATGGATTTGAATTGCCAAGTCAAACGGAAAAATATGAATATGATACTTTGAAAGTCGATAAGAGTATGGAATTAAGAAGTATTGCGAAAGTGTGTAATACAGAATATGCAGTTTTAAAAGACCTAAATCCTGAATTAAGAAGATATGCTACACCAAATTATAATTATATTTTAAAAATTCCCAAGGGGCAAAAACAGAGTATCAAAAAATTGATTTCAAACAATAAAATAGATGAAGCGAAAAGATCAACATATTCCGTATATTATGTGAGAAGAGGTGATAATTTATCTAAAATCAGTCGCAGATTTGGAGTGTCAGTTGGTGATATTATGTCAGCAAATCATCTCAAAAGTCGTCAAAAAATATATGTTAAACAGAGATTAATTATTCCAAAATCCGGATACAATAAGACAAGTAATTCGAGTTATAAAAGCGATTTATCTTCTACACATAAAAAAGTTTATTATAGAGTCAAAAAAGGCGATAATCTTGGAGCGATTGCAGAAAAATTTAATACAAGAGCTTCGAACATAAGAAAATGGAATGGAATTCGATATGGAAAATATATTTATCCGGGGCAGAGATTAAAAATTTGGGAAAAAAAATCAAGAACAACTAATTATTCCAATTCGACAAATAAAAAGATATATTATACAGTAAAAAAAGGCGATAATCTTGGGGGAATAGCTGAACAATACAATACAAGAGCTTCAGAGATTCGTAAATGGAATAATTTTAGTTATGGAAAGACGATTTATCCCGGTCAGAAAATAGCAATTTATATACACCAAAATAGTGATTCATCAGGAAAATATTATACAGTTCGTAGAGGAGATAGTTTGGATAGAATATCAAAAAAAACTAATGTTTCCGTTAGTAAATTAAAAAAATTAAATCCAAAAATCAATCCGGCCAAAATTTATCCTGGAGATAAAATAAGGATTGCTTCATGAGGAAAGGAAATATAATAGCTTTAATAATAATTGGCATAATTGTAATTATTTCTATTGTGAAAATTAGTTATAGAAAAAATAATTTTGAAATTTCAACATTCGGCGATATTGGAATTGTGACTGTTGAAGGTATTATTATTAAATCTGATAAATTTATTTCTCAACTTAAACGATATGGAAAAAATAATTCAATAAAAGGAATAATTATTGTTGTAAATAGTCCGGGTGGAAGTTCTGCGACATCACAAGAAATGTTCGAAATGGTAAAATATGTTAAGAGTAAATATTCAAAACCAATATATGTTTCTATGAAATCCGTGGCTGCGAGTGGTGGATATTATATTGCACTTGGTGCAGATAGTATTTTTGCATTGCCTTCTACTATGACTGGTAGTATTGGTGTTATCATGGATTTTCCAGAATGGGAAAAAGCATTGAATAAAATCGGTGTGAAGATGAATGTTATTAAGAGTGGAAAATTAAAAGATTCCGGTTCGCCATATAGAGAATTTAATAATAGTGATAAAGAATATTTTCAGGAATTAGTGAATGATGTTTATTCTCAATTTATTAATGATGTGTCAAATAGCAGAAATATTCCTTTAGTTGAAGTTAAAAAATTGGCGAAAGGGCAAGTATTTACGGGAATGCAAGCTATGAAAAATAATTTGATAGATGAGATTGGGACTACTCAAGATGTGATTGATATTATGGCGGGAAGGTTAAATCTGGGTGCTAATCCTAAGATTATAAAACCAAAAAAAGAGAAGATTACATTAATAGATGTTCTGTTTGGAGATGTTAAAAATTTAGCAAATATTGTTAATAATTATCCGGCACTTCAAACTATTTATAAATAAAAAAAGGAGAATTGATGACAAAAGCAGAAATTATAGTACAAATATCTGATATGACAGGATTGACAAAAGTTGAAACTGAAATTGTTGTTAATGGTTTTTTGGCAAGTGTGAGTAATGCAATGTCAAAAGGAGAAACTATTAATTTTCGTGGATTTGGAAATTTTTCTGTCAAATATCAGAAGGGTAGATATGGAGTTAATCCAAACACAAAAGAAAAAATATGGATTGGAGAAAAATATAAACCAGTATTTAAGGCGTCAAAAACATTAAAAGAAAAAGTAATGAACAGTAAAAAGGTTAAGAGTTGAGAGGGTTAGAAGTTTAGAGAGAGACAAAAAACACACAATTGATTTTGTAGTTTAAAAAAATAAACTCAAGTAATAGAAAATAGTAATAACAATGGAGGAATTTATATGTCAAGTGGG
>JAYEHX010000045.1:15839-17257 GCA_034659735.1 Fidelibacterota bacterium | reverse complement strand
TTAATGACAAAGCAATCTGATATTCGTTTATATTTTCTCCACCATCACTCGGAGAATAACTTTTATACATTCCTGTGATTTCTATATACCCAAATCTAAAATATCTTTCAATTCCTGTTCCAATATTCAATTCCTTAAAGTCGTCAATCTCCCAAGTGAAATGTGGTTTAAATTTTCCATATCCACCTTGAATATCCCAACTCAAAGATTCTGTCAATTGCATTTTAAAATATAAATCCGTACCAAAATTCATGTGGTTGGAAGTATATTCAAAAGGAGCAATATATTCGTTATAATCTTGATTTACAAATTCCATATTTCCATTGATATTAATTTGCATTAACATATTTGGAACAAAATATAATCCAAAATTTAATATATTTTTAATCTCTTTATTTGTAATACCGACAATGTTATAGCTTGGATTTTTTGCCCAATCATCAGTATTTTGATAAATATAACCAAATCTCATACTACTATTTTTCCCACCAAAATTATAGATGAAATCGGCAGAATATTTTCCACCCTCTCTCTGCCAATATGCAACATTCGTTGGACGAGAACTACTTCCCGTTTCAATATCATTTGTCGTAAAACCATAATTTCCGTTTAAGATTATTTCCAAGTTTGAGATTTTTTTATACATTTGTAAACTGTAATTCATTCCTTTTTGATAATCTGTTTTATGGTTAGAACTTCGTGGATTTTCAGGTCTATAAATATGATAACCGAAATATGTTCTAACAAGTGCATCGGTATATTCTTTTACTGCCTCATATTTTCCTTGCCTGTCAGAATATCTTATAAATCCGGCAATCACAGTTGATTTGTTTGCAGATTGAATTCCACCACCAACGGAAACATCAAAATTTCTCTTGATTGTTTCGCATTGTGTATAGACATCTTTCAATCCCTGTTCCACACCGTAATTTCCTTTTATTCCCAAAAATATTTTATCATTTATTGATTGATTATATAAAAATTGTAATTTTGGACCGGCGAATTTTGTATCACCAATTGTCGTATCTGAATATGAAAAATAGTGATCATAAAAATCTTTTTCCAATGAGTGTTTCATATCAAGTTTTATGTCATGATTGTATGTTAAAATTGAAGCGATAGTAGCATTGTTGCTTAATGATTTTGATGTGATAATTTTCAAATTTAAATTTTGTTCTTGTTTAGGAGTAAATTCACGATAAGTCAAATTGTCTTTATTACTTCCAGACAAAGAATATTTTCTAATACTTTCATTAAATGAGATTTTAAATAATGCCGGATTATTTGTTATAGAATATAAAGAAACTTGTGAATAGAAAATATCATATTGGGAATCCTCATAAAAAAAATGATTTTCAAATGAGTATAATAAATTCAAACTCAATAGTATTATTATTGTTACGAGTAATTTTATTTTA
>JAYEHX010000045.1:0-15739 GCA_034659735.1 Fidelibacterota bacterium | reverse complement strand
AGAATATAAAGAAACTTGTGAATAGAAAATATCATATTGGGAATCCTCATAAAAAAAATGATTTTCAAATGAGTATAATAAATTCAAACTCAATAGTATTATTATTGTTACGAGTAATTTTATTTTAGTTAATTGCATCTTTCTCTCTTTATTTTTTAATTTCATTTATATTATTTCCTCTGCGTCTCCGCGTCTTTGCGGTAAAGGATTTATTCATGCTGATACCCAATAGTAGGAGCAGAAATAATTTCAAAATCAATAGTAGAATTATCGGTATCAAATCCTGCTACTTTTCTTTCTAATGATTGGCCACTGTATTTTTGTAATCCAACTCCGCCAAATCCTCTATCAATATAACTTTCAAGGCATTTTGTATGACCACTCCAGGCACAATATTCAGCTCCGTCAACAACCGATGCACTATCTATTCCATCTATATATTCAACATCGCTACCATCTGCAAGTAACAAAACATCTGAAGTTAGTCCCACCATAAACTCGCGATGTTCACCTACTTCAATACATTCTAAATTTGGCACATCAGGATTATCCCAATCGCCATAGTCCAAACTATTAACAAATTCCCAATCTGCAACCGTCAAATCAATACTTACATTACCATTGAATATTTCATCTTTGTGATTATAAGCATCTTGAGCAAGAACAACAAATTCTCCCGGCTCTACAGGATATTCTTTTCCAACTAACGGTTCGCCTGGAAATTGAAATATCGAAGTCACTTCTGTTATTGAAGTCCACATACGGCAGAAAACCATTCCATCAAGATATTTCGTTTCGTTAGATGAATTATATAATTCGAAAAACTGATCATAAAAATAGAAAAAATTATTTGGTGGACCAACTGTGTAAATTTCATTTATCTTTAATCCTTTTCCTGATCCTCCGGATATAATTTCTATTCTACAAATGGAATCTATTGAACTATTAGGAGTAAAAATTCCGGAAACTACAACAGGCATTGTGTCAATAAAAGACCCATAATCAACAAATATTTCTGAATTGATATTTACATTATATTCTGCAAATGGAACATTAGTGATTTCTATTATTCCATTTGTATCAGTAGAATCTATAAAAGAAAAATTGTTGTAATCATAAGTAGAAATATCAACTGGAATTGAAGAAAAATATTTTTTATAATTGAGTGAATCAATATCAAAATGAACTTGTAATATAATATCCATCGTTCCATCATAATTCGTTGGAGTTGTTTCCTGATTTAAACAACCAATCATTGTAATAGACAATACAAGAAAAATTGAGATATATATTAATTTTAATTTCATTTTTACTTTTTACTCATAATACAATTTTAAATATTTCCTCTTTGTCTCCGCTTTTCTGCCTGCCCGACTGCCTGCCCAACGGGAACAGGCGGACGGTAAAGTCAATTTATTTACATTATCTATTTTGCGTCTCTGCGTCTTTGCGGTAAAGTAAACTCTTCCCTCTGCGTCTCCGCGTCTTTGCGGTAAAGCAAACTCATTCACATTCTTCCCTCTGCGTCTCCGCGTCTTTGCGGTAAAGGATTTATTCATGATGATACCCAATAGTAGGTTCAGAAATGATTTCAAAATCAATAGCAGAATTATCAGTATCAAAGCCGGCGGATTTTCTCTCTAACGATTGCATACTATATTTTTGTAAACCAACACCGCCATAACCTCTATCGACAAATGATTCGATGTCTTTTCTATGGGTAGGAGAACTACTATATTCAACTCCATCAATTATAGAGGCACTATCCAATCCGTCAATATATTCTACATCGCTTCCATCTGCTATAATGACAACATCAGAAGTTAAACTTATATAAAAATCATTAGTATGTCCCTCTTCGATATTATCAATATTAGGAACATCGGGATTATCCCAATCACCATAATCTTTACTATTTCTAAATTCCCAGTCGGCATCTGATAAATCGATACTTGTTGCCCCGTTAAAGATTTCTCCTTTATGATCATAAGCATCACCGGCAAGAACTACGAATTCCTTTGGCTCGACAGGATATTCCCTCCCTGTTAAAGGTGTTCCGGGAAATTGGAATATATAAGTAATTTTATCAATTGTATTTGACATTCTGCAAACGACAATTCCATCAAGATATTTCGTTTCGTTAGAAGAGTTATATAATTCAATATATTGATCGAAAAAGTAGAAAAAAGTATTTGGAGGTCCTACGGTATATAATTCATTTATCTTCAATCCTTTTTCTGCTCCTCCGGATATAATTTCTATTGTGCCAATAGAATCTATCGAACTATTAGGAGTAAAAGTTCCGGAAGCTACAACAGGCATTGTGTCAATAAAAGACCCGAAATCAACAAATATTTCTGAATTTATATTTACTTTGTATTCTGCAAATGGGACATTATTTATTTCTATTATTCCATTCGTATCGGTAGAATCTATATAAGAAAAATTATTGTAATCATAAGTAGAAATTTCAACTGGAATTGAAGAAAAATATTTTTTATAATTAAGTGAATCAATATCAAAATTAACTTGTAATATTATATCCATTGTTCCGTCATAAGTTGTCGGCAATTTTTGATTATTTAGACAGCCAATAATCAAAATAAAGCTGAAAAATAATATTAAAATATTTTGTAAATTGATCCTTAATTTCATTTTATTTACCCAAAATTATTTTTTCATTCATGTTGATAACCAATTGTTGGAGCCGAGATTATTTCAAAATCAACAGTGGAATTATTAGTATCAAATCCCGGAGCTATTCTCTCTAATGATTGTCCGCTATATTTCTGTAGTCCAACTCCACCCCAACCTCTATCAATATATTTTTCAATACATTTTGTATGATTTGTCCAACCACAATATTCCACTCCGTCAACAACTGAGGCACTATCAATTCCATCAAGATAATTAATATCACTGCCGTCAGTTATAAGAATAACATCCGCAGTAAGACCTATTCCAAAATCAGTATGGCAACCAATTTCTATATTTTCCAAATTCGGCACATCAGGATTATCCCAGTCTCCATAATCAGCACTATTTCTAAATTCCCAATCTGCATTCGAAAGATCAATACTACTTGACACAATCGTGCGATGGTCATAAGCATCTTTTGCGACTATAACGAAAGAATTAGGTTGCACAGGATATCTCCGTCCTGTTAAAGGTTCTCCTGGAAATTGAAATATTGATGATGCCCACGCCAGCATTTTATAAATCCTGACAAACATCATCCCATCAAGGTAAACGATATCTTTAGAAGAATTATAAAGTTCAAAATAATCATCAGAACAATAAAAGAAATTATTTGGTGGAGCAGTCGTGTATAACTCATTTATTTTCAAACCTTTTTCCGAACCACCACATAAAATATTTAATGTGTCTAATATATTTGCACTACTATCTGGGTTATAAATTCCTGTCGCAGCAATAGGCATTGTATCAATAAAAGTTCCATAATTAACAAATATTTCCGAATTAATATTAATATTATATTCGCTCCAAGGGAGATTTTCAAAAATTACTATTCCATTTGAATCTGTAGAATTAGTATAAGAACAACCTTCATAGGCGTAAGTAAATATTTCAACAGGTATAGATGATAATCTTACTTCATCATTAAGAGAATCAATATCAAACCATGCTTGTAAAGTAATATCCATTTTTCCATCATAAGTAGATGGGATATTTTGATTATTCAGACAGCCAATAATCAAAATAAAACTGAAAAATAATATTAAAATATTTTGTAAATTGATATTTCTCATCTCTTCTTTTATTTTTTTTATGTAAATTCCTTTAAAATTGAGTACTAATTTCTAATCCGTAAAAAATATCAGGATTCAATTCGCCAATTGATCCGGTATATTCATGAACCGATATACCTTTGTCGTCTAATAGATTATTTATATATAATGACATTTCTGTATTTTGTGTTAACGATTTTGTGATTCTCAAATCTGCTCTCCAATGGCTATCATTTCCCAAAATTTTATTATCATAATAATATGTCATTCCCTGATATTGAATATCCGTCACATCATAACTATCATAATAATGGTCTAATCTAAAATTTCCATTATAAATTGTTTGCCTTCTATAATATGGAATAATTTGAACATCAAGTGTTACCCACACGCCAAGTCGTTTACTTACAAAACTTAATTGATTGTCGATAATCACCTTTTCTCTCCACCCTGATGTTGGTAAATACCAAATATCTTCCCAAGATGTGTCAGGGCTACTGTCATAACTTAATCCGTGTTTTCCGCTTTCACTATATCGATAAGTAATATTCATTTTATATTTAACATTTTTAATTCGTTTAGTTCGCAGTGTAAATTCTGCACCACTGGATTTATTCCACCCATCATTACGATATATGGAATATGATTGTGATGTAATCGTGTCATTATTTGTTTCATATCCCCAAGGATAACTTTGTGTTGAAGGTCTGTTATCAGATTCGTTGTGATAAAATGTAAATGACATACCAAATAAATCAAATGGTTTCCAATCGATTGATGCCTCATATTTGTTCGTGGTGTATGCCTGCAAATCCAAATTTTGTTGTTGTTGAATTTCCGTAATTGTTGAATCGCCGTCAGCATATTGATAATAATCAGGAGCCTTATAAATATATCCAAGCGAAATTGCCTTTGCAGTTTTTCCTGCACCCAATCTTATTCTAAAATTATCCGAGAAAAATAAACGGAAATTAAATCTTGGACATAAAAAATCACCATGTTTTGATTCAAATAAAATGTTATCATTTTTAAATAACGAGAGTTCTGTCGGAGTGAATAAATCATATCTTAATCCCAATAATAAATTATATTTTAGATTAAATATTTTTCCATTTATTTTATCTTCGACATAAGCACTCCAAGAAGTTAGAGCATCATAATCATCATAGGAATATGATCTTTTTCCTGAATATAACCCATAATAATTTCTCGATGAATCAAGTGTTAATCCTTCGCCGTTGTCAGTATCATAATCAAATTCTATTCCGGATAAAAAATTGTTTTCAATTGAACCAATTGTTCTTTTCACTCGTCTTTGGAATTTTCCATTTAGTGACCAGCTCTGTCCGATTACACTTTTTTGACCAATATATCCCGGTTCCATTTTTTTGTATGTTGTATCATTCTCTATTATTTCACCGGTTCCGGTTGTATCATAAAAAACTGTATCAATTTCCACAATTATTTGATCATTAACCCATTTTTCTTTAAATTGTTTTTTATTATTAAGATTTGTTCCAAAATAAAAATTATATTTTATATTTTTTGACTTGTCATATTTTGCCGACATATTTCCCATTGCTCTATAACCATGGTCATAATCTCTTGTTTTCCAGGGTCCTGTTGCTTCCTCATTATCTAATGTTTTCGTAAAGCTTGAATTTATTTTTAAGTTTAATTTTTCAAATTTTTCATCACTTGAATATGTTCCTTTGGCATATATTCTGTGATATTCATCTCCTTGAATTCTCAAATTTCTTTCACTAAAACCATAATTTAAATGATAATCAAAAACAGATTTTCCAAGTTTGTGTCCATTACTAAAACTTGCTGTTTTTGTATCGGGATTTAATTTTGCTTTTAATTTAGGGGATGTCGAACCGGATTTTGTTTTTACTTTTATTATTCCATTTGCAAAGTTTCCATATTCTACAGATGGAATTCCGGTAATTACTTCAACAGATTCTATATTGTCTGCGGGAATAGTTCTCAAATCAATTCCACCACGACCACTCGAAGAGGCATTTCCATCATCCGACATTACATTTTCATCTACAATTAAAGTGCTTCCAAAAGATTCCATAACTCCTGCCGTTCCAGTAATAGAGACCGAACGAAGCCCAACCTTACTTGATTTTGATAATCCTGGATTATTTGATTTTTCTACACCGGGAACAAGCGACAAAACATCTCCTAAACTTGATGCCTGCATATGCTCTACTTCACCAGAACTGATTTTTCTTGTTGTGGCAACTTCATCGGGAATAATCTCTTTCTCTTGTGCTTCAACTTCAATACCGCCAATCATAAAACAAAATTCAAGATTTTGTTTGCCCTTACACTCTATCAATTTAATTTTCAAATTGTAAGTTTGAGTTTTGTGAATTTTTAAATCGAATAAACTATTGCTAAAAAAACCATCTTTCAAAGCTGCGATTTTGTAAACACCTACCGGAACATGACGAATTTCAAAATATCCGTTTTTATCAGTCATACTTTCCATTTTAAAATCATCGTCTTTTGAATCTTCTAAAACTACCAGTGCTTCTTTGATTGGTTTTTTGGTTGATTGAGTCAAAACGAATCCTTTGATTTTAGAATCTTTAGCAAAAACCAAACTTGTTAAACTCAAAATTATTGCAATTATTAATATTTGTCGTTTCATTTTTTTTACTTCTTTTTTTGAATTATTATTTTTTCAACTTATCAAACACCCAATTTTACGGAAAAATATTCAAATTAGCAAAATATTTATATTTTTGTTTTGGATAAATTCATTTTAATAGTTATAATTGCCACACTTGAAAAAAAATTAAAATTCATTTAGACAAGGAAACAAAATATGGAAAATGTAATTGAATTAAAAAATCTCACACATAAATATGGCGACAAGTTAGTTTTGAATAACTTAAACCTTTCGGTAAAGAAAGGTCGTATTTTTGGTGTTTTGGGAAAAAATGGAATGGGAAAGACAACCACAATAAATATTCTGATGGGATTTTTACGACCAACAAGTGGTATCTGCAAAGTTCTCGGAGAAGATTCACATAAAATTTCTCCAAAGACCAGAGCAAAAATCGGGCTATTACATGAAGGACATGTTGCCTACGATTTTATGACAATCAAACAGGTGGAAAAATTTTATTCTAATTTTTTCTCTAATTGGAAAAGGGAATATTATTATGAGTTAGTAAACAAATTACACTTAGCCGACAATCACAGAATATCAAATATGTCTTGCGGACAACGAAGTCAAATTGTTCTCGGATTGATATTCGCACAAGATCCTGAACTTATGATTCTTGATGATTATTCTATGGGATTGGACCCGGGATATCGTTCGCTTTTTATTGATTATTTGAAAGAATTTGTATCGTTCGGAGATAAAACAGTTTTAATGACTTCTCACATAATTCCGGATATGGAAAAAATAATAGACGATGCAATTATTATGGGGCATCAAAAACTATTGCTTCACACTTCATTGAAAAAATTTCAAAAATCATTCCATTGCTATCAATTAAAAACATCAAAAGCAACCGGTGTTTTGGAAGCTGATAACACGATTGCAAATATTGAAACGATAAAATCCAAAGTAAATATATACTCTTTCAAAACACTCGCTCAGATTAAAAAATATCTAAAAAATAAAAAAGTTTCTATGCAAGGATTGAAAGAAATTCCATTGGGATTAGAAGAAGCATTTATCGGATTAACAGGAAAATATTAAGGAAAAATTATGTTTAAATCAATTATTTTTAAAGAATGGATAAAAATTCGTTTAGCTGTAATAATTAGTTTTGTTGTAGTGTTATTACTATTGCTATATGTTCAGTTAGAGGTTCGACATTATATCGAGCTCATGGGGGCATTTCAAAATTGGCTTTATGTTGTCCAAAGGAAAATGCTGTTTTATGAAATATTTAAATATCTACCGGTGATATTTGGAGTTGTTGTTTCGCTACTTCAGTTTGTACCGGAAATGGCAGAAAAGAGAATGCGACTCTCATATCATTTGCCAATTTCAGAAAAAAAGCTGTTGCTTTCAATGGTGGGTATTGGATTATTTTTTCTATTGATAAACTTTGGTTTGATTGTTGGCGGATTAGTTGGAATTAGCTATTTATATTATCCGACCGAAATAGTGCAAAGTGTGGTAATGACGATTTTACCATGGTTGCTTGGCGGATTAGCGATTTACTTTTTAACTTCGATGATAACTCTTGAACCATCTTGGATTTATAGAATTATTTTAATAATACTTACATTTTCGTTTATGAAGTTGTTTTTTATGTCAAGCGGATACAACGAATATCAATTTTCATTATGGAAATATGCAATTATAGTTGTTTTTTCTCCACTAACGGTATTATTTCCCGGACATAGATTCAGAAAAGGAATTAATTAAAAAAGGATAAAAAATGTTAAACAAAATTTCAAGATATATTATTATTTTATTAATTGTGATTATTGGTGCTGTATATTTGCCGAATTTCTATTGGATGGTTTTTCAGAAAAGTACAAGTAGCCCATCTATCTATTATAGTGCTGTTAAAAATGAGTTTGTCTATAAAACATGGAATCGTCTAACTGGTTCAAAGCGCTTTGATAGCGAAGGGAATGAGTTGACAGACAAGGAATATAGAAAAGCACTGCCTTTTTATTATCACAACGATCTTGCGAAATGGAATGAACTTCCGGACAGTGTAAAATCTTTTGAATTTGATCGCAAAAAGGTAAAAAAAGAGATGCAAATGGTTAGGATAAATGCGAAAGATTTTAATGATCCGTTAATTCAACTTTGGCCATTAATTGAATCAAAACCAAAATATTCAAGATTGTCAATGCCGGATGAAGTTTTTAGAATTACAGATAGGATAGAGTTTATTAATCCTGCAGAAAATAAAATTATTGAAGGTATGTCAAGTGAATTTACAGATGCAATGCTGAAAGAAGGGTTTGAATTTCCAAGCAAATTCATTTTTGGAAATCCAACAACCCGCAAATCATTTGACGAGGGATATTTTATTGTGGATAACAAAGACGAAACCTATCATTTGAAAAAAATTGACGGCAAACCTTTTTGTGTTAAAACATCAATACCAAATAATTTAGATATAAAAAGGATGTTTGTTAAAGAAGATCCAAGAAAAGAATTTTATGGATTACTTTTTACAAATTCTAACGGTGTTTATTTAATAACTTACGACAATTATAAGTTAATTAAATTACCTCTTCAAAATTATGATTCGGATAACATGAAATTTATCATGATAGCCGATCCATTAAATAGAACTATTAAATTTTCTGATGATGATAAATCAATTTGTGTCGTTACTGATAGAAATTATAAATTCATTGATAAATTTAAAATTGGATCAACTGCAAAAGAGAATACAATTACCGGAAAAATAGAAAGATCACTTTTTCCATTTAAAATAAATACTTATTCTTCAAACTCTCATTATGTAAATTTTGATTTTACTATTAATTATTTATTTGGAATTATTAGTATCGTATTTTCTCTAATAGTATTTTTTATAATAAATCGGAAAAAACAATTTAAATATAAAGAAAATTGGTTTGATATTGTAATTATTGCAACCACAGGAGTTTATGGATTGATTGCTATTTTATTTATTAAACCCGGATATTGGGATTAGTTTCTCTTTCTCTCAATATATCTTAAAAGACGAAACGAGAAAGTGTGGTTGTTAAATTTCATATTTTTCGTCATTCACACCAAATATTGAAACTGATTCTAATACTTTTAGTACTATTTCTATTTTTGTTTCTCTCCATTATCTTTCACTTCTTTTGATTTTATAAACATTATTTTTTCTAAAAGCAACAATTTGAATAATAAAAAGCAATATTTACACTTTTTCGGGGGTAATTTTATGCAATATTAACACTTTTTGGGGGATAAATATTTTTTTATTACACTTTTTACGGGATATTTTTGTATATTTACAACACTTTTTGGGGGATAAATTATGAAACGACAAATATATAATCAATTATTAGCTTGGAAACAGAGTAAAAGACGAAAACCATTATTATTGCAAGGAGCTCGGCAAGTTGGAAAAACCTATATTATAAATCAATTTGGTAAGAGTGAATATAAAAAAATTATTTATCTGAATTTTGAGCAAAACCCGGAATTAGAATCGCTATTTACAAATGAATTATATCCGCAAAAAATTATTGAAAATATAGGTATCTATTTTAAACAAAAAATTACTTCTGCAGAAACTTTAATATTTTTTGATGAAATTCAAGTTGTTCCAAAAGTAATTACAAGTTTAAAATATTTTTACGAACAAGCACCTGATTATCACATAATTTCTGCCGGCTCACTTCTCGGAGTTAGTGTTAGCAAAAAAACTTCATTTCCGGTTGGTAAAATAAATTTTATGATGCTTTATCCAATGAATTTTACCGAATATCTCACTGCTTGTAATGAAGGATTATTAGTTAAAAAACTGCAAAATATAAAAAAAATAGAGGCGTTCCCGGATATAATACACAAAAAACTTTTGACACATTTGAAAAAATATATGTTTCTCGGTGGAATGCCTGAGGTATTACAAAATTACTTTGATAATAAAAATATTTCATCAGCACGACAAATTCAAAACGAAATACTCGAGGCATATAAAAGAGATTTTTCAAAATATACAAGTAAAAGTCAAGCGATCAAAACATCTGAAGTATGGAATTCTGTCCCTTATCAATTAGCTAAAGAAAATAAAAAATTCAAATATTCGGATGTTAGAAAAAATTCACGATCAAGCATTTATGAACAGACGATAGAATGGCTAAAAAATGCAGGATTAATTAATGTCACCTACAATATAAGTGTTCCCAAATTACCACTTTCAGGTTATGCTAATTATTTGAAATTCAAATTATATATGCACGACACAGGTTTACTTGGTGCAATGCTGAACCTTTCCCAAAAAATTATTTTAAAACCTACAAAACTATTTAGAGAATATAATGGTGCATTTACAGAAAATTTTGTCGCTACTGAATTGGTCACGGGCGGTTTAAATAATTTGTATTATTGGTCATCAAAAAGTGAAGCAGAAGTTGATTTCGTAATTCAAAAAGAGGATAAAATATTTCCTATTGAAGTAAAAAGTGGAATGAGCCGTAATATAAAAAGTTTACGAAGTTATGCAGATAAATATAATCCTGAATTAATGTTTCGTCTGTCACCACGAAATTTTATTAAATCAGATAATTTTATAAATTTACCGCTTTATGCTACGAGTTATTTTTGTTTTTTTAAATCCTAAACTTTACCGCAGAGACGCGGAGATTTTGGTTTTTTTGCATCGAACTAAAACGAACTTCGGAGTTTTTTTTGTTTTTTTGAATGACAAGGGAGCGATGCCCTTGCTGTTTTTCTCTTTTCTAAAACTTATTTTTCCTAAAACAACCTTGTAACATTATTTTAATTATTGTTGAACTCTTTCAGAGTTCTGTATTTTTCAATGATTTTATATCTACAGGTTTCACCTGCAGTTAATAATATTCAACCGCTTCGCGGTTTTTTGAAAGTTATACAATTAGAATGCTTAACATAACTAAAACAAATAATAAAAATGTTTACAAGTTTAGTGGTTTAGGAGTTTAGAACGATAGAAATGATTTTTATTAACAATAAATTATTAAATTAAAATGTATTTGTTATGTTAATCAAAGGTTTCTCTATATATATAATTATTAAAAAAATATTCATTTTGGTAATATTATTGCATAAATTTATGTGTAAAAAAAAAGAGGGAAAATTGAGCACAATAAAATCAAAATATCTCGTAATCGGAAGTGGAATTGCGGGATTGAGTTTCGCATTAAAAGTTGCTGATTCGGGGAAAGTAAATCTCATAACAAAAACAAAATTGAATGAATGTAATACAAGCAAAGCACAAGGTGGAATCGCCGCGGTTACTTCTGATTATGATAATCCGGAACAGCATAAAAAAGATACAATGATTGCCGGTGCAGGTCTTTGTCATAATGATTCGTTAGATGTTTTGGTAAATGAAGGACCTGATAGAATAAAAGAATTAATTGAATGGGGTGTTAATTTTACGAAAGCAGAAAATGGTGAATACGATTTGGCAAAGGAGGGAGGGCATTCTGCGAATAGAATACTACATGCTACAGATGCTACAGGTAAAGAAATTGAAGATTCGCTAATAGAAAAAGTAAAAAAGCATCCTAATATAGAAATTTTTGAATATAGATTTGCGATTGATTTAATTACGGAACACCAAGTTAGAAATAATTTGCAATCGGCATTTAATATCTGCTTTGGTGCATATATTTTGAATTTAAATAATAACAGTATTGATATATTTAGAGCAAATTATACAATGTTAGCAACCGGAGGATCGGCAAAAGTTTATTTACATACTACAAATCCCGAAGTAGATACCGGCGATGGAATTGCAATGGCATATCGTGCAGGAGCAAGAATTGCAAATATGGAATTTATACAATTTCATCCTACTGCACTTTATAATCCGAAAGAAGAACCATTTTTGATTTCAGAAGCATTGAGAGGATTTGGCGGGAAGTTAAAAAATCAGTCCGGCGAAGAATTTATGAAAAAATATGATGAGCGATTAGAACTTGCACCACGGGATATTGTCGCTCGTGCAATTGATTCTGAAATGAAAAAACATGGAAGTGATTTTGTTTATTTGGATATGACTAATCTTGATTCTGTAAAAGTAAAAGAGCATTTCCCAACTATATATTCTCACTGTAGAGAAAAATTAAAAATTGATATAACAAAAGATTTAATCCCTGTAGTTCCTGCGTCACACTATATTTGTGGTGGAGTAATGACAAATATGAAAGGAAATACCTCTATGCATAATTTATATGCAAGTGGTGAAACTGCACATACGGGAATTCATGGTGCAAACAGATTAGCAAGTAATAGTTTGACAGAAGCATTAGTTTTTAGTCATAGATCTGCAATGAAGATATTAAATAAAAAATATGATGAAGAATTTAGCAATATTGAAATTCCCCAATGGGAAGATGATGGAAAATTAAATCACGATGAGTGGATTTTAATTAAACATAACAAACAAGAATTGCAAAATATTATGTGGGATTATGTTGGAATTGTAAGATCTAAACCACATTTAACTCGTGCTTTACGAAGAACAAAACTGCTATACGATGAAATAGAAGATTATTATAAAAGAACAAAAATAAATAAAGAAGTTTTAGAATTAAGAAATCTTACAACAATTGGATACTTGATAATAACATCGGCACTTCGTCGTGAAGAAAGTCGTGGATTACATTTTATGAGTGATTATCCGAATAAAGATAAGAAATTTTATAAGGATACTATTATTTAATTGGACACAAAAAATACTAACAAAAAAAAGCAGAAGAATCAAATCTTCTGCTTTTTATTTTTAATTGAATTTAATAATTAATCAATTCGTTTAATTTCAATTCTTCTATTTTTATTTCTACCTTCTTCTGTATCATTAGTTGCAACAGGATCAATTTCACCCAATCCTTCAGTTTCCATTCTATTCGATTTAATACCTACTGAGATTAAATGGTTTTTAACCGATATTGCTCTTTTTGCTGATAATCTTTTATTGGAACTAGCACTTCCAACACTATCTGTATATCCGGAAATCATTATTTTTGCATCTGTGTTATCAGTTAATGCTGTTACTATTCCATTTAATAATTGTTTTGCTTCTGTTGATAGAATATCACTACCTGATGTAAAAGTAATTCCATAAAGCGTGATTGGAGTATCTTTTTCAATAACTATTTCATCGGGACAACCATCCTCATCTTCAAAACCATTGAATACTTCAGCAGCATTTGGACATTTGTCATCAACATCTAAAATTCCATCACCATCATTATCATAATCCGGTGCACCATCTTCATCTTCAAATCCGTCAAAATCTTCTGCTTTGTTTGGATTCTTATCTTTATCATCTGGAATTCCATCACCATCTTTATCATCATCATATTCCGGACATCCATCTTCATCTTTAAAACCATCAAAATCTTCTGCTGAGTTTGGACATTTGTCATCAACATCTAAGATACCATCACCATCATTATCATAATCCGGCACACCATCTTCATCTTCAAATCCATCCATATCCTCTGCTTGTAATGGGCTTTCATCTTTATCGTCTGGGATTCCATCACCATCAAGATCTGACACAGTTACTTCGGCTTCTTTCTCTTCCTTTTATTCTTTGATAAAAACAGTTTTTGTTTTTTCAATAACTACAGTATCATTTTCTACTGGGAACAAATTAACAATAAGTGTTTGTAATTCAACAGGAACACCATATTTTTCTTCATAATTTGGATATTCTTCTGTTAAAAATGTAGTTAATTCCTCTTCAGTAATATTTTCTTCAACTGTCATGCTGTCATCTAACTCTTCTTCGATTAACTCTTCTTCGACAATTCCCTCATCCAGACCTTCTTCCAATGCAATATCTTCCTCAATGATTTCTTCTTCAACAATTAATGTGTCAGCTTCATCTTTGTGAAACCAACTTTTAATTTTTGCGAAAAATCCACCACTTGATTCAGTTGTATCTTCAACAGCTACTTCTTCTGTAAGAAATTCATCATTTTCGATGACCTCTTCCTCTTGAGCAAAAAGTGTGGTAAACGAAACCAACAGAACTATCACCAACAAAATTTCAACAATTCTTTTCATTTTTTTCTCCTTTTTTTTCAAATTTCCCAACTTTCTTCCTAAGATAATTAATTAGTGTTAAAAAAACAAGAAAAAATAGAGTTATTTTCATACTTCTAAATTGTTAAGTAAAATAATAAAATATTTTTATTATTAATTATTATTAACTAAATTATGTCAATAAATGGAGGTAGGGAAAATGAACTTTAAGAAAATAATTGTGTGGATAGTAATGGTTTTTATTTTTACATCTTGCAATGAAGAAGAAATTATTGCGGTAAAAAATAGTGATGCCATTGATGGAAATAATAAATTTGCTTTAAAAATGTTTAATCAGATATCGCAAAAATCAGATAAGAACATTTTTATTTCACCATATAGTATTTCAACAGCATTAGCGATGACTTATGCCGGAGCAAAAAACGATACTAAAGAGGAGATGAGAAAAACATTAAACTTACACTCAAATGACAATATCACTCACAGTTCATTTCAATATTTGATTAAAAGTATTAACAAGTTTGATAAGTCAAATAAAGATATAGTGTTAAAGACGGCAAATGCTATTTGGGTGGATAATTCATTTACAATCAAAAAATCATATCAAGAATTAATTGTTAAGAAATATTATAGTAGCATTAATGGATTAGATTTTAAGAATAAACCAACAAATTCAGAAAAAATAATAAACAAATGGGCAAGTAAAAATACTGAAGGGAAAATAAAAGAGATCCTGCCCAAAGGAACAATTTCAAAACAAACTCGATTAGTTTTAACAAATGCAATATATTTTCTTGCAGATTGGAAGAATAAATTTAAGAAAAGATATACCAAAGAAAAGAAATTCTATTTATTAGATAAAGAAGTTTCAAAAGTAAAAATGATGCATCAATCGGAAAAATTTAATTATTTTGAGAATGAAAAAATGCAGATAATTGAAATGTCTTATAAAAATGAACGGATGTCGATGCTTGTTTTTTTACCTAAGGAAAATTCTCGAAGTGCAATAAATTCACTTTTAGATTTTGAATCATTTAATACAAATTTGGAAAAATTACAAAAACAAAAAGTGCAATTATATCTTCCAAAATTTCAGTTTGATTATTTCTCATCTTTGAAAAATGTTTTACAAGAAATGGGAATGAAACAAGCATTTACTATGCAAGCTGACTTCACTGGAATAAATAAAAATAAGCGAGAAACATTAATGATTTCAGATGTTTTACATAAGGCATACATTGATGTGACGGAAAAGGGAACGGAAGCA
>JAYEHX010000044.1:0-17347 GCA_034659735.1 Fidelibacterota bacterium | reverse complement strand
GACAAATGACAATTAATGACAATCAATGACAACAAATGACAACAAATGACAACAAATGACAACCAATGACAACCAATGACAACGAATGACAACAAATGACAACAAATGACAATTAATGACAATCAATGACAACCAATGACAACAAATGACAATCAACGACAATCAATGACAACCAATGACTACAAATGACAACCAATGACTACAAATGACAACGAATGACAACAAATGACAACCAATTAGATAAATTCGATTAATTAGATGACAATGACAACAAATGAGATAAATTCGATTAATTAGATGACAATGACAACAAATGAATTACACAAAAATTAAACATTTAATATAAAATGGAGAATAAATGGCACAAGAAATAGAGAGAAAATTTTTAGTAAAGGGAGATTTTAAAAAGTTTGTATCTAAATCACAGCGAATTACACAAGGATATTTATCTTCTGTTCCGGAAAGAACTGTCAGAGTTAGAATAAAAGGTGAAAAAGGTTTTTTAACTATTAAAGGAATAGGAAATAAATCCGGTGCATCTCGATATGAATTTGAAAAAGAAATTTCTATTGACGAAACGAAAGAACTTTTAGAAATTTGTGAAAAGGGAATTATTGATAAAACAAGACATTTTGTAAAATGTGAAAATCATACTTACGAAGTTGATGAATTCTATGGTGATAATGACGGATTAACTGTAGCTGAAGTTGAGTTAGAATCTGAAGATGAAAAATTTAAAAAACCCGAATGGCTTGGCGAAGAAGTGACAGGTGATGCGAAATATTACAACTCAATGTTAATGAAAAATCCATATAAAAATTGGAAATAAAAAAATGAGCAAAAGAGTATTATTAATTATAATTTTATTTTTATCAATTTCTTCTTTTGGAATAGGTGCCGAATATCCAAATAAACCAATTACAATATTAGTTCATACAAAACCCGGTGGTGCTGTTGATTTGATGGCGAGAACTTTGTCGAGAGTTGCTGATAATTATTGCGACCAACCATTAGTTGTAGTAAATAAACCCGGTGGCGGTGGAATTATTGCCGGTGCGAGATTATTGAGTTCAAAAGCAGACGGATACACAATTTTGGCATTTCCCGCAACATTTATTCCGACTTTACAGACAACAGATATTGGAATTGGATTGGACGATTTGAAATATTTAGCTTGTTTAACTATTTCCCCTGAAGCGATAATAACAAATCCAAATAGTGAAATTAATTCACTTGAAAAAATAATTTCACATGCAAAGGCAAATCCCGGAACACAAAAATGGTGCGGACCGGGAACAGGCAGTTTAGATCATTTAATGGCGGTTAAATTTTGGGAAAAAGCAGATATAAAAGTCAAATGGATTCCTTATGGTGGTGGAAGTCAAGCAATGGGTGCCGTAATGGGAAAACATGCTGATGTCTATGTGGGAAATCCTGAAGATATACTCGGCAGACAAAAAAATTTAAATATTGTCGGAGTTTCAACTGAAAAACGACTTGATGCTTTTCCGGAAGTTCCTACACTTATTGAAAAAGGGATTGACTTACCCAATGAAGTGATGTGGCGAGGATTTGTTGTACACAAAAATACTAATGATGAAATAACAAAATATCTTGTGGACTTATTTGAAAAATGTAGCAAAGATTCTATTTGGCAGAATTATATAAACAGAACAATGGTAACACCTGTATTTATGAAAAATGAGAAATTCAAAGAGTTGGTCTATAATGATGTAGAATCTTCACGAAAATATTTAAAAATTGCGGGATTTGAGCTTGATAAAAATGCAAATGAGGCACCATATTTAACTCTATTTTTGTTTGGAATTTTTATCATTTCATTTCTAATTGTGTATTTGGTATTCAAGAAAAAAGATATAAAAATCAATGGAACAATTTCTATTTTAACGATTACTGGAATTCTATCAGTCACATTTTTCTATATTTCCTCCTTCTTCCCTGCCCCACGAGAAGGACTATTTGTCAGCTCGGCAACAGTTCCAAAAGTATGGTCAATTTTTCTATTTATTGTTAGTGTTATTGGCTTGAAATTGTACTATAAAAATCCAACTGACGAAACGGCAAAAAAGGGAGAGAATGTAAAATCCGTAATATCACTCTCTTTTTTAATTTTGGCATATATTACTTTAATTTCCATAATAGGATTTTTTATTTCCACAGGATTATTTTTGATTAGCTCTATGCTGATAATGAGATATAAAAAATATATAAGTTTATTATTAACAACAACTTTGGTATTGCTATTTATGTATATAGTATTCATAAAAATATTGATGGTTCCATTACCAATTGGAAGTATTTTTTAATAAGGAGATTTTTATTTTATGGAATTATTTTCAAATTTAATAGATGGTTTTAGTGCATTGGGTGGAACTGCCTCGATAGCTTGGTGGCAACCTATATTAGTTATTTTGATTGGAATTATTGTCGGAATATTTGTTGGTGTTATGCCCGGACTTTCTGCTTCTACCGGACTTGCTTTGATAGTTCCTTTTACATTCGGAATGGAGCCACTGATTGCAATTATTTTACTCGCAGCGGTTTACACTTCTGCATCTTATGGTGGAACAATTTCTGCAATTGCGATAAATACTCCCGGAACTCCCGCTGCCGTTGCTGTCGCATTCGATGGCTACACATTGACAAAAAAAGGACAACCCGGAAAAGCACTTGGTTCAAGTTTATTCGCTAATGTAGTTGGCGGATTGACGGGCTCATTAGTTTTAATTTTCTTTTCTGTTCCGCTTGCAAAAATCGCATTAAAATTTGGTCCATCCGCATTTTTTTCGTTGGCTATTTTCGGACTTACTATCGTCTCTTCTATGGAATCAAAAAATCGTTTAAAAGCATTTGTTTCAACGGCAATCGGATTACTTTTGATGACTGTTGGATTGGATATTATTAACGGTTCGCCGAGATTCACATTTGGCAGGGCTGAACTTTTTGACGGATTTACTTTTATTCCGGCTTTGATTGGTTTATTTGCAATTGGTGAAATACTTTTAAATATAGAAAATATGCAAATAGTCAAAAAAATAAAACAAAAATTCTCAAGTAAAATGCCAAAATTTAGTGAACTTTGGTCATTAAAAAAATTGATTGCAAAATCGTCGGTTATCGGTGCTGTTGTCGGTGCAATTCCCGGTGCAGGTGCAACAATCGCTGCATTTATCGCTTATGGCGAAGCAAAGAGAACGAGCAAGAAAAAAGATGAATTTGGCAAAGGTTCACTCGAAGGAATTACTGCTCCGTCTTCCGCAGCCGGTGCTTCTGCCGGTGGTGCTTTGATTCCACTTTTGACTTTGGGAATTCCCGGAAGTGCTGCAACTGCCGTTATGATTGGTGCTTTGGCTTTGCATAATATCACTCCCGGACCTGAACTTTTTAAACCGGAGAATTCAACATTAGTTTATGCACTTTTCGCAAGTTTGTTTGTCGGAAATGCTCTTATGTTATTTATCGGATATTCGGGAACTCGCTTGTGGGTAAAAATAATTTCTGCTCCAAAAGCTGTTCTATTTTCTATCATAATGTCTATCGCACTCGTAGGAAGTTATGCTGTAAAGAATTCTATGTTCGATGTATTTGTATGTCTCGGATTTGGTGTTTTCGGTTGGCTTCTGCGTAGAAACGGCTTCCCCACTGCTCCAATGGTTTTGGCAATGATTCTTGGGAAAATGGCAGAGACGAATTTTCGTCAAGCACTTCTCTCTGAGGGAACTTGGACAGTATTTTTTACTGATCCATTGAGTTTGATATTATTAATTATGGCATTTTTGTCATTAGCATATCCACTTTACAGTGAAAGAAAAAAAAGAAAAAATAATTCATCAAAAGGAATATGATAATATGAAAATAACACTAAATAAAACAATAATCTTAATTCTATCACTTTTTCTAATAGTATCTATTTCATTTGCAACAGAAAAAATCTCTATAGAGAAAGCAAAAAACATAATGTCCTACAGTTTGATAAATGTTGTAGAGAAAAAAGTTGAACAACCTCTATTTGTCAAAGTTGTGAACGAGAATTCCGAAGCAGTACAAGGAATTTCGGTAATTTTTGATGTGGTATCATTTCCATCAAGTTCCAAAGGGCAAAAAGTGGAACGAAAAATAGTAAAAACCGGACCAGATGGAATTGCTTCAACACATTTTATTTTGGGATCTAAAAAAGGGAATTATTCATGTTCTGCCAGAATAAATAATCAAACAAATGAAAATGATATCGTCTATTTTAAATTGGAAGCACGAGGTTCAAAATGGATTTTCTTTCTGGTAACAGGTGTAATTGGTGGATTAGGACTTTTCTTATTCGGAATGAATATGATGAGCGAGGGAATGAAAAAATCCGCCGGAAACAAAATGCGATATATACTTTCTAAACTTACAAAAAATAGAATTATTGCCCTTTCGGTTGGTGCATTTGTGACTATGATAATACAAAGCAGTAGTGCAACAACAGTTATGCTCGTGAGTTTTGTGCAGGCAGAATTGATGACTTTTGCACAATCGCTTGGTGTCATTCTTGGTGCCGATATTGGAACAACTATCACCGCTCAACTAATCGCATTCAAACTTACCGATTACGCATTATTGATGATTGCAATAGGATTTATTTTATACTTATTTTCAAGTAAAGAATCGTATAAAAATATTGGTGAGGCGATTCTCGGATTTGGAATTTTATTTTTGGGAATGAGTATAATGTCAAAAGCAATGTATCCACTTCGCTCTTATGAAGGATTCATAAACTTGCTTTTAAAATTAGAAAATCCACTTCTTGGTGTATTAATTGGAGCTGCTTTCACGGGAATAATTCAAAGCAGCAGTGCCTTTACCGGAATTGTAATTGTCCTCGCATCTCAAGGATTGTTAACCCTTGAAGCGGGAATCCCACTTATTTTTGGTGCAAATATCGGGACTTGTATTACAGCCGGACTTGCAAGTATAAATACATCGCGAGAAGCAAAAAGAGTAGCAATTGCTCATGTGATTTTTAAAGTTGTTGGAGTTTTAATTTTCATCTGGTGGATTCCCACTTATGCCAATTTTATTCGTTCAATTTCTCCCGTAGCCGATGCTTCGCTTTCCGTAATTGATGCTCATAGTGCTGTAGTTCCAAGACAAATTGCAAATTCACACACAATATTTAATGTAGGATTTGGACTAATCTTTTTACCATTTACAACATTTTTTGCGGCATTGATATTCAAAATTTTACCAAAGAAAAAATATGAAACAGGAACTAAACCTTCATTGTGGCACCTTGATACTAAGGTATTATCGACTCCTGCGATGGCACTCAATCTTGCTCGCTCAGAAACATCAAGAATGATAAAGATTTTGGGACGAATGCTGAATAAATCTATCAATCCATTTTTATCGAAAGAAGATGAAAAAGATGAACAGTATCCAAGCTTATCCTTAATTGATGGAATTCATATGCGGGAAAATAAGATTGATTATCTTGAGAGAGAAATTCTAAAATATTTAGTAAAAATCAGTGGAAAAAAATTAGACAATGAACAATCAAGAGAAGTTTATGTCATGATGTCAGTTGTAAATGATATTGAGAGTATTGCAGATATAATTGATAAAAACATCTTGCCACTTATACCGAAAAAGCATGCTATGAAAGAAGATTTTTCAGAAGAAGGAAAAAACGAAATTTCAGAATTCCATTTAAAAGCATCAAAACAGATTAGTAGATTGAAAGATGCTTTTGAAGAGATGGATTCAAACGAAGCCGTAAAAATCATGAAAAAAGAAACAAAATATGAAGAATTAGAAACAGAATTAAGATCAAGTCATTTAAAGAGAGTTAGTAAAGAGTTGTTGCAATCCGTAAATACACATGAAATTCATATGGAACTCATGGATCTATTGAAACAGATTAATTTTTACACGGCAAATATTGCAAAAACAATCGTCTCTTTTGATGTGCCTGATGAAAAAGATAAGGAGAAAAATAAAAATGTTATTTAAAAAAACCAAATCATTGGAAAAACAATTTAACAGATTCTTAAATATCACAAACGATGCCGGACTAATATTGTTGGAAGGAATAAAATCTTATATGAAAGATGATAAGGTGAATTTTAATTATCACTTAGAAAAACTGATAAAACTTGAAGGCGATGCGGATTCAATACGAAAAGAGATAGTGACAGAACTCTATGCAAAAACTCTAATTCCGGAATCTCGTGGTGATATTTTCGATTTATTGGAAAATTTAGATGATGTTACAAATCAAGCAAAAGAAACACTCATTGAGTTTTCTATTGAAATACCTATAATTCCCAAACAGTATAGTGACGATTACATAAAATTAACAGAATTTGGTGTCAATGCTATTAATCAAGTTGTGAAAGCATCTCGTAAATTTATTCAAGATCCGGCCAATGTAGAACACAATATTAATAAGGTTTATTTTTGGGAAAAAGAGGCAGACAGACAAGCAGAAAAATTAAAAAGAAAAGTTTTTAGAGATAAATCAATTGAACAATTAAGCAGGAAAATTCATCTTAGATATTTTGCTCTTCATATTGATTTAGTAGCTGACAGAGCAGAAGATGTTGCAGATAAGTTAAGTATTTATGCAATCAAAAGGTCGATATAAAGTGGTAGAAAGGAGATTTTAATGATTTTGTTTTTCCTATCAAGTGGTCTATTTTTGGGTTGGTCTCTCGGTGGCAATGATGCGGCGAATGTTTTCGGCACTGCTGTCGGAACTAAAATGATTAAATTCAAAACTGCTGCGATTGTTGCTTCGATTTTTGTAATTCTCGGTGCTGTAATTTCCGGAGCTGGTGCAAGTCATACTCTTGGAAAACTCGGTGCAGTTAATGCTCTCGGTGGTGCTTTTATGGTTGCTTTTTCCGCTGCTTTTGTTGTTTTCTGGATGACAAAATTGCATTTGCCCGTTTCAACTTCACAAGCTGTTGTCGGTGCTATTGTTGGTTGGAATTTCTTCTCGCATACACAAACTGATTATAATTCACTAATAAAAATTGTTTCCACTTGGGTTTTTAGTCCAATTCTTGCAGCGGTATTTTCAGGATTATTATATTTACTTTTAAAATATATCCTTAGAAAATGGAAGTTGAGTATTTTTCGCTTGGATTCTTATACGAGAATTGCACTTGTTGTCATTGGAGCTTTTGGTGCATATTCGCTCGGAGCAAATAATATCGCAAATGTTATGGGTGTTTTCGTGCCGGTCTCCCCTTTTCCTGACATATCTTTTGGAAACTGGTTTCATATTTCAAGTGTTCAGCAGTTATTCTTTTTAGGTGCAATTGCAATTTCAATCGGTATTTTTACATATTCATTCAAGGTTATGAAAACCGTAGGTTCGGGCGTTGTGAAACTAACTCCACAATCTGCTCTCGTTGTTGTTCTTGCAGAATCTTTGGTACTATTTTTATTTGCATCTTCATCATTACGAGATTTTTTGCTTAGTCATAATTTGCCGGCAATTCCACTCGTTCCTGTTTCAAGTTCACAATTGGTAATTGGTGCGGTTTTGGGAATTGGAATAATTCAAGGTGGAAAAAATATACAATTCAAAACACTTGGAAAAATCGCTTCCGGTTGGGTAATAACTCCTGTTATTTCAGCTATTATTACTTTTATTGCATTGTTCTTTTTGCAAAATACTTTTAATATTGAAGTTTATAAAAATCTCTCGCAAAGTCGCGAAGTCGCAAATGAAGTTGTTGCAGGGAAAGATTTCTCGCACACTTCGACAAGCTCAGTGCAAGCACTTCTCGACAAGCTCAGTGCAAGAAGTCGCGAAGTCGCAAAGGTGTTTTTTGTTAAGAATCAGTTGGACAGTCAAAGTCGCTTATTTTTTTCCGAAAGAAATGCTATTCTTTTCAGTCGGATAAATAAAAAAATAAATTATGATGACTTTATCTCTCATGGTATAACTGATGATAATATCGCGAGTTATCATAAGATAGATAATAATAAATATGAAAGAAATAATAATGCAAAATATTTTTGCTATTTGAATATATCGAATAATAATTTTAAATTAAATAACGAATTAGAAACAAAAAATGGCGAAAGCCAAGCCGAAAGGCGAGGAGTAAAATGTAATGAAAAAATTTAAATTAATTATCATTATGCTTCTATCATTAGTTTTTGTTGCTTTAGCTTTTGGAGAAAAAAGCGAAGGTTCAACAGAATGGGATGATGGAACAATTAAATGGAAATCGAATGATGGAAATTTTCAAACTTTTTTTGATGTTAGAATGTACATCAATGCCGGTTATTTTTTTGAAGGGGAAAATGAATTAAGTAATGGAACTCATTTGAGAAAAGCAAGATTTGCAGTCAAAACAAAATTATGGAAAGTATGGAAAGCTGAATGGGATATGGACATTGCAGAAGGAGTTGTTGAAGTTAAAGATATGTATTTTAGTTATGTCGGATTCAATAATACTCACTTAAAATTTGGGCATTTCAAACAAGCTTTAGGATTGAATGAATTAATGTCTTCGCGATATCAGACATTTATTGAACGATCATATCCTATGCTCGCTTTTGAAACAGACAGAAAAACTGCAATCGAATATTCACGATGGGGAAAAAGATGGAATATTCGTTCATCAGTTTTTGGTCAAGAAATGGATATTAATAAAAATAAAACAAAAGATGAAACCGGTGGCGGATATGCTGTGAGATTAGTTTATGCTCCACAAATTACAGACAACTTGATGGTACATCTTGGTGGTGCCTATGTTATGGAGAAACCAAGTGATGAAAGCAATGCCGTAGAATTCAAAAGCGAACCGGAAACAAAACTTGGCGATGTCGAAATTTTAGATACTGGAACTATCAGAGATGTTGATAATACTGTAAAACTTGGATTAGAAGGAGTTCTAAAATATAAAGGAATTTCAATTCAATCTGAATTTGTATCAACAAAAGTAGCAAGATTGGATTCACTTTCTGATGTAAATCTTGATGGTACTTATACTTTTCTGAGCTGGATTCTAACAGGTGAAGAGAGACCTTGGGATAATACACAAGGAGAATTCGGACAGATAATGCCTGAGAATAAATATGGTGCTTGGGAATTAGTTGCAAGATTCAGTCACTTAAATTTAAGCGACTTAGATGCAGGTGTAACAGGTGGAAAAGCAAATAATTATACATTTGGTTTAAATTGGTATCCAAATCCAAATATGAAAATGCAATTTAACTATACGATGGTAAAAAATTCAGTGAACGCGACTGGCGACGGATTTATCGGTGGAGATGAATTTTCAGTTGCACATTTTATGGCTGTAATATTCTTTTAATAATAAGAAAAAGGAGAAAAAATGACTTTTAAAAATTTAAAACAAACAATAATATTTATGTTAATGGCAGTTTTATTATTAGCCTTCTCTTGTAGTATTGATGAAGGAGAAGGTGTTCCCGATGAACCATCTGACTATAAAGATATTTTATTTATTAATGAAATATTAGCCAGTAATGATGCTGTCAATATGGATAATGATGGAGCAGTAAATGATTATGACGATTGGTATGAAATCTATAACTCATCTTCAAATCCTGTGGATATAGCCGGATTTCAAACCTATGATTCAGGTACAGAAGGATCGCCCTATACATTTAGTAGTGCCACAATTCCCGCAAATGGATTTCTTTTAATTTGGTGCGATGATGAAGAATCAGGAATACATACTCATTTCAAACTTGGAGCTAGTGGCGATAAAGTTGTATTACTTGATGCAAGTGGAAAATTAATCGATGAAAAAGAATTTATTGCTCAAACAACTGATGTTTCTATCGGTAGAAATCCCGATGGCGGAGGCACCTGGCAATCTTTCCCAACTCCGACTCCGGAAACTTCAAATACCGGAGAAGTAGCTAATTCCGCACCGGTAATTTCAAATGTAAGTAGAGATCCACAATCGCCTTCACCTGTTGATGAAGTAACAATTACTGCAAATGTGACAGATGATAATTCAGTTGCAAGTGTAAATTTATTTTACAAAATTGATGATGGAACATATTCAGATACTTCAATGACCGCAAGTGGAGATGATTATTCAGCAACGATTTCAAAACAAGCTGACAGTGTAGTCGTTTCATATTTTGTAAAAGCAGTTGATGATGAATCTGCAATTTCTTACAGCGACACAACTTCTTACACAGTTTTAGCAAGTGCATATCAACCACCTGAACTTTACATAAATGAATTTATGGCAAGTAATGATGCCGCTAACCAAGATGAATACGGTGGATATGAGGATTGGATTGAAATATATAATGCAAGTAGCGAAGCAGTTGATATTGGTGGAATGTACATTACAGATGGACTCGATAGTCCAAAAGAATATATGATTCCAACCACAAGTCCGGATTCTACAACAATCGTAGCAGGTGGATATCTATTACTCTATTGTGATAAAGAATCAGAACAGGGAATATTGCATGTGGAAATAAAATTAAGTGGTAGTGGTGAACAAATTGGACTTTACAGTACCGATGCAACAAATAATGTCCCAATTGATACATTAACTTACAATGCTGACGATACTAATGCTATCGGATATGGAATTGATACAGACAAATCATGTGGAAGACAACCTGACGGATCTGACACTTGGAATGTATATGAAACTGCTGATATTACACCCGGAGCGACAAATAAAAATTAGAATAATATAGAAAAAACAGCAGTTACTTTATCATAACTGCTGTTTTTTATTTGGAGAAATATGAAAAAAAATATATTATTATTCATACTAATTCTACTTCTACTCTTTTTAACTTTGGAATGCAGTATAAGTGAACCAAGTCAAAAATCAAAATATAACTTAGAATTAATTCAAAGTATTGATATTGACATTCCTGAACCATCGGGATTATGTTTCAACCAAAATCGCACTGCCTTATTTACTGTTAATGATCCACCAAATAATAAAATATACAAAATGAAACTTGATGGAACTGACATTGAAGAGTTATCTTATCAAGGCGAAGATCTCGAAGGAATAACATTTGACACTCGCGACTCTACACTCTGGATTGTAGATGAATCGCTTCTGCAAGTAGTTAATCTTGACACAAATGGAACTGTAATTGACAGTTTCCAAATCGATTTTACTGCAAATGGAAATAGTGGATTTGAAGGATTGACTTTTAATCCTCAAAATAATCATTTTTATATTTTAAATGAAAAAGATCCGGGTAAATTTTTAGAACTTGATTCAAATTTTAATATAATTACACAAATAACATTAAATTTCGCAAATGATTATTCGGGAATATTTTTTGATGAAACTTCGGGGAATTGCTATATCGTTAGCGACGAATCTGAAAAATTATATATTTGGGATAAAGTAAAAGGTGTTATTGAAGAAATTCATCTTGGGAAAGAACAGATAGAAGGAGTTGCTTTTAATTCTGACAACAATAATATTTATTTTGTTAGTGATGCAGAATCAAAATTGTATATTTATAAGTTGGTTGATACTGAATAATATTTAGGAGAGTAATTTGACAAAACAAGAAATACCAATCGAAGAGTATGGAAATAGTTCGAAACATTATGACCTAATGTTAAATCCATTCTTAAATCATATTCGAAAAGCTACTGCAAAGTGGATAATAAAAAACCAACCGAAAAAAATAATAGATGTAGGATGCGGAACCGGAAAACAAATATCGCTTTTACCAAAAAATATGGATATAACAGGTGTCGATATTTCAGAACATATGCTGGAAGTGGCAAAAAAACAAGTACCAAACAAATGTATCCAAGCCGATGCAATAGAATTACCTTTTGATGATAATAAATTTGATTTGGCAATTTCACAATTTGCACTACATGAAAAAGATTTCGAAACTATAAAAAAAACATTAAACGAAATTTCACGAATATTAAAACCAAATGGTAAATTCTTAATTGTTGACTTCGACTACCCAAAAAAAGGACAATTTTTATCACAAATATTTAAAAAAGTAATCCACTTAATCGAAAAAAATGCAGGCGATGAACACTATATTAATTTTAAATCTTGGATGAAAAAAGGTGGACTCGAAAAAGTAATCTCACAATTAGGTTGGCGATTGACAGAAGAACAATCATTTTTAAAAGGAAATGTAAGTTTGACTATTTGGGAAAAAAATAATTAACTTTCTAAACAACTAAACTTTTTAATAAAATCTAAATAAAAATATTTATTAAAAATAAGATATTCCTGAATAAATTTCACACTAAACCAAACTCAAAACAATAGAATTTAACTTAGCTTCGGCATCATCAGATCGTGATAATAGAACAAGCGGAACTTTCGCTCCCATGACTATTCCACCAACTTTTGCCTTATCTACATACAACATATGTTTCAATAAAAAATTTGCCGTTGTAATATTCGGTCCAATAATCACATCAACATCGCCGGCAATTTTAGAATCTATATTTTTCTTTTTAGCAGCTTTTGAAGAATAAATCACATCTAATGCAATCGGACCTTCCGCCAAACATCCTTTTTTACTAAACTCTTTTGCCAACTCATTTGCTTCTATTGTCTCCGGAATTTTCTCATTTATTTTTTCTATTATCGCTGAAAATGCAACTTTAATTGGCGGTTTAATTAATTTTTTTGCAAACTCAATAGCATTTTTTGCTAAATCCCTCCGTTTATCAACATCCAATTTAATATTAATTGCACCATCTGTGAGAAATAATATTTTATGATAACCAGGAGTATCACATACAGCAACATGAGAAAGCAAATTCCCCTTTCGCAAACCAGTATCCCGTTTCAAAACCGGACTTAAAAAACTCGCAGTTGCAATATCACCTTTCATCAAAACATCGCCCTGCCCTGCCCGTATATCTTTAATTGCATTTCCTATTGCAATATTCGGAGTATCACTTTTAATTATTTCGAAATTTGTCAGTGAAACTTTTTTGGAATATTTTTCTATATTTTCAGGAATTCCATAAAGTCGTGATTTTATATATCCCTTATCTGTCGCCTCTTTCAAAGCATGATAAATTGGTTCTGAGTTAGGAAAAACAATATTAATTGTCTTCGGATTTTCTATATTAATCATTTTATAAATATCAGAATATCTCATAATAAATCCTTCATTTTATTTATAATCTTTAATTTCTATTCTACCGTCAATCGCTCTAAATCCACCATCTGCCATCGCTTCCAATTCATTTTCACCCGGAAAAATAATTACATTATATTTTTTTAAATTATTAGAAATCTGCTCTTGGATATTTTTATTATAAGCTAATCCGCCGGTTATAATTACCGCTTTCACATTATAGTCACATACAGAAAGCATCGCACCTATCTCCTTCTGAATTTGATAAATCATTGCATCAAAAATTAACTTCGCCCTCTCATCTCCATTTTTTATTCTCTCCTCAACTTCCCTGCCGTCATTCGTTCCCAAATATCCTTTCAATCCACTATTTTTTACGAATAATAATTCCAACTCTTTTTGAGTATATTCGCCGGAATATGACAACTCCATAACTCGCCGAATAGGCAATGCTCCAGCTCGCTCAGGTGAAAAAGGACCCATTCCAAGAAGTGCATCATTTACATCTATCATTCTTGATTTTTTAAGTGCACAAACAGAAATTCCACCACCAAGATGTGCAACAACGAAATTTAATCTTTTAATATTCCAACCATTCCTATCACAAACTTTGCGAGTCGTGGCTTTTATATTTAATGCATGTGCTCTGCTGACTCTCTCAATTCCCGGGACACCCGAAATTCTCGCAACATCTTCTAATTCGTCAATCGTCACAGGATCAATTATATAAGCCGGAACTTTATATTTCTTTCCAAAATAATCAGCAAGAATAGCTCCCAAATTACTCGCATGGTTTCCATTCTTTGCCTCTTTCAAATCACTTACCAACTTATCATTTATTCTATAAACTCCACCTTCAAGTGGCTTCAATAATCCACCTCTACCGACTATTGCAACAACATTTTTTAAATTAATTTTGCGTAATGATTTTTCCATTGAATCTTTTCGAAATGGAAATTCATTAGTCACATTTTTTTTTGAAATCTCAGATGCGGGAACTTGAACATTAAATTCATGTATCTTTTTTGTTCTATTAAATAGACCCATCTTAGTTGTAGTAGAACCTGGGTTTATTGTTAAAATCAATTCCATAAATCTCTCATAATTTTGTCAACATTCCTATATATCCATCTCTCAAGTTTACAAAAGATTTCTTACATAATCAAATATTTTCTGTAACTATTTTATTTTTTTATAATTATTTCTTTACTTAAAAAAAATGTGATAGAAAAATATTATTTTATTTACTGAAACCTTTGATTAACATAACAAATACGGTTTAATTTTATAATTTATTGTTAATAAAAATCATTTTTATCGTTCTAAACTCCTAAACCACTAAACTTCTAAACATTTTTATTATTTTATTTTGATTCTTATTATTTGTTTTGTTATGCAAAGGGTTCTACTTTAATTAGTTCATTTATTACATTTCAGTAAATATCATCCATTTCACAAGACGATTTTCAAATTTATGATAAAGTAATTGATTGTATGGACGAACACGAATTGCATATTTATAAGTTCCACCTTTTGGAATTTCAACCATACCGGAATAGATATAATTATTTTGTGCTTCCTTTTTAACCATCTTTAATTCAGTAATTGAAATCGGTTCTGTTTCATAACCATCTTGAACTAAATACACTTCGGTTTTCACATCTTTTTCGGTCAATCCATTCAAATTCACTTCAACTTTTATATCTAATTCCAATTCATTTGCAGATTCACTAATGCCATCTATTTCTCTTATCCAAATATCATCCCAGGCATTATTTATTTTCTCTTTCCATTCTACTAATTTTGAGGAATTCACAGCTGATTTTTCCAACATTTTATTTCCATATTCAAAAGATGGATAATAAATATCATTCACATAATCTTTCAACATTCTGCAAGTAGAAAACTTCGGAGAATTTGAAATAATCGATTCTTTCATTCTAATTATCCAATCTTCAGAAAACCGTTTTCCATCTTTCTTATCGTAATATTCGGGAATAATAGAATTTTCTAAAGTATAATATAAACTTGCACTATCCTCATTATCTTGAATATCATTATTTTCATATTCCTTATCCTCACCAATTGTCCAACCGTTTTTTTTATTATATCCTTCAACCCACCAACCATCAAGAACAGAAAAATTTAGCACTCCATTTATGCAGGCCTTTTCTCCTGAAGTTCCACTCGCCTCTCGCGGTCGCCTTGGATTATTGAGCCAAACATCCACACCGGAAACCAAATATCTTGCCAAAGTAATATTGTAATTTTCGAGAATATTTATTTTTCCCAAGAATTCCTCTTGCATAGAAAGATGATAAACTTGTTTAATAAATTCCTGTCCGGGTCTATCTGCCGGATGTGCTTTACCCGCAAAAAATAATATTACAGGTCTGTCACTATTTTTCAGAATTTTTTTAATTCGTTCAATATCTCTAAAAATTAAACTTGCTCTTTTATAAGTGGCAAATCTTCTTGCAAAACCAATAAAAAGTGCATTAGGATCTAAATTATCCTTTATTTTATTTGTTATATATTCAGGAATTCCATTGTGTTTATTTCGCTTTTCAATATTAGTTTTTGCAATATCAACGAGTCGCTTTTTCCTGTGTATGTGAGCTTCCCATATTTTTCTTGACGGAATTTTCTCTACTTTTTTCCACATTTTATCGTTGCATAAATCATCATTCCAATTTTTATCTAAATACTCTTCATAAAGATCTCTAACCTCTTTTGCAACCCAAGTTTCGCTGTGAATCCCATTCGTCACATGGCTAATTGGAATTTCATTTACCGGAATATCTTTCCAAAAATCCTGCCAAATATTTCTGCTTACTTCGCCATGCAACTTGCTAACTCCATTGTATGATTTCGAAAGATTGAATGCCAAAATAGTCATGCTGAATATATTATTTACTTTTTCGCGACCAAGTTCGTAGAATTCTTTCCACTCTACATTTAATTTCAAATGAAAATCGTGAAAATATTTTTTCATCAAATCTTCACTAAATGCATCGTGTCCGGCAGAAACCGGAGTGTGAGTCGTAAAAGCAGATGACGATGAAACCAGCTCTTTCGCAACTTCAAAATTCATACCTTTTTCAACAAATTCTTTGATTCTTTCCAATCCCAAAAATGCAGAATGTCCCTCATTCATATGCCATACAGTCGGATTGATATTCAGTTTTCTGAGTGCTCTCACTCCTGCTATTCCCAAAAATAATTCCTGTTTAATTCGCATTTCATTATCACCACCATAGAGTTGCGAAGTAAGAATTCTGTCCTCAGGAATATTCTCTTCAATGTCAGAATCGAGCAAATAAATATCCGTTCTACCAACCTGCAATTTCCATATTTGAGCAAAAGCATCTCGCCCATCTAACTCTACTTTAATTTTAATTGGAGAATCACTTTCATTTTTTACCAAAGAAATAGGCAATTCATCAAAATTATAACTTGGATAAATACTCTCTTGCTGACCTTCGGCATCAAATCTCTGAATAAAATATCCTTGCTTATAAAGTAATCCAACACCAACAAGTGGAATTCCAAGATCACTTGTCGTTTTTATATGATCACCGGCTAAAATTCCAAGTCCTCCGGAATAAACAGGCATGGTTTCGTGAATACCGAATTCAGCACAAAAATATGCAACAAAAAAATCATCTTTATTAGGATATTTCTGTGCAAACCAAGTATCTTTATTTGACATATACTCTTTATATTCTTGCATAACTGTATCAAATAATTCAACATATTCCGCATCATTACTTTTTTCATTTAATTTTCGTTGACTGATTTCTTTCAATAATCTTAATGGATTATGTTTAACTTCATACCATAATTCTTTGTCCAAATGTGAAAACAATTTTTGAGCTTTTGGTTTCCAACTCCACCATAAATTATAACTAAATTCTTCTAGTTTTTTAATCTTTTCCGGCATAACACTTTTAACTACAATCTTTTTGAAACGGTACATTTTTATTCCTTATATTATAAATTCATTCATTTTCAAAACTTAGTAAGATATTTAATTTTATTAAAAATTCAAAAACAAATATTACAAAAATAATGTCGGCTTACAAACGAATGGAGATTCTTTATTAACCACCGAATGCACCGAAAACACCGAAGATTGGGGCATTGTGTCATTGTGTCATTGTGTCATTGTGGCATTTTGTCATTGGGTCATTGTGTCATTGGGTCATTGGGTCATTGGGTCATTGGGTCATTG
>JAYEHX010000043.1:0-17615 GCA_034659735.1 Fidelibacterota bacterium | reverse complement strand
CAGTTATAGCACAGGAAGTGTGAGTGGTAGTAATTATTTTGTCGGCGGTCTCGTTGGGGAGAATAATTCATCCACAGTAAGCAACAGTTATAGCACAGGAAGTGTGAGTGGTGGTAAAAGAGTCGGAGGTCTCGTTGGGTATAATAATAGTTCATCCACAGTAAGCAACAGTTACAGCACAGGAAGTGTGAGTGGGGATGGTGAACTCGGCGGTCTCGTTGGAGTGAGTTCTTCTTCCACAGCAACCAATTCATTTTGGGACACGAATACATCTGGACTATCTTCAAGTGCCGGTGGAACGGGCAAGACAACAGTCGAGATGACGGATTTATATTTCACAACTAATTGTTTTTATCAGAATGGTTGGGATTATATAGAATTAACCACGAATGGTACAGATGATATATGGAATCAGGGGAATAGTCGTAATAGTAATTATCCGTATTTAGATTGGCAATATCCAAATGATGATTTGGGATTAACTGGTTTTAATTATAGCGGTGGACTTGGAACAGAATCGGATCCATACCAAATAGCAACTTTAGAAGATTTGGATTCATTGCAAGTTAAAACTGAGGACTGGGCCTCTTGCTTTGTGCAGGTGGCAGACATAAATGCTTCTGCTACGGAAACTTGGGATGCTGGTAGTGGATTTTCATCAATTGGAAATGATGGCACAAAATTCACAGGTAAATATAACGGACGAGGACATACGATAGATTCATTATTCATTGATCGTCCAACTACACTTTATATTGGTTTATTTGGCTACACAGATGGAGCAGAAATTGATAGCGTAGGATTGAGAAATCTAGATATTACCGGTGATTATTATGTCGGCGGTCTCGTTGGGTGGAACGATAGTTCATCTACAGTAAGCAACAGTTACAGCACAGGAAGTGTGAGTGGTAATGCTAGTATAGTCGGCGGTCTCGTTGGGTATAATATTTCATCCACAGTAAGCAATAGTTATAGCACAGGAAGTGTGAGTGGTAGTGGTGAATATGTCGGCGGTCTCGTTGGATATAATGTTACTTCATCCACAGTAAGCAACAGTTACAGCACAGGAAGTGTGAGTGGTGGTACTTATGTTGGCGGTCTCGTTGGGTATAATAATTTTTCATCCCAGATAAGCAACAGTTACAGCACAGGAAGTGTGAGTGGTGGTACTAGTAGAGTCGGCGGTCTCGTTGGGCCTAATATGAATTCATCCACAATAAGCAACTGTTACAGCACAGGAAGTGTGAGTGCTGGCGGTTTCGGTCTCGTTGGATATAATAATAATTCCACAGTAAGCAATTCATTTTGGGACACGGAGACATCCGGACAAGATACAAGTGCTGGTGGAACAGGCAAGACAACCGCAGAGATGCAAGATTTATATTTCACAACTAATTGTTTTTATCAGAGTGGTTGGGATTTTGTAGATACTACAGCAAATGGAACAGATGACTATTGGAATCAAGGTAATGCCAAAAATGATGATTATCCATATCTCGATTGGCAATATCCGAGTGATTCGTTGGGATTATTAGAAAATAATACTATAGATATTAATGTTAAAATCTATCTTGAAGGAGCTTATAAATAATTATTAATTATAAATTATAAATTGTGAATTAAACACTCGGTAGTGATATCGGGTGTTTTTTTGTAGCACGCGGATTTCCGCGGATAATGCGGATTAACACGGATTATTTTAATTGAAATTTGAAAATGAGAAAAACTCTCGCCAAGTCGCAAAGGGGGGATTTAGGTTGAGGTTGAGAGAAATATAGCCACGAAAGACACGAAAAATACACGAAAGTATTTTATTGCAAAGATACAAAGGAAGGATTAAGATTGAGGTCGAGAATATTAAACTACTTCATATATATTTACCAATTGCATACCTTTAAAAAATCGCGAAGCGGTAAAATGATTATAATATTTGGAATACATCAACCGTGTTGATGTGTAGAAATGTCGGAGACATTTCTTTCTTTATAAAAATCTCCGCTTTTTCTCATTAAAACGGTTAATGCACTCCAAAAAAACCGCGAAAGCGGTTGAATGTTATTAACTACAGGTGGAACCTGTAGAAGTGAAATAACTGAAAAAATACAGAACTCTGAAAGAGTTCAACAATAATTAAAATAATGTTGCAAGGTTGTTTTAGGAAAAATAAGATTTAGAAAAGAGAAAAATAGCTAGGAAATTTGATTCCTTGTCAGGTGAGAAAAAAAATGAATAGATTATTGATATTTTCGCACTTGGAAAAATAAATTTTTATTTATATATTTAAATAATTTGAAATAGTAAAAAAAAGGAAAGAAAATGAACGAGTTTATTTTTAGAGAATATGATATTCGCGGAATTGTTAAAGATGATTTTACCGACGAAGTTGTGATTAATCTTGGACGAGGATTTGGAACTTGGTTGAGAAGGGCGGGAGCAAAAAAATTGTCAATCAGTGGAGATATCAGAATTACAACTCCTAAATTGAAAGAGTTATTTACAAGCGGTGTAATTTCGACGGGAATTGATGTTGTAGATATTGGAATTTTACCAACTCCATTAAATTATTATAGTTTATTCAAAAGGGATATTGATGCTTCTGTTCAGATTACGGGAAGTCATAATCCACCCGAATTTAACGGATTCAAGTTGTCTTACGATAAGCAGGCATTTTTCGGTAATAAAATTCAGGAGATTAAAAATTTAATATTGAATAAAGATTTTGAACTTGGAACCGGAGAATATTCGGAAGATGGCGGAATTTTATTTGAATATTTAGATGAAGTCGTTGGTAAAATTAAATTAGAACGACCGTTGAAAGTTGTTATCGATTCCGGCAATGCTTGTGGTGGCTTGGTTGCTCCTGAAATATTCAAAAAGCTCGGTGCGGAAGTGACAGAATTATTTAGCGAAATTGACGGAAATTTTCCAAACCATCATCCCGATCCTACTGTTGAAGAAAATCTAAAATATCTGATAGAAAAAATGAAAACAGGTAAATATGATATTGGAATTGCTTACGATGGTGATGCGGATAGAGTTGGAGTTGTGGACAATAAAGGCAGAGTAATTCAAGCGGATCAACTGATTACAATGTTTTTGCCGGAAGTGATAAAAGGCAAAAATGAACCGATAATTTTCGATGTAAAGTGTAGTCAAGTTTTGGAAAATAGAATTAAAGAACTTGGTGGAAAAGCTGTTATGTGGGAAACAGGACACAGCAAACTCAAGCAAAAAATGAAAGATATGGATAGTCCATTTGGTGGTGAAATGAGCGGACATATATTCTTTGCTGATGATTATTATGGTTATGATGATGCGATTTATGTTTCTGCAAGATTGGCACAAATGGTTTCGCGGTCAGACAAAAAAATGAGTGAATATCTTGATGAATTGCCAAAATTTTATTCTACTCCGGAAATTAGATTACATGCAAAATCAGATAAAGAAAAATTCGAAATTGCCAAAAAATCATTTGATTATTTTTCTACAAATTACGATTGTATAACTATTGACGGTGTTAGAATTAAATTTTCTGATGGTTGGGGACTTGTAAGAGCATCAAATACACAGCCGGTAATTGTACTAAGGTTTGAGGCAAATTCACCTGAAAAATTAGAGGAAATAAAAAATCTTGTGATGGATAAATTGAAGGAATTTGGTGAGTTGAAATAGAAAATATCTCGCAAAGACGCTAAGTCGCAAAGGGGATTTTGAAAAAGGATTTTCTCGCAAAGACGCCAAGTCGCAAAGGTTTTTTGGGGATTGGAGTAGGATTTTCTCGCACACTTCGACATTGCTCAGTGCAAGAAGTCGCAAAGTGGCAAAGATTGTTTTTAAATTAAATGGAATTAATTTGAGTGAAATAGAAAATAGAAAAAAAATTCATTTAGATGTTTTTCGAAATGGAAATCCGATATTTTCGAAAAGAAAAACCGGTTTTGAAAAGTATGATTTTATACCTAATTCTGTGAACAGTTTATCATTGCAAGATGTAAAAACAGAGACAATATTTCTTGGTAAAAAATTGTCTTTTCCTTTTATGATTGGAAGTATGAGTGGTGGAATTGATGAATCATTTAAATTGAATAGCGACTTATCAAAGATTGCTGAAAAATTGAAAATTGCTTTTGCTTTGGGTTCTGTGAGGCCATTATTGGAGAATAGGAAATCATTTGATTCATATTTCATAGCGAGAAAAAATGCTCCTTCTGTGCCTGTTTTGGGAAATATAGGAATGGGACAAATTGCAAGTGGAGAATGGAGAAGTAAGCTTTTGGAAATTATTGAAGATTTAGAATTAGATGCTTTATTTGTTCATTTTAATAAGTTGCAGGAATATATTCAAAAGTGTGGAGATACTAATTTTATCAATTTAGAAAATGAGATTAGAGAATTAATTTATGAGATTGGAATTCCGGTAATTGCAAAAGAGGTTGGTGGCGGATTCTCTAAAATTGATATTGATAATTTGATAAATTGGGGATTTAAGTTTATTGATGTTGCCGGAGCGGGTGGAACTTCTTGGGCAAAAGTTGAAAATATTTTATCATCGGAAAAAAATATTGTTGGTGAATATTTATCTAATTTTGGTGTTTCCACTTCAGAATCTTTAAAATATTTATCGGCACATAAACAAATATATTCAATTGCAAGTGGCGGAATAGATAATCCGATTGAGATTGCAAAATCTCTTGCATTGGGAGCAAATATAACAAGTTCTGCAAGAATAATTTATCAAACATATCATAAAAATGGAATAGAAGAATTGGAAAGCAAATTGGAAAATTGGCGAGAAACATTAAGGGCAATTATGTATCTGACAGGTGTAAAAAACATAGATGAATTAATTGGAAACAATGAAATATTAAGTGAGAGAAATGGATAAAAATCAACAAAGATATTTAGATTTTTTAAATTGGTTTAATAAAAAAATGGAGAATTATGAATTTCCAAAAGAGCCAAAAGAGTTTTATGAACCGATAAAATATGCTTTAAGTGGAACGGCTAAACGACTTCGACCAGCCATTTTAACCCTTGTTGGTGAAAGTTACGGAATTGATAAAAATGACTTGTTTCCTGCTTCGATGGCAATTGAAATGATTCATAACTTTTCACTTGTTCATGATGATATTATGGATAATGATTTGCAACGACATGGTCAAGATACAGTGCATAAAAAGTGGAATGAAAATATTGCTATTCTCATTGGTGATGGAATTTATACACTTGCAATAAAAGAGTTATTATTTTATTCTTCATCGAAATATTATGAAATTTCAAAGATATTATTAGAGAGTATAACCCAAGTTTGCGAAGGACAAAGTTTTGATATGGAATTTGCAAATAGAGAGAAAATTACAGCTGACGAATACTTAAAAATGGTTGAAAAAAAGACCGGTTATTTACTTTCCGCCTCTGCTGTGATTGGAGCAATAATTGGTGGTGCTTCCAAATCTGAGCAAAATGTAATTGAAAAATATATGCTTTCTTTAGGAAAAATATTTCAAATACAAGATGATTTATTGGAGATTACTGCGAGTTCTGAAAAGATGGGAAAATCTTTGGGAAGTGATTTGGCAGAGGGAAAAAAGACATTCCCAGTATTGATTGGATATAAGTTGGCTTCAAAGAAACAAAAAGAAAAACTTGAATTATTATTAAATAAATCTGATATTTCTATGGAAAATATAAAATCTTTTAGAAATTTGATGGTGGAAATTGGTGTGATAAATGAGATTGAAAAATTCATACAAATGGAAAAACTAAATTCAAAAACTCTTCTAAAACAGTTGCCAAAAAAAGTAAGCAAAGCGATAGAGTTATTTAGTGAAATGATATTCAATAGACAAAAATAAAATAAATGGAGAATTATGGTTGAAAAAGAATTTGAAATATTAAATCATCAGGGATTACATGCGAGACCGGCTACAGCATTGGTTTCTCTTACATCAACATTTGAATCGGATATGTTCTTAATTCGTGATGAAAAAAAAATAAATGCGAAATCAATTCTCGGTGTTTTGGTTCTCGCAGCGGAGCACGGTGCGAAATTAATAATTCAAGCGAGTGGATCAGATGAAGAAGAGGCAGTTGATGCAATTGTTGAATTATCACAAAATCATTTTGGAATGGATGAAAAAGATTAAAAATGATTAATAGGTAGGGAATATTATGGAAAAAATAAACAAATTATATGGAATTGCTACTTCTCCAGGAATTGGAATTGGTAAGGCATATATAAAAATATCAGCACAGACATTTGATATTCAAGCAAAAAAGATTAAGAAGAATCAGATAGATAACGAAATTGCAAGATTTAGAAAAGCAAAAACGAGTGTAAATAATGAACTGATTGAAATTAAACATAAGATATTAGAAAAATATGGAGACGAATATTCTGACATTATAAATACACAAATTACAATTCTGAATGATGTGGAAATTGAAAAACAGGTAGTTAATTATGTATCCGAAAATTTATTCAAAATAGAGTATGTATATAAATTAATTGTAAGTGAATATATTGAATTATTGGAAAAAAGTGAATCGATTTTTTTTCGTGAAAGAATTTCTGATATTCGTGAAATTAAAAATAGAGTAATAAGTCATTTATTAAATAATAAGAATAAAAAGCACTCAATAGATTCAACAGATGAACCCAAAATATATATTGCAAAATATTTAACTCCAAACGATATTATTATTCATTCATCGGAAAATATTGTCGGATTTGTTGCCGAAGAGGGAGGATTAACTTCACATATTTCAATTTTAGCAAGAACTTTAGATATTCCAATGGTGTTGGGAATGCACGAAGCAACAACCTTGATTGAAGAAAATGAAGATATTGTAATCAATGCGAACGAAGGCGAATTAATAAGAAAACCTTCAAAAGATGCAATTCAGCAGTTCAAAGAAATGCAGGCGAAACATATTGAAATTGAAAAATTATTTATTGAACATCGGAATGATGAAACTATCACAAAAGATGGAAAAAAAATTCGTCTTTCTGCAAATATCAGTTTGCCTGTGGAATTGGATATGGTAAAAAAATATGGCGGAGATGGGATTGGACTATATCGAACGGAATATCTATATTTGATGAAAAATAATGTACCAACGGAAAATGAATTATTTCACGAATATTCTCACATTGTCAAGGAATTACCTCATCAAGAAATTGCTATAAGAACGATTGATCTTGGTGGCGATAAAATGTATTTGAAACTTGGTGAAGAGTTATTAAAAGAGCGAAATCCGTTTATGGGTTATAGAGCGATTCGCATTTGTTTGGACAAAACGGATATTTTTATTGATCAATTAAAAGCGATTTTAAGAGCTTCACATTATGGCAAAGTTAAGATAATGATTCCAATGATTTCTACAATGGAAGAGATATATGAAAGCAAAAAATATATAGAAAAAGCAAAAAAAATATTGGATAAAGAAAAAAAACCTTATGATAAAAATATTAAATTTGGAATTTTGGTAGAGACACCATCTGCAACATTGCTTTCAAATCGTATGGGAAAAGTTGTTGATTATTTTTCGATAGGAACTAATGACCTTACTCAATACATGTTGGCAGTTGATCGTGGAAATGATAAAATTAATAAATTATTCAGTCATTTTGATCCGTCAGTTGTTGGAGCGATTAGATTGATTGTTAGAAGTGCAAAGAGAAATAAAATAAAAACGACTATTTGCGGAGAGATGGCGAGTGATCCTATTGCTACTATTTTGCTTATTGGAATGGGAATTGATACACTTAGTGTTAGTCCTGTTTTTTTAGGACCGATTAGAACTGTAATTAGAAATATAAGCTACAAAGATGCAAAAATATTTGCAAATAGTGTTTTGAAAATGTCAACTCGTGTTGAAGTTCAAAATGCAATTCAAGATGAATTCGAAAGAATCTTTCCGAATTGGGATATTTAAATTTAATTAAATGAGGAGAAAAAAATGTCAGTAGTGGTTGTCGGGTCTGTGGCTTTGGATAGTGTTCAAACACCAACTGGAAAAGTTGATGATGCAATTGGTGGTTCAGCAACATATTTTAGTATTGCAGGAAGTCGTTTTTCTAATATAGATTTAGTTGGAATCGTTGGGCGAGATTTTCCGAAAGCAGGACTTGAATTGTTTAAAGCAAAAAACATAAATATAGATGGTTTGGAAATTGTTGATGGAAAGACATTTCGATGGGGTGGAAGGTACAAATTGAATATGAATGAGAGAGATACTCTATTTACAGAGCTGAATGTTTTTGAGAATTTTCAACCGAAATTACCGGATTCTTACAAAAATAATTCGATACTATTTTTGGGAAATATTCATCCGGAATTACAATTAGATGTATTGAAACAGATGAATAATGAATCATTAATAATATTAGACACCATGAATTTATGGATTGAAATCAGTCGTGAAAAATTGTTGGAAGTGATAAATAAATCAGATGTGGTAATTATTAATGAAGATGAAGTAAGACAATTAATGGGCAATTCCAGTGTCTATAAATCTGCAAAAGAAATGCTAAAAATGAAACCAAAAATACTTATTATAAAAAAAGGTAAAAATGGAGCATTAATATATTTTAAAAACAAAATGTTTGTTGTTCCGGCTTATCCTGTGGAAAAAGTGGTAGATCCAACCGGAGCAGGAGATAGTTTTGCAGGTGGTTTCGTTGGATATTTGGATTCGTTAAATAAAAAAAATCACACATTTCGCGACTATAAAATGGCGATGATTTACGGGACGGTTATGGCATCATTTTTGGTAGAATCATTTTCTATTAATAAGTTAAATGCTGTGACAGATGACGAGATAGAAACTCGTGTAAAAGAAATGATAGATATGATTACAATTTAATTATTTTTTATTTTTTAAAAGATTAAGTGTTTTTCGAGATGCAATTTGTTCTGCAGATTTTTTTGTTCTCGCAAGTCCTGAACCATAAAATTTATTATTGATTAAAATACTAATTTCAAAATGCAAATTATGTGCTAAGCCGTTTTTGTTAGTAACTATAAATTTTGGAGCTGATATATTATTATGTTGACAATATTCAAGTAAACTTCCCTTATTATTTTGTATATCCGGCGAAGGAAGTAGCGATTTATGTTTGGATAGCAGTGTTGTTTCAATAAATTTTTCTGCTTCTTTTAATTTTCCATCTAAATATAATGCACCAATAAAGGATTCGTAAATATCGCTTAAAATTGAATCCAAATTTCTGATATTTTCTTTTTCTGCACCTTTGCTAATCTTTAAGAGTCGATTGAATCCCAACTCTTTTGAGATTTTTGAAAGTGTAATTTTATTCACTAATTTTGACCGCATTTTTGTTAAATCGCCTTCGGTTAGTTCATTATAAGTATCGAATAAATAGTTACTTACAACAAGTTCTAAAACGGCATCTCCCAAGAATTCCAATCTCTCATAACTTGAATTTCTATCTTCGGGCGAATCAAGTCCTGAAGTATGTAAAAATGCTTGATAAACCAATTCCGGCATACTAAATCGATAATGATATATTTCATATACCTTTCTTAATAGTCGTTTTGATTTACGATATACGACTAATTTATAAAAGTTATTTAAATATTTTAATGGAATTTTTAGAATGTTCATAATTAGATTAAAAATCCATACAATGAAAATAATGCATAGATTTCTATATCTTTTATTTTACACTTTTTTAAATACTATTGTTGAATTATGTCCACCAAATCCAAATGTATTAGACAATACGGCATTCACAGTTTTATCAACTTTTACATTGGGAGTATAATCAAGATCACATTCAGGATCGGGATTTTTTAAATTAATTGTAGGTGGAATAATGTCATTTTCTATTGCTTTAATTGCTACAATTGCTTCAACCGCACCGGTTGCTCCGAGCATATGTCCGGTCATAGATTTTGTTGAACTTATTGATAATTTTTTAGAATATTCACCAAAAACTTCCTTGATTGCTTTTGTTTCAATCTTATCGTTGAATGGTGTCGAAGTTCCATGAGCATTTATATATGATATTTCGTCAGAAGTCATATCAGCATCATTTAAAGCCATTTTCATTGATCGAATTGCACCATCTCCGGTATCTGCAGGGGCCGTGATATGGTATGCATCGGCAGTCATTCCTGCACCGGCAATTTCACCATAAATTTTTGCATTTCGTCTTTTTGCATGTTCGTATTCTTCTAAAACAAGTATTCCAGAACCTTCTGAAATAACGAAACCATCGCGTGCTAAATCGAATGGACGAGATGCGGTTTCATAATCATCGTTTCGTGTGCTGAGTGCTTTCATTTGTGAAAATCCCGATACACCAAGCGGACTTATCGTAGCTTCGGCACCACCGGCAACGACAATATCTGCATCGCCATATCTTATGTGTCTCAATGCCATTGCAATAGCATGATTTGAAGAAGCACAAGCAGATGCTACTGAATAATTTACACCTTGAAAACCGTATCTGATAGAAACATGTCCCGCAGCAATGTCAGAAATTAATTTCGGAATAAAAAATGGTGAAACTCTTTTTGGACCTTTATTTTCTAAAACCATTCTTTCGGATTCTAAAGTATGAAGACCACCAATTCCCGATGCAATAATTACACCGGCTCTTGTTTTATCAATCTTATCAAAATCAAAGTTTGCATTTTTTATTGCTTCATCAGATGCTATCAAGGCAAATTGTGTAAATCTATCCAACTTTCGCATCTCTTTTTTTGAAAAGTAATCAGATAAATCAATATCAGTCACTTCGCCTGCGAAATGAACTTCATAATTCGTTGTATCAAATTGTGTTATCGGACCAATACCATTTTTCCCATTCTGAATAGCATTCCAAAATTTATCTACGCCGGTTCCAACAGGAGAGGTGATTCCCATTCCCGTAATAACAACTCTTTTTTTCATTTGTTTTTCCCTAAAAATTTTCTAACTATACAAAAAATCAAGATGTCAATGATAAAATATCATCAACAAGCATCAAATTTGCTATAGCAAGCTTATTCTACATTTTTTTCTAAATAAGTTAATGCATCGCCAACTGTTTTCATTTTTTCTGCATCTTCATCTTCAATAGAAATATCAAATTCATCTTCTAAAGACATAATTAATTCAACTGTGTCTAATGAATCTGCACCAAGATCGTCAATAAATGATGCCTCTTTTGTCACTTTACTTTCGTCAACATCCAAATTGTCAACTACTAACTCTTTTAATTGTTCGAATGATACTTTTGCCATTTCCCTCTCCTTTCAATTTTACTTTTAATTTATTTTTCTTAACCTAAATTTCAACATTATTCTTAATTTTATAAAGTCATTCCGCCATCTACAACCAAAACTTGTCCCGTAATATAATTCGATAGGGAAGATGCCAAAAATAGTGCAGAATTTGCAATGTCTTCAGTAGTTCCTAATCTTTTTAATAAGATTGCATTTGTCAATTGTTCTTTAGCTTCATCTTTCAAATTTTCTGTCATTGCTGTTTTTATAAATCCGGGAGCGATTGCATTTACTCTGATATTTCTACTTGAATATTCTTTTGCCAATGATTTTGTTATTCCGATAACTCCGGCTTTTGATGCAGAATAGTTCGTCTGCCCAGCATTTCCAGTGATTCCTACAACTGATGAAATGTTTATAATATTTCCCGATCTCGCTTTCATCATATATTTTCCGGCAATTTTTGATGTTAGGAAGACGCTTTTCAAATTTACATTTATAACACTATCCCAATCTTCTTCTTTCATTCTAATTATGAGATTGTCTCGTGTAATTCCGGCACAATTTACTAAAATATCTATCTTCTCAAATTTCGCTATTGTCCTTTTTATCATATTTGTCACAGATTCTGAATTAGAGACATCACTGACAACGGATAAAACTCTTTCGCTATCGTTAAATTCTTTTTCAACAGCAGAAAGTGAAGTTTCGTCAATATCCGTTAGAACAATTTTTGCACCATTTTCGTAGAATATTTTTGCAATTTTCAAACCAATTCCTCTACTCGAACCGGTAACAATTGCAACTTTATTTTCCAAATTTGTATTATTCATTTGTGATCCTTTTAATATCTTCGCTATTAGAAACACCTTCTAATTCAACATTTTTATCTATTCTTTTAATTAATCCTCGCAAAACTTTTCCCGGTCCAACTTCGATAAATTTTCCAAATCCGTCATTTATCATATTATTGATAGTGTCAAGCCATAAGACAGGACTTTCAATTTGGTTTATCAAATTTTCTTTTAGTTTTGGGATAGAGTGACAACTCTTTGCATCTACATTTGCATAGATCGAAATTTTCGGTTTTTTGAAACTCACTGAATTAATCGTAGAAGTTAAGATTTCCGTAGCATAACTCATCAAAGGTGAATGAAAAGCACCACTGACTTCCAATTCAACTACAATTTTTGCACCAAGTTTTTTTGCATATTTCATTGCTGATTGCACGGCATCTTTTTCACCTGAAATTGCGATTTGGTTTTCAGAATTTATATTTGCTATTTTTACTAAACCATATTCCGACGCTTTATCACATGCTTCTAATATTTTTTCTTTATCGAGTTTTATAATTGCCGCCATCGTTCCCGGATTTTTTTCTCCGGCAAGTTGCATACTGTTTCCACGCTCTTTCACTAATTTTAATCCATCTTCAAAAGAAAATACTCCGGCAGAATACATAGCAGAATATTCGCCTAAACTGTGACCGGCCACTGCATCAAATTCGAACGATTTTTCTTTCAAAATACGAGTGATAATCGAAGAAACAACAAAAAGTGCCGGTTGAGTAATTTTTGTTTCTGTTAATGCAGTTTTTGGTCCATCAAAGCAAATTTTTGCCAAATCGAATTCGAGAATCTTTTCTGCAATCTCAAACATTTCTTTTGCAATATCGTAATTTTCATATAAATCTTTTCCCATTCCAACTTGCTGAGATGCCTGTCCGGGAAATACTAATGCTGTTTTCATCTTAAATACCCCATCTTATCAAACTACTTCCCCAGGTAAATCCGCCACCGAATGCACCAAGTAAAAGTAAATCATATTTAATTAATTTTTTCTGTTGCATTGCATCGTAAATTCCGAGCGGAATTGTTGCGGCTGTCGTATTTGCATACTTATCAATATTCACAAATACTCTGTCAGTATCAAGTTTTAATCTTTTTCCAACTGCTTCCAAAATTCTTTTATTTGCCTGATGTGGAATAAAAAGAGAGACATCTTTGCTTGAATAACCATTTTTTTTCATAATATCTTTTGCGACTTGTGTCATATATTTTACAGCATATTTATATACAGGTCTTCCATCTTGATAAATATAATGCATCTTTTTGTCAACAGTTTCATGTGTTGGTGGATTTAAACTTCCGCCACCTGCTTGATATAAAAGATCTTTTCCCACTCCATCTGTATGCAATTCTGTGTCAATTATTCCAATATCTGAATCTGATTCTTCAAGCAAAACGGCACCTGCACCATCACCAAATAATACACAAGTATTTCTATCTGTATAATCTGTTATTGTTGACATTTCATCAGCTCCAACGACTAAAACCTTTTTTGCCATTCCCGATTTTATAAAACTTTCTCCTGTTTTTAATGCGAATAAAAATCCGCTACAAGCCGCAGATACATCAAATCCGAATGCATGTTTAATTTTTAAATTGTCCAATACGATTGCTGCAGTAGAAGGGAAAAACATATCAGGACTAATAGTAGCAATTACCAAAGCATCAATACTATCAGGAGAAATATTATATTCTTCAAAAAGGTTTTCAATTGCCTTTGTTGCAAGGGCAGAAGTAGGTTCATCTTTTCGGGAAATATGTCGTTCTTTAATTCCAGTTCTTGTGGTAATCCACTCATCACTGGTATCAACCATTTTTTCCAAATCTTTATTTGTTAGGATTTTTTCCGGTACATATCGACCAACTGCAGAAATAGTAACTAATTTGTTATTTTCCATAATCTCATTTTTTATTTATTTAAAAAATTATATTTTTCTATTCTATAAAACTATTTATTTAGTATTTATTACCTGTTTACCATTATAATATCCACAGTTTGGACAAACTTTATGTGGTAATTTTGGTTGACTGCAATTTGGACATTCCACAGTATTAACTGTTTTTACTGTATAATGTGTTCTTCTTTTTGCTCCTCGTGAGTGTGATTGTCTTCTTTTTGGATTTGCCATATTATTTCCTTCTCATTTTTTCTTTTTTTTCTAATTTTTTTCTTAATTCCTCTAACTTCTCAAACCGTGGGTCAATGTTAACAATTTTATGCGAACATTCATAGTAATTTTTATTTTTTCCACAAATCGAACACAATCCCTTACAATCCGGTTTACACTTTTTTTTGAATGGAATTGATAACAGTATTGTATCTCTTATAAAATTATTAAAATCTATCTCATCTGCGTTATTTCCAATTAGAATATATTCATCATTTTCAATATTTTGTTCATCATATTTATTCTCTGGAATAACAAGTAAATTATTTTTAATATTATGCTTTTTTATGTATTTTTCTAAACAGACATCACATCGCAATTCTAATGAAAAACTGACTATTGAATTTGTAATATATTCGCCATTTAATTCATAAATTGAAATTGTGGATTCCACATCACTAACTAAACTATCAATGTCAAAATTTTCTTTAGAATCCAATGATTTGAACTCAGTTTTCGTTGTTGAAATATTTGATATTTTAATATTCATAAGTAGCAAAGATAGAATAATTGTTTTTGTTTGTCAAGAAAAAAAGCAAGTTAGTTGTGTCGCTCTTTTAATATCTTATTAATATCTTTAAGTGAAATCTCTTTCTCCTGCAATAAAACTAATAAATGATAAAGTAAATCAGCAGTTTCTTCTTTCAAGCGATTCTTATTATTATCTATTGCTTCTATTACGACTTCAGTAGCTTCCTCACCAACCTTTTGTGCTATTTTATTTATTCCTTTTTTAAATAGGGAAGAGGTGTATGATTTTTTCGTTGGATTTAGTTTTCTGTCAGCTATTATTTTTTCTAATGTATATAAAAACGGTTCTTCATTTTTATTAATTTCATCAAAGCAAGTATCGTTTCCTGTATGGCAAACCGGACCAGTTGGAATTGCTTTTATTAATAAAGTGTCATTATCACAATCTATCAGAATTTCTCTCGTCAATAAATAATTCCCCGATGTTTCGCCTTTAGTCCATAATTTTTGTCTTGAACGACTGAAAAATGTTACTTTTCCAGTTTGCTCTGTTTTTTTTAAAGATGCTTCATTCATATATCCTAACATTAAAATCTTTTTTGAAGATGCATCTTGAATAATTGTTGGAACCAATCCGTTATTTTTTTTGAAATCTATTTTCAAATTCTTACCTCTATATTTTTATTTTTTAAATATTCTTTTAACTTCGGAATTCTTATTTCTCCAAAATGAAAAATGCTCGCCGCAAGTCCCGCATCTGCTTTTCCTTTTGTGAAAATTTCAGCAAAATGTTCAGAATTACCGGCACCACCAGAGGCAATAATTGGAATATTCACTAACTCTGAAATTGTTTTTGTAAGTGAAATTGCAAATCCATTTTTAGTTCCATCGTGATCCATTGAAGTTAATAAAATCTCACCAGCACCAAGGTCCGCTACTTTTTTACTCCAATCAATTACTTTATTATTTGTTGAAATTCTTCCACCGTGAGTATAAACAAACCAATCATTATTTTTCCATTTAGCATCAATTGCCAGAACGATACATTGACTTCCAAATTGACTTTTTAAATTTGAAATCAGTTGTGGATTTTTCACTGCGGAACTATTTATTGAAATTTTATCCGCACCGGCATTTAAAAGTTTTTCAACATCCTTTTCTTTCCGAATTCCACCGCCAACTGTAAATGGGATATTAATATTTTTTGCAATTCGTCTGACTAATTCCAATAAAGTATCCCTTTTTTCTATCGTTGCGGTGATATCAAGAAATACTAATTCATCAGCACCTTGCTCGGCATAAGCTTTTCCTAACTCTACAGGATCACCCGCATTTCTCAAATTTACAAAATTTATTCCTTTTACTGTCTGACCATTTTTAATATCTAAGCAAGGAATAATTCTTTTACTTAACATAAAAAATCCTTTAACTCCTTTAAATCAATTCGGTTTTCATAAATTGCTTTTCCTATGATTACGCCATCAATTTCCAAATCATTCAATTTTTTTATATCACTAATTTCGCTAATTCCGCCACTTGCAATTAAAAATAATTCCGGAAATTTCTCTTTAATTTCATTATATAATTCGTTTGAAGAGCCGGCGAGCATTCCATCTTTGGAAATATCTGTGCATATTATCTCTTGAATTCCAGTTTTTGAATAATTTTTTATAAAAGAAAAAATGTTTATATCAGTTCGCTCTTTCCATCCGTGAATAGTGATTTTTTTATTTTTCACATCCGCACCGAGAATTATTTTATCCGAGCCATATTTTTTAATCCAGTCAATTACCATTTCGTGATTTTTAACAGCGATACTTCCGGCAGTAATTTTTTCAGCACCACTTTCAAAAGCAATTTTCAAATCATTTTCTGATTGAACTCCACCTCCAAAATCAATTTTCAATTTCGTCTTTACAGCAATTTGTTCTAAAATATTCCAATTTATTATTCGTCTTTTTTTTGCTCCGTCAAGATCAACCAAATGTAAATATTGAATTCCATTATCTTCAAATTCTTTTGCGACTTCAAGAGGATTTTCGTTATAAATTTTCTTTGTGGAGAAGTCCCCTTTTTCTAAACGAATACATTTTCCATCAATAATGTCAATTGCCGGAATAATTCTGATTTTTGATTTTTTAATTTTGGGAGAATTCATAATTATATTTCCAAAAAGTTTTTCAATATTTTCTCTCCGACTTTACCTGACTTTTCCGGATGGAATTGTGTCGCAAAAAAATTGTTTCTCTGAATGCTTGCACTAAATGGTAAAATATAATCTGTCTCTGCAATCGTATCCTCGTTTAATTCGGCATAATAACTATGAACAAAATAGACGAAAGAATTCTCTTCAATTCCGTCAAATAATTTTCCTTTCAGATTTGTAATTGTATTCCAGCCAACATGTGGAACTTTCAATTTTGGCGGAAATAATTTTACATTTGAATTAAATATGTTCAAACATTTTGTATTATTCTCTTCCGAATAATTACACATCAATTGTAATCCCAAACATATTCCAAGAAATGGCTGTGATAGTTGTGGAATTAATTTATCAAGTTTTGCATTTTTTAAATATCCCATTGCCGATTTTGCTTCACCAACTCCGGGAAATATCACTTTATCACTTGAAATTATTTCATCTTTATTATCAGTTATATGTGCCTTTACATTTAAGCGATTTAAAGCATTTTTTACTGATTGAATATTTCCTGCATTGTATTTAATTATCGCAATTTTCATAAAATTCCTTTCGTGCTTGGAATTTGTTTATTGCCATCTCTACGAGAAATTGCTATTTTTATTGACTGAGCAACTGCTTTAAAAATCGCTTCAATTTTATGATGTTCGTTTTTCCCATCAACTTTTATATTTAAATTACATTTTGCCGA
>JAYEHX010000042.1:0-4732 GCA_034659735.1 Fidelibacterota bacterium | reverse complement strand
GATTTCGATAAGAGCATTGAAAAGATTTGTAGCAGAAAAGGATAATGGAAGATGGAAAGATAAATTAAAAATAACTCCTGATACAGGCAAAAAAGTTGCAATAATTGGTAGTGGTCCTGCCGGTTTGACTGCTGGATGGTTTTTGAGAACTAAGGGACACTCTGTAACGATTTTCGAAGCAGACGAAAAAGCCGGTGGGATGATGAGAACTGCGATTCCAAAATACAGATTACCGAGAGAAATTTTGGATAACGAAATAAAAGAGATTGAAAATATTGGTGTAAAAATTGAGACAAATTCAAAAATAACATATCCTGACAAATTATTGAAAAAAGATTTTGATGCCGTTTATATTGCAATTGGAACTTCCGGAGCTATGATGATGAGAGTGCCGGGGAATGACCATAAAAATGTAGTTGACGGACTTTCACTTCTCGCGAAAATAAATAATGATGAAGAGATTGATGTTGGCAAAAAAATTGGAATCGTCGGTGGTGGAAATGTTGCGATGGATGTTGCGAGAAGTTTGTTGAGACGAGATGTTGATGTGACAATTATTTATCGTCGTTCTCGTGAGCAGATGCCGGCAACTATGGAAGAGATTGAAGAGACGGAGAACGAAGGAGTAAATTTTAAATATCTAAATAATCCTGTTGAAATTTTGGATGGAAAGACAGAAAATACAATTACAGTAAAATGTATAAAAATGGAACTTGGCGAAAAAGATAAGAGCGGAAGAAGAAGACCAATTCCAATTGAAGGAAGCGAATATGATTGGGAATTGGATAATCTTGTAATGGCGATTGGACAGAAATCAGAAGTTCCTAAAGAATACGGATTGGAATTAGATAAGTGGAATAATATTAAAACAGACGATAATCTTACAACAAATAAGGAAGGGATTTTTGCCGGTGGAGATGTTGTGAGTGGACCTGCTTCGGTAATTGATGCAATAAATTATGGTAGAATTGGTGCAGAATCAATTGACAAATATCTTGGTGGAGATGGAAATATCGATCAGAATTATGTTGGAAAAGATGAAACGAAAAGTTGTCTTGGAAGAGATGTGGAATTTGCAGGTAAAAAACGAGTAGAGGTTGAAACCATTCCTGTCAAAGATAGAGAACTTAATTTTGATGAAGTGGAATTAAATTTTGAAGATGAAGTTGCAGTTAATGAAGCGAGCAGATGTTTGGCTTGTCAGTTGAGGTTGAGAATTTCAAAAGCACCGTATCCGCCGAAAGATTGACTATTGAATGATAACAAATGACACAAATTATTAGAATGAAAGAATAGAGAAGAAATAATATAATCGATGACAAAAAAAAAGGGGATTATTATGTCAAAAGCAAAAGGACATGTTGTAATCAGAGAAGACGAATGCAAAGGATGTGAACTTTGTATTTATGCTTGTCCGGTAAATGTTCTATCATTATCAGAATCGTTAAATAAAATGGGTTATCATCCTGCGGTTTATCAGGGTGATGGTTGTATTGGATGTGGATTTTGTTTCTATACTTGTCCTGAGTTAGGAACAATTACCGTTTTCAAGAAGTGGGATGATATTACGGAAGAAGAATATTGTCCTGTTTGTAAAAGTAAGCAGAAGGTATATCAGTCGCCGAAACATCCGGAAGTAAATATCTGCACTAAATGTTTAAATGAAATAAAGTGAGGTTATTATGTCAAAAGTATTAATAAAGGGAAATGAGGCAATTGTCAGAGGTGCATTACTTGCAGGTTGCAAAAACTTTTTTGGTTATCCAATAACACCGGCAAGTGAAATTGCAGAGACGGCTTCATATTATTTTCCACTTGTTGGAGGAAATTTTTTACAAGCTGAAAGCGAAGTTGCAGCGATAAATATGGTTTATGGTGCATCGGGTGCCGGAGTGCGAACAATGACAGCGAGTTCAAGTCCGGGAATAAGTTTAAAAATGGAAGGAATTTCATATATTGCCGGAGCGGAATTGCCTTGTGTTATTATAGATGTTATGCGAGGTGGGCCGGGATTAGGGAATATAGCACCCGAACAAGCTGATTATAATCAAGTAGTAAAAGGTGGTGGACATGGAAATTACAAACTAATTGTATTAGCTCCGAATAGTGCACAAGAGATGAGTGATTTTACAATTAAAGCATTTGAATTAGCGGATAAATATAGAAATCCTGCCGTGATTTTAACTGATGGATTTACAGGACAGATGATGGAACCTGTAGAATTTCCTGAACCGGTGACAGAATTTATTGATAAACCTTGGGCAGTTAAAGCAACTAAAGAGACAAAAGATAATTTAATTTGTTCGATTGATTTAGAACCCGATGATTTAGAAAAACACAATATTCATCTGCAAGAAAAGTATGCAAAAATTGAAGAAAATGAAGTTATGTGTGAAGAGTATAAAACCGATGATGCAGAGATAATTGTTATTGGTTATGGAATTGTCAGTCGAATTATTCAGGGGGCAGTTGATAAATTGAGGAATGATGGAGTGAAAATAGGTATGGTTCGTCCTAAGACATTATTTCCATTTCCGAAGAAAATTATAGATAAATATGCAAGTAAAGAAAATGTGAAAAGATTCGATGTTGTTGAGATGAGTAATGGTCAGATGGTTGATGATGTTAGGTTAGTTGTAAACGGAAGAAAACCTGTCACTTTATACGCAAGAATGGGTGGAAATATTCCAACAGTTAGAGGAATTATTGAGCATATTAAAAAAGAGAGGATAAAATGAAAAATATTCAATCAAATATATTACAAAAATCACCAATTTTCTACGATACTTTTGAAAGAAAAGCAGGAACAGAATTAAAAACAAGTCACTATTGCCCGGGTTGTGGACATGGTATTTTGCATAAATTAGTTGCAGAAGCACTTGTAGATTTTGAAGTAGATGACAGAGCGGTTTTTTTAAGTCCTGTTGGATGTTCTGTTTTTGCATATTACTATTTTCAAAATGGAAATATTCAGTCGGCTCACGGTAGAAATCCCGCAGTAGGAACTGGCTATAAAAGAGCAAATCCGGATTCTATAGTTGTTTCATATCAAGGTGATGGAGATTTAGCTTCAATAGGTGGAAACAATATTTTACAAGCAGCGAATCGTGGTGAAAATATTACGGTATTTTTTGTCAATAATGCTACTTATGGAATGACCGGTGGACAGATGGCTCCAACGACATTAGTCGGTCAAAAAAGTACTACAACTCCGAGAGGAAGAACAGTAGAAAATGAAGGTTATCCGATTAGAATGAGTGAACTTCTTGCAACATTGGAAGCACCTGTCTATATTGAAAGAGTAATGTTAACAGATGCAAAAAATATTCAGAAGGCACGAAAGGCAGTAAGAAAGGCATTGAAAAATCAAATTGACAATAAAGGATTTTCTTTTGTTGAAGTTCTATCCGCTTGTCCTACCGGCTGGAAACAGACACCACACGAATCATTGAATTGGATTGAAAATGTAATGGAAAAATATTTTGCCATTGGTGTAAAGAAAGATGATAGTGAAAGCCGAGAACCGATAGAGGTAAAAAGAGCAAATCCAAAATATGAAGATTTTCATAAATTACTTGAGATTCAAGGTCTAAATGATTTGTCTGATGTGCCAAAAATTCCTAAAATAGAAAATATTTCCGAAGAGGTGAAAATTGCCGGATTTGGTGGACAAGGTGTTTTAAGTTTGGGCTATGTTTTGGCAAATCTTGGAATGGGGCATAATTATGAGGTCAGTTGGTTGCCGAGTTACGGACCTGAGATGCGAGGTGGAACAGCAAATTGTAGTGTGAAAATATCCGATAATCGTATCGGTGCGCCTATCGTTGATGATCCGACAACACTTATTGCTCTCAATAAACCATCATTGGAAAAATTTGAAAATGATGTTGTAAAAGGTGGAAATATAATTTATGATAGTGGATTAATTGATATTACTCCAGCACGAAAAGATATAAATGTTTATCCGATTGAAGCTACTAAAATTGCCGACAAACTTGGTTCTACAAAAGCTGCGAATATGGTTTTATTTGGCGTTTATGTTGGACTTACACAATATTTTAGTAATGAATATATTGAGTGGGGAATTAAACATATAATTAAAAAGGAAAAATTTCACGAGATGAATATAAATGCTTTTCGTAAGGGATTTGAGTTTGGAAAGAAAAATAATAGCAACGAATAAAGAATAACGAAAGCGAACTAAGGGAATATTTTTTGCGACGAGCTGAAGACCAACGAAGTTAAAATGCACGAGAATAGAACACGAAAAAAAGTGTCAATAAATTGAAAGTTTTAACAATTGGAGTTAAAAATGATTGAACGAATTGTCTTAATTAAAATAAAAGATGAATCGCAGGTTGATAATGTCATTCAAAAAACTAAAGAGGTAATTGCAATTCTGCCCGGAGTGAAATCATTTAAAACAGGTAAGGTATTAAATAACGATAATTATAATTTTGGTTTATCAATGACTTTTGATTCTATGGAAGATGTAGAAAAATTTTCTCCGCATCCGAAACATCGGGAGTTTGTTGATGATTTTCTGAAACCGTTGATGAGTGGAATTGTTGCTTATAATGTAAATATTTAGTATATTTAGAAAAAAGGAGAATAAAATGAAAAGAATTATAACATTTATTCTGATTCTTACTGTATCAGTTGCATTTGCCGGAACTTACAGTGGAGGTAGCGGAACTTCAGCCGATCCGTATCAGATAGCAAATTTTGATGA
>JAYEHX010000041.1:0-17684 GCA_034659735.1 Fidelibacterota bacterium | reverse complement strand
AACAAATTTTCTATTTTTTCTCCTTAAATATTTACTAATAATACAATGTTTTATTTTTAATGTCAATATTTTAATTTTTTTCCATATTTTCAATTTCATTTTTAAATTCTGACACATCTTTGAAATCATGATAGATTGATGCAAACCTAATATATGCTACCTTGTCAATTTTCCTTAATCTTTTAATAACCTCTGCTCCGATAAGTTCCGATTTTACTTCAGAATATCCATCTTTCTCAATTTTTTTCTCAATATCTTTTGCAATTCTAATAATCGCATTCATTGAAATAGGTCTTTTGGTACAAGGTAATTTTATACTTTGAATAATTTTTTTCCTATTAAATTCTTCTCTACTTCCATCTGACTTAATTACAAATACATTATTTAATGTAACATATTCATAAGTCGTAAAACGGTTATGGCATTTTAAACATTCTCGACGACGACGAATACCATTATCCGAATCAATATGTCTCGAATCTATTACTTTATTTTCAGAATGGTTACAATTAGGACAATTCATTTATAGTTCTTCTAATTGACTTTTATATAACGGAAAATTTTTAGCAATCTCTTTTATTTCATTTTTTACAGTTAAAATATTTTCTTCATTTTTAGGATCTTTAACAATTTTATTTATAAATCCGGCGATTAGTTTCATCTCATTTTCTTTGAAACCGCGAGTCGTTAATGCAGGTGTTCCGATTCTGATTCCACTTGTAATGAATGGACTTCTGTCATCAAACGGAACCATATTTTTGTTAACTGTAATTCCTGCTTTTTCCAATCCATTTTCTGCTTTTTTCCCCGATATTCCTTTATTGTGAAGATCGATTAATACCAAATGATTATCACTTCCACCGGAGACCAAATTAAAATCGTAAGACAATAATTCTTGAACCAATGTCTGAGTATTCTTCAAAATCTGTTTGCTATATTCAACAAATTCAGGTTGTAATGCTTCGCCAAATGCAACTGCTTTTGCAGAAATTATATGCATAAGTGGACCACCTTGGATTCCGGGCATTACTGTTGAATCCATTAATTCTGACATCATTTTAACTCGTCCGCTTTTTCGTGCTACTTTCCCAAATGGATTCTCTTTGTCCTTACCAATCATCACCATTCCACCTCGCGGACCACGAAGTGTCTTATGTGTGGTAGTTGTGACAACATCACAATGTGGCATCGGATCGGGATGAAGTTTTGATGCAATTAATCCTGCTGGATGAGCAACATCTGCCATAAGAAATGCTCCAATCTCATCAGCAATTTCTCTAAATTTCTCAAATTCATAAAATCTTGGATATGCACTTCCACCAACAATTATCATTTTTGGTTTGAACTCTTTTGCCTTTTTTCTGACATCATCAAAATCTATGTATCCCGTTTCTTTTGAAACTCCGTAACTTACAATATTATATAATTTGCCCGAAAAATTTACCGGACTGCCGTGAGTCAAATGTCCGCCATGTGACAAATTCATTCCAAGAACTGTATCACCCGGCTTCAAATAATTAAAATAAACAGCCATATTTGCTTGACTTCCGGAATGCGGTTGAACATTTACATATTCTGCACCAAACAATTTTTTTGCTCTATCTCTCGCTATATTTTCAGCATCATCAACATTTACACATCCACCATAATATCTTTTTCCCGGATATCCTTCAGCATATTTATTCGTCATAATATTGCCATTAGCTTCCAAAACAGCTTGACTGACAAAATTTTCAGAAGCTATCATTTCCAATGTTTCATTTTGTCTTAATAACTCTTTTTCAACTGTTCCAAATATTTCAGGATCTTGTTTTTTCAATAATTCATACATTTTAACACTCCGAATATTTTTCTATTTTATCTATTCTTCGTTTATGTCTTCCACCTTCAAATTTCGTCTCAAACCATTTATCTATCATTTTTGAAATTTCATCTTTTGTGGAAACTCTGCCACCCATTGCTAATATATTTGCATCATTATGTTTCCTTGCCATTTCGGCATGAAATTCGGTTGTGCAAAGTGCCGTTCGAATATTCCTAACTTTATTACTGGCAATACTCATACCAATTCCGGTTCCACAAAACAGAATACCAAAAGAATTATTATTATTGGCAACTTCACAGGCAACTTTAAATGCAATATCAGAGTAATCAACACTCTCTTCTGAAGATGTTCCCAAATCTTCAACAACAATATCGAAATTTTCCTTACAATAATCAAGTGCAAACTGCTTGGCCTCATAACCCGCATGGTCTGCACCAAAATATATCTTATTTATTTTTTCTATTTTATTTTTACTGTTCTTTTTATCCAAGAATAACAATCCCCTACAGGTTTAAATTCATTCGAAGATATTTTTGCTGACTTAGGTGCTAAAAAATAATCACTTTGACTACTAATTATCATTTCATTTTTTTCCAGTAAATTCATTTTGGATTTCACACAACTATTTCCATTTGCCAACGCATTTTTATAATCTTCATAAGCCATATGAAATACTAATTTGTCACTAAATTCCAATTTCGATTTTTTAGAAAAACAATCTTCAGCAATAGCATAATAAACATCGCCTCTTGATTTGTAAGAATCGCCCTTATTACTTGGTATTTTTACGGCCTTATTAGCATATTTTACTGCTTCTTGAAATTTTCCGGCATCTAAATTAAGTCCGGTAACTTTAATAAGTGTATTTGAATCATTTGGATATTTGCGAACCAATTCTTCGTATATTTCTAATGACTTATCGCCCATTCCCTTATAATCATAGCAATCAGCAAGTAATTCAATAATACTTCTATTATTTGGATTTGATTTTTTACTTGTCGATAGAACGCTTATCGCTTCACCATATTTTGCATTATTGAATAATTCTTTTCCATATCTATAACCATTTTTTGCATTGGTCTTGTCTTTTTCGTATGATTCCTTATACAATACTGTTAAATCAATTCCCAACGCTTCATAAGCCGACACTAAAGCAAGTTGAGCTTTTTTATTATCAGGTTCAACATCTAAGATTTGTTCCAATAAAGTAACCTCTTCTCTATACCTTCCCGCTTCAAAATACAAATCTGCCAATTCAAACATATATTCTGAATTATTAGGAAATAATGTATTAATTTTTTCCCAATCTTTTACAGCCGAATTTGTATTACCTTCTTTTTTATGATAATATGCAATTAGTTTTAAAAAATAAATATCTGTTGGTCTATATACCAATGCCTCTTCAATAGCCCAAATTGCCGAATCATTATTTCCTAACTTTCCATAACATTGTGCCATATCTCTAAATAAATTTTGTGCGAAATCTTCCGTGCAACCAAGTTCCATAACTTCTTTATAATTCTCTATACTTTTTGCCCAATCTTGTTGCAATTTATATTGATTTGCATTACTCATTTTAAATTCACACTTATGATAATTCGCTTTTCTGAGTGAATCTCTTCTCGCTTTCCTATTTGCCAAATCTTCATCTGCCGATTTTTGTGATGGCGGAACACAACCCGTTACAAACACTAAAATTACAATCATTGCAACAATAATTGTAATAAACAAACTCTTTTTAAACATTGTCTTTTTCATTTTTCTTTTTCCTTTATTGTTTTACCTATATTTTCCTTTTGTATTAAACCATTTTTCAGTTGTCAAAAATGATATTCCAACACGATAAACGGTTTCATCTATATTTACTGCATCAATTATTTGGGATTCATAAATCGTTCCGGAATTTTTTTCCAAAACAAATGATAAATCAACACTGCTTTTAAATTTATTATAAGGAATACCAAATCCAACTGTTATTCCTTTTGAAATCACTGACTCATCTAAACTATTATGATAATAATTATTTTTATAAAATCCGCCGAATCTATAAGTTACTTTCTTAAAAAATGAATCGAATTCACTGTTCGTTCCACTTCTTTCTAATCCAATCCCAAATTGTGAATAGTTGTTTATTCCACCACTTTCGAAAATAGAATTAACTAACTTGACATCACTAAAATTATAATTCAAATATTCAAAATTTAAATGTAATTTCTCGTTAACATTATATGTAATACCGATATTTAATTTATTTGGTAAAATGTTGTTATTGTAATTTACAGTATCTTGTGTAATATAACTATTTCCTACGGCATTGTATGTATTAATTACTCTCTGATTAACATTTAAAACATGCGTATAACTGACACCAAAATTTATTTTATCTCTCATTGATAATACAAGTCCTGCTGAAATCCCGCCACCATCAATTCCATAATCCGAAAATAAACTTGAGGAAATCATAGATTCGTCTGTAAAATCTAAAAATTTAACTATATTATATCCACCCGACAAAAACTCATATCCAACACCAATATCTAAAAAAGGTAGAATTTTATATCCAACATTGATATTTGCAGAATATATTTTCCCAGTATTTTTGATTTCTTCGCTGTATCCGGCACTACTATTATTTATATTATAAGTGGAACTTGCTGATGCAATCGGCTTCAATCCAAAAGAAATACCACCCTTTTTTGTCATCGGTAAAATTATCGTTCCATAAGAAAATTCAGTGGGAGATTCGGTATATCCAAATGGAGAAATATTGTTAAAATGTGATTTAATTCCCAAGGCAAATCCTGCATATTTGGTGTTGGATAAACTCGCAGGATTTTGAAAATTAACTGATAAATTGCCATCATATGCAGTATGTGTATATCCACAACCGGCAGAGGCAACGGAATAATCTATTCCAATTCTACCAATTCCATAAGTATCAAAAATACTACCAAACATATTGACACTAAAAATTAAGACCACTACTAAAATTAAGATTTTTTTATTCATTTTCTCTTATAAAATTTGTATAAATTAAATTCAATTTAAACGATTCCTTCTTGAAATATATTCTATTGAAATCATACCTTTCATCTTTCACTTGTATAAAAATACCATTTTTATTATAACTATCTGTTGCTATCGTTTTTTGTATAACATATGGAATATTGAAACTAATAGTATCTGAGATATTCGAAATATCTTCTATTTCCACTCCATTTGCAAAGTCATATTTAACTTCTTCATCATCCCAAAAGTATCCAATATAAAAAGTTAATGAATCATCAACTGTAATGTCTGTTTTTATTTGGTCAATTGCAAATGATACTACAGCCGAATTAATAATAGTTTTTGAATCAATATCATCAATGAAACGCAAGCTGTCAAGGGTTATCACTGGTCTGAATATTGAACCTTGTGATGCAAGCAATACACTATCGCTCGGTTCAAAAATGCTTTCTGAATATTGCAAATCAGATGTTGCCGAAATTGTAAATGTAGAATCATATTGAAAAATATCATTCGTATCTAAAATTTCACATTCAACAATCAATTCTGGAATCTTGGAAACATCAGAATAGTCATAAGAATAAAATGCGATCATCTCATTTTCATTTAAAGAAGACATCTCAAAAATTATACCATTATTACTGTCAGCATTTTCTACCCAATCAGATAAAGTATTCAAATCCAGATCTATCAATGTAGAATCACCAGTCAAATCCAATGTCCGACCGAGATCCAAATCTGTAGAATTATCATATAATAACGACCAAACACTATCTAATTCGCTATAATTATTCCATTGATATATAGAATCCGGTGCTATCAACCTTATATCAACATTTATCAAATCATCACTATTATCCCATTCTTTGAAAATATTAAATTTTATTTTTGCATTTTTAATATCAACTTTTTCCGAATCGGATAAGTAATGTAATGACCCTAAATTCTTAAATTCCAATGAAAAAATATTTGTCACATCTTTAAAATTACCAACCATATTATATTCTGCATTATTACTTGAAACAGGAATTGAAATATTTTTAATAGAATCAATAATATCTGCATCAAATTCCACTGTATCAATTTTAACGCCTGATAATCCATCTTCATTTTCAAATGGAGTTTTTTCACATTGAACAAAAATAATCATTAAAACAGGCAATAAAAACATGTGCAAAATGTTCTTTGAATATTCCCTCACTAACCTACTTTTTAAAATTATATTATTCTTATTTTCTAATTTATTATATTTTTTCAAGATATGTGTAATATTCCTTTGCAGTTTGTTCTAATAAATCTTCGTCTTGTTCTGCTTCCAATACCATCTTTTTGAAAGCATCGCCCTTCTCTTTAAGCAATTTTGATATGTCTTTATTTTTAAAAAGTTCCTTAAATTTATCTTTTCCCTTCACTTTTAAAAATGTAACACCATCGGCATAGGTAATTGCAGCTTTCAAATATTCAACAGGATCAGATAAATCATATTCACAGTTAGGAATCATAAAATTATCTAAAATCTTTTTTGAATATGAGTGAAACTCTTGGTCAGAACTCAAAATTAAAACAAATTTTGTACCCTTAAACCATCCATCATCATAATACTTATTATTCATTAAAATTGGAATTATAGCAGATTGCCAATCATTGCTAATAATACGATCTGGTTTCCAATATAAATATTTTAATGTATTTAATGAGGCGATAGAAAAATACATGAAGCTATCCAAATACTTACTTTTATACGATTTCAATGACGATTTTTTTACTATTCCAACAGAATCTATTTTTTGGAACATTTCAGGGTTAACTAAAAAATATGTTTGAACTTTTGAATCAGGGATAAAAGATGATTTTGCAGATGCATGTATTTCCTCTTTAACATGTTTAACAGGAATATCTTTTAATCTAATTACCTCCCGTAACACATTTTTCCTTGCTGATATAAATCCATATTTTGGTATAGCTATTCTAACATCGACCTTATTTTTATTATAAATAATCGAACAATTTCTGTAAAACTCACTTACAACGGATTTTTCAGTAAATGGAACTAATTCCCTAACAATTTGATAAATTTTTAATGACATTTTTTACCTTAAATATGATAATTCTCTTAATGCAAGTTCATAATATTCACTGTTAGGGTAATATTGCACCAATCTTTCAAATTCTTCAATAGCCCTGGATCTATTTCTTAATCTTTTATAACAATAACCCAATTTAAGTTGTGCATCATCATATTTATCTTTTCTATCAAAACTAAATACTTGTTCAAATTCTCTAATTGCCTGTCTGTATTGTCCTTGTGCGTAATAACATTCACCTAACCAATATTGTGCATTATCTGCCATTTCATCTCTTTTATTATAACTTATTCTACGAAATTGACTCATTGCCATATTATAATTTCCCGAATTGAAATTCATAAGTGCACTATTGTAATCATCAGAATAATACATAGGAGTTCTATAGGAGATGTATCTATATTGAGTTGGTTCTTCTTTTCTTCTTGTTTCTTGAGGCTGATCTACAGGTTTAGGCTGAGCTACAGGCTTATCTTCAATTGCGTTCAGCTTTTTATCCATACTTGAAACTTTTTCTGCAATAATCTTAATTTTTTTTTCAATTTCATTAAAGCTATCATCAATTTCTGTTATTTTTTTGGCAATAACCTTGATTTTATTATCTGTATCATTTTCAATATCCATTACTTTTTTGGCCAATATTTTCATATTTTCATTGGATGCACCACCACTCGAAGATTCTTCTATTCTGCCTATTTCAGCAACAATTACTTTTATCTGTTTGTTTATTGTGTTAATATTTTTGCCTACCCTGTCTAACTCTGCAACCAGTACTTTTATCTGTTTAGATTGCTGTACATCGGTACTACTCGCTCCATAAATAATTGATGTTGCCACAAGTAAAATTACTAAAATCACTCCCACTGTTGCTCTTTTCATTTTATTCTCCTTTTTTTTTGAAACACTCCCCAATACCTGACCTGTAACTTAAGTATTTTTTTTACATATTCCAATTAATTTCCAATAAAAAACAATAACCCTACTTTTTTTATAAAGTGATTGCTAATAATTTATTTATTTTCCTTTCTGATAAATTAAGCTTCGCACTATAGATAAAAAAAAATTTATAATTTATTATGTGAGTTTTAAAAAATATTTATATCTTACGCTATGAAAAAAAAACTATTATTTACAACATTTTTTATAGTATTTATTTTTAGCTTATACAATTGTGCTTCACAGGGACGGCCGGGTGGTGGTCCAAAAGACACTACACCACCAGTTGTATATCCAATTTATGTAAAAGATGGCACCACAAAATTAAATAGAACTACGAAAATTATTTTTAATTTATCAGAAAAGATTAATAAGCTTTCCGCTAAAAAAGCAATTACTATCTTTCCATTGAATTTAACTGACTATTCAATAGATGTGAGAAAAAGAACAATCATAATAACTCCCGAATCTAAATGGAAAAAAAACCAATTCTATACAATTATCATAGATCGTAATTTAAGTGATTTAAGAAATAATAAAATTAAACAGCCAATTACATTATCATTTTCTACCGGAACAAAAATCCCTCAGGGCTCGCTACAAGGACAAGTTTATGGATTAAAAGAAAAAGACAATGCAATAATAATATTCTCGTCAAATACAAAATCCATCGACTCACTCTTTAAAAATTATGAATATTTTTCACAACCTAACGAAAACGGAAACTTTAATTTCAACTATTTGCCATCTAAAGAGTTCACTATACTTGGATTTATAGATAATGACAACAATAAAAAATATGAAGCAAAATTTGATGATTTAATTTTACCAAACACATTGTTTTTTTCCGTCAACGATTCCACAATAGAAAATTTAGAATTTGATGTAATTCGTGGAAATTTTTCAATTCCAAGATTACTCAGTATAGAAAATATTTACCAAAATAAAACCGAACTAACTTTTTCTAAATCAATTTCAGCTTTAAATAACAACAGTAATTTCATTATCAATGGAAATTCTATCAATCACTTTTTAGCTGAAGATGATAAGGTAACTATAATCCATAATTTTATTGATGATGATAGTGCAACAATTTTAATAGAGAACCTTAAAGACGATTTAAACAATATTTTACCGGACACTTCTATTAAATTTGCCGTAAATACTTTTTCTGATTCTACTTATTCATTGCAATTTAAAAATAAAAACTTGATTATCACTCCACCGCTTGATACAAATTCTATACTCGGAACATTAATATCCGGAAATGACACAACTTCGGAAAAGCTTCAACAAACATATTTGGGAACTTATAAATTTGACGAAAAATATGAGAACAAATCAATAAAAGGAAATCTTAAAATAAAATTACCAAAAAATAAAAAATACTCTTTTTTAGATTCCGATTCAATTTATAATGTAAGAATCAATCAATTTGTAAATACGGATTCAGGACGAGTAATTGGTAAAATGCAATTTATTCCAAACATTACACTCATCTTATCCAATGATAAATTTCATTTGCAAGTAAAACCAAAAATGAATAATAATTTTACATTTAAAAATTTGCCTTCCGGAAAATATCAATTATATTATTACATTGATAAGAATAGTAATGGTCGTATTGACAGGGGAAATATTAATCCTTTTGAATCTCCGGAAATTAAAAAATTATTGCTCGACAAAATTGAAGTTCGGGCTCACTGGGATACGGATATTGGGTTGATAAAAATATGAAAGAAAATATGAAAAATAAAACGAAAATATCATTTGTAAAATTACAATCAACAGGGAATGATTTTATTTTATTCGATTTGCAGAAACAAAAATTACCCGATAATTTTATTTCATTAATTCCACAAATTTGCGATAGACATCTTGGAATTGGTGCCGATGGAATTCTGCTTATTGATAAAAACAACTCGTATCCTTTCAAAATGACATTCTATAATGCCGATGGTTCAAAGGGAAAATTCTGTGGAAATGGTTCTCGTGCATTGGTTAAATATGCTTTTGAAAACAATTTGTGTTCAAAAAAAGGAACTTTTATTGCCGATGATGGAATCCACGATTTTAATATAGATAACGAATCTATTGAAGTCAGCATCTCTGCAAAAACCGACTTTACGAAATTTCAATTTGAAAACGAATTACATTATTTATATAAAATTGGAGTAAATCATTTTGTAATTCCAACGGAAAATGTAGAAAATTTCAATGTCGTAAAGCGAGGTAAATATTTACATGACCATCAAAAATATAAAAAAATAAATCCAAATTTTAACTTCATCAAACAAATAAGCGATTCTAAGATTAAAATTCGAACTTATGAAAACGGTGTAAATGATGAAACATTATCCTGTGCAACGGGTAGTATTGCAAGTAGTATTTTTGCCAATAGTTTTTTCAATATGGAATATCCTATTGTAGCGATTTCCGAAGGTGGAAATATAATAATTGATAAAAGAGAAAATAAATTTTGGTTAAAAGGAAAAACAGAAATAACTTATAATGGAGAATATTTTTATGACAAATAATTATTATAGTGTAATAATGGCAGGTGGAGTTGGAAAGAGGTTTTGGCCAAGAAGTACTAAAAAATCACCCAAACAACTTCTGAATATTTTTGGCGAAGATACAATGATTAATTTAACAATTAAAAGATTGGAAAAAATATCTTTAATAGAGCATATCTTCATCATCACAAACCATTCCCAAGCAAAAATGATTTTAGCACAAAATAAAAAACTGAAGTGGAAAAATTTCATTATTGAACCATCAGGCAAAAACACTGCTCCGGCAATTGCTCTCGCTTCTGCACACATAATAAAAAAAGATCCATCGGCGATTATTGGATTTTTCCCTGCTGACCATTTGATAAAAAATGAAAATAAATTTATTGCCTCCGTGAAAATCGCTATAACCACAGCATTAAAAAATACTTCGTTAGTTACATTTGGAATTAAGCCAACTTATCCTGCCACAGGATACGGATATATTCAAATTGAACAAGATAATCTTCCAGGTTTGAAAACTGTTCATAAAACAAAAACATTTGCAGAAAAACCAAATCTACATACAGCAAAAAGATTTGTTAAATCTAAAGAATTTGTTTGGAATAGCGGAATGTTTGTCTGGAAAGGAATTACAATTCTCAAAGCAATAAACGAACATGTTCCTGAACTTTTTTCGACAATTTCAAAAATCAGAGAAACAATTGGAACTAAAAAATACGAAACATCAATTGTAAAATTATGGTCATCTATCACACCTGTTTCTATAGATTATGGAATTTTGGAAAAAGCGAATAATGTTGAAGTGGTCCTGTGCAATTTCGATTGGAATGATATTGGAAGTTGGAATGCCGTTTATAAAATCGATGAAAAAGATAAAAATAAAAATGTAAATCGTTCAGAAGGTTTGCTAACTGAGTCAACAAAAAATTATGTTTATAGCAAAAAATCGAAAATATTTACATACAATATTCATAACTTGGTAATTATCGAAGAAAATGGGGTGATTTTGGTATTGCCACGAAAAGATGCTGAACATGTAAAAGATGTTGTTGATACACTTCAAATTAATGATAAGGAAAATCTATTGTAATGAAGCCAAAAAAAATTCTAAAAGAGTTAGAAACAATAATTACAGAAAATGAAATTGATATTGTTCATGGCAATGGTGCTTTTTCCGGCGGATTCTGTCTGCTTAATAATCTTCCCGTTGTTGTCATAAATAAAAGAATTCCAGTAGAAGAAAAATCGACTGTTTTAGTTGAAATAATACATGAAAAAGAGTTAAATTATACGGATTGCAATAAATCCGTGAAAGAATTTATTGACAGATTCAAATAAAATAATATAGGGGAAATAAATGACTAAAAAAATACCATTACCAAATCAAACAACTGGCGAAGAAATTGCAAACGGAATAACTCACGGAATCGGAATTGCATTAAGTATTGCAGGATTAGTTCTCTTGGTAGTATTTGCCAGTAAACGAGGAGATGCTTGGCAAATTGTAAGTTTCAGTGTTTATGGTGCGACAATGATAATGCTATATTTATTTTCAACTTTGTATCACAGTTTTACAAATAAAAAAGTGAAAAAATTTTTTAGATTATTCGATTATGCTTCCATCTATTTATTGATTGCCGGAACATATACTCCGGTCACATTAACCGTTCTGCGAGGACCTTTTGGCTGGACAATATTCGGAATAATTTGGGGATTAGCAATTCTCGGAGTTGTAAAACAATTTGTCTTTTTTCATAAATTTTGGGCATTATCTGTTGTGACTTATTTGCTTATGGGTTGGATAATTGTGTTCGCTATTAAACCACTAATTGCTCAAGTTCCGTTTATGTTTTTTATGTGGATGTTAATTGGTGGGTTGTCTTACACACTTGGTATAATATTTTTTGTTTGGGAAAAGATGCCATACAACCATTCCATTTGGCACCTCTTTGTTCTTGGCGGAAGTATCAGTCATTTTTTTGCATTTCTATTTTATTTGGTTTAGAATCTCTATAAATTAATACAATTATTAAATATAAAAAAAGAATTCATATGAAAAAACTATTATTATTTATCACTCTAATAACAATCATTAGTTGCGGTTCCATTCAAAATGAACTTGAAATAACTCTAAAAAAAACTGATACATCGACAAAAATTGATTCGCTAATAAATTCAATAATAAAAATGGATGGTGTAAATTCTGTTATTATTTCTGTTGATTCTTTCAATATAACTATAATTTATAATCGTTTAAATAATAGCGAAGAAAATATTATTAAAAAGATAAAAAAGAATAATTACGAAATTGAATTGATTAAAAAAAAGCGACTTAAATGATTTATATTTTAGATGCACATAATATTATGTTTAAATTGTATGATGAAATTAATTTCTCCGAGCACGAAAATGTCAGAAATGATTTTATTAGAAAAATTTCAAATACGACAATAAGTAAAAACAATAAAGTAATAATTGTATTCGATGGTAAAAGTTATTCTCAAACATATAAAAATAAAAATTTGCAAATTATATATTCTTCTTCTACCGGACAAAAAGCCGATGGTGTGATTAAGCAATTATCAGAGAAATATGAACAAAAAAAAGTGACTGTTGTCTCTTCTGATATATCTATAAAAAAATATGTCCGTCAGGGTGGATTAAAAGTTATGCCAAGCAAAATATTTGTTGAAAAATATTTACAAAACCATATATCAACAAAGAAAAATAATACTCAAAAAAACGAAGAACTAAATTCGAAAGATATAGAATATTGGAAAAAGATATTCTCTGAAAAATAAAAAGGAAACATAAAAAATATGTCAAATGTAGTCGCAATCGTAGGAAGACCAAATGTTGGGAAATCCACATTATTCAATCGCTTCTTGAAAGAAAAAAAAGCAATTGTTCACGAAATAGAGGGAGTCACTCGCGATAGGGTTTATTCCGAAGCATCTTGGAATGGGCAGAGTTTCACAATTATTGATACCGGCGGAATCATGCTCCATCCAAAAGATATGATAGACAAAAATGTAAAAAAACAGGCACTTATTGCATCAGAAGAGGCGGACTTGATTTTATTTATTGTAGATGCTACAGCGGGAATCACAAATAACGATATGGAAATTGCTCGAATTTTGAAAAAAAGTGGCAAACCAATTTTATTAGTTGCCAATAAAGTTGACAACTATTCATTGGAAAATAATAAGCATGAATTTTATTCTCTGGGTCTGGGAGAAGCATTTAATGTAAGTGCGATTTCCGGAAGAAATTCAGGTGATTTATTAGACGAGATTGTCAATTTATTGCCGAAGAATACTCAAAAAAAGAAAAAATATTTTCTTAACCTTTCACTTCTCGGTATGCCAAATGCAGGAAAATCCACCTTCGCAAATTCATTCTTAGGAACTGATAGACATATTGTGACCGATATTCCCGGCACAACAAGAGATAGCATAGATAGTCAATTTGTCTATAACAAAAAAAAGATAAATATCATCGATACAGCCGGCTTGAGAAGAAAATCGAAGATAACAGATTCTTTGGAATATTTTAGTTTCGTTCGTACACAGAGAGCGATTAGCAAAAGTGATATTTGTATTTTTATTATTGATATAAATAAGGGATTTGTAAGACAAGATATTAACTTGATAAACCTAATAATAGAAAATCGCAAGGGGCTGATTGTAGTATTTAATAAATGGGATTTAGTAGAAAAAGACGAATATACAGCCGATGAAGTTTTAGCATTATCTATTGCGAAATATCCATTTCTAAAACACTATCCGATATTTTTTACTTCTGCAATTGATAGACATAATTTACTAAAAGTGTTAAACGAAGCATTGCTTTTGCAAGATCGAAAAAAAATTGAAATCAAAACAAATATACTGAATAAAGTAATTGGCGATATTATAAAAAGGACTCCACCTCACTCTATAAAAGGAAAAAATATAAAAATAAAATATATTACTCAACTAAAAACCAATCCACCGCTTTTTGCTTTCTTTTGTAATGCACCTGAATTGATTACAGTTAAATACAAAAGATTTTTGGAAAATAAATTAAGAGAAAAATTTAATTTTAATGGCGTTCCATTGGGAATATTATTCAAAAAAAAATAGTTGCTTACTATTTTTTTAACACTTATATTTAAGAAACAAAAAAGGAGAAATAATGAAAAAAGTAATTGTAGTAATTTTGTTAGCATTAATGTTATTCGGTGGTGTTTTGAATGCTCAAGTTTCAAATACCGCTGGAACAATGAAACCCGGAAGATGGAGTATTGGGATTGATCCAATAATTTATACTGCCCCGGACTTTGGTTTATTTTTGGGAGCCGGTTATGGTATAGCTCGTGGATGGGATTTAGAAGCAAAATTGGGATTGGGTAACGGAACATATTTTGGTGCAAATATTGAGAAAACTTTAGTTAGTGGAAAACCAACACTATCACTATCCGCCGGTGCACACATTCAAAATGATGTTGGATTAGATGGAACATTGAATGTTTCATTTCCACTTCGAGCTGTTAATCTATACACAGGTCTTGACGCAGATATAAATTTTGGTCAAAATGACACAACCTTTCCATTGTGGTGGTTTTTTGGAGCTGAAATTGGTATGAGAAAAAACTTCTCTTTATTATTTGAAATTGATGCAGGAATAAATAATCCTGCTCCAAGTATGCTTGTAATTGGATTGAATTTTTACATCTAATAAATAAATATTTAAAAAAAATATTTACAGCGGATTTTTTAATTCGCTGTTTTTTTTATAACTTATTTTTTAGAAATAATCGTGAATTTTCTAATAATTGCAACACGAATTTTGATTTATAATCTGGATATGTCCACGGTAAATCTGTATATTTTTTCCCTTTATAAATAAGTGTAATTTCTGAATATATTCCTTTTTCTAAATATATTCTGTGCGAATAACCTTTTGTTGTCAATAGTGAAAAATTAAATAAAGTGATAAATCCCGGGTCAAGATTGATAGTTCTTTTTCCTAATAATTTGGAATGATTTTCCAAATTATTTGATTCGATTTTTAAATTATAAATCTTTTCTGAAGTAATAATATTTCTAAAAGTATAGTATTTTTTCCATAAACATTCCCCCATCTCTGCCTCATAGTAATCTGTTTTTGAGCTAAAATTTATGGCTTCTGTTTCTAATAAAATATCACCATATTTTTTTATTAGTATGTTTTCTATTTCCTTAAATAATTTTTTGTTACTTACTGTAATCGCATAAAATAGTAGTCCAAAAGGTGCATCGTATATTTTTCCCATTTATTTTCTCCATTTATTTCATACCAATAAATTATGAAAATTTTTCATAAAATAAAATTATTAATAAAAGAAAAATTTTCATATCTTATAATATGAGAATATTAGAGAATATAATTAATAAATTTTTAACAAAAGTGACATTCAATTATGCGGAAATTCATTATAAATTTAAATATTCATTTAGTTTATACAATATGAATGAGCCAGAAATAATTTTTGATGCACCGTATCGTTTATCGCCAAATCAATCTCTACCGATTTCATTGATTATTAAAGATGCACATTTATTTCCAATTGATATAAAAGAGATTAAAATTCTTGGTCCAAATGATGAATTACTTTTTGAATTCAAAGAAAACATTCCAATTAATAAATTATTATTTTACAAAATCATTTCAATAAATTCTGACAAATTATCAAAATACATAAATCAAAAAATTACGATTACTCCAAAAATAAAATATGAAATAAATGGAAAAATAAAAACTGCGATTACACACAATTTTAAACAAACTTCACATTCGCCATTGGAAATTTTTATCGCATCTGAGAACTTTCCACTTTCAAATAAATTCCTTTGGAGCGACTTGCATATCCACTCTTTTTTTACTCACGATCAAGTGGAATTCGGTGCACCGATTGAGGCAATTGCAAAAACGGCACAGGCAATTGGATTGAATAATATTGCGGTTACGGATCACTCTTACGACCTTGATGACGAAATGGGCGAATATTATAAACCGGATAAAAACCTGACAAGATGGAAAAATTTAAAAAAAGATTCTGAAAAATATTCTACAGAAAATTTATCTATTTTATTTGGCGAAGAGGTAAGTTGTGGAAATAAAAAAAATCAAAATGTTCATTTTCTTGTAATTAATGATGAAAAATTTATAGCAGGAAATGGTGATAGTGCCGAAAAATGGTTCAAAAATAAACCTACACATCTTTGTAAAAAAATCATAGAAACAGCAGACAAAAATTCATTATTAATTTCTGCACATCCAAATGAAAAAGTTCCAATATTCCAAAAATTTTTACTACGAAGAGGAGCTTGGTCTTTCAGTCAAGAGAAGCCATTAAATGGATTTCAAATAATGAATGGTGTAGTGAATAAACGATTGGGCAAAAGTATAAAATTATGGACTAAACAACTTCTCAAAGGGGAAAAATTGTTTATATATGCAGGCAATGATTCACACGGAAACTTCAATAACTTTAGACAAATAAAAGCTCCGATGATTTCATTGAATGAAAAAGATTCGCAACTTCTCGGGAAACATCGCACCGGAATAATCTCCAAAAATAGTAAAAGCGATATTTTAAAATCCTTAAAAAACGGCAAATGTTTTATCACAAATAGTTTCAGTATTGATCTGAAAATTATAAATGAATTTGGTGAAATTTTTGAATTGGGCGAAACAGCAAATGGCAAAAACTTAGAAATAAAAACTCAATGTTTATCCAATAATGAATTTGGAAAAATAGAAAATTTAAAAATATATTTTGGTGATTTGGCAAAACAAAAAGAAGAAATTATATTTGAAAAAAACATAAATGACTTCAATTATTCTCATACACTCAATTTGCAAAATTCCGGAAACGGCTATATTCGTGCAGAGATAAAGAGTGGGAAAAATAAAAAAATAAAAATCGCAATTACTAATCCTATTTGGGTTGGATGAGAAAACTTTACCGCGGAGACGCTGAGACGCAGAGGATAGAATAAAGTTACTTGACCGCAGAGACGCTGAGACGCCCGCCTGCATAAGTCGGGCAAGCGGAGAATAGAATAAAGATGCTTTACCGCGGAGACGCAGAGACACGGAGGAAAGAATAAAGTTTGGGACACGACTGAGACGCCCGCCTGCATAAGTCGGGCAAGTAGAAAATGTTTTTATAATACTCGTTAATTTAAACAATATATTTGTTGCATATAATTAAAAAAAATTGTAAAATATTGGTAGTTGCAGAAGTTAATTAAGAAATTAATTTAATGGAGGAAAAAATGATTTTAA
>JAYEHX010000040.1:2234-4759 GCA_034659735.1 Fidelibacterota bacterium | reverse complement strand
GGACATCTTTTTTATTTGCTATTGTTTTTATTTCATCTAACATAGATTCAGGTAATCTAATTGATATACTTTTGGTTGATGGTTTCAAATTTGGTAAAATAAATTCTTTTGATTTTTTCCAATCTACGAATTTTGTAGAATCGAAATCTGACCAAAATTTTCTCTCTATATCTTCGTTTTTGAATTTAGGTATTTTCTTTAATTTTTTCATTATATATTTTCCTTTCTTTTTCTTTCCCAAAATCAAATTTCAAAAATGTAAATTTATTAATTTAACTAACTGGTAGATTTAACTCTAAAACATTATCAAAAGAAATAAACTTTAAAGGTATCTTCGGATAAGTATTTTTAAATAAAGTATATTTGGATTTTTTTAAAGAACTATCTGAAAACTTTACTTCATAAGCTTTACTTTCTTCTATAACAAAATCAACTTCTTGTTTTTTTTGTGTTCGCCAATAGTAAATATTGTCTCGTTCATAATGAGAACAGAAAAATAAATATAAATAATTTTCAAGTAGATTACCACGATCGGCACGAATAAGCAACGGATTAAAATCATTTATAAAATAATTTCTTAATCCTAAATCATTAAAATATATCTTTTTCATTTTTCGCAATTCTGCATTATTATTTTTATAAAATGGTTTGACTAACGAAATATGAAATGATTTTTGCATCACGAACAAATATGATTCTACTGTTTTGATATTAATTTTCAGATTTTTACTTATTGTATTTAAATTAAATAAACTGCCAATCTGTGCTGAAGCGATTTTCATTAACTTAAAATAAATATCTTGATAGCGAACGGAAGCATCCAGCACATCTTTTTTAATGTAAGAAGTTGCCAATTCTTTTAAGACCTGTTTTTTCTCATCTACCAAATCTTGCAATACAACCAGAGGATAACCACCATAAATTATATATTCTGTTAACAAAAACTGTAATTCTTTTAAATACATTTTGGGTAAATGATCAGAATGAGCATAGTTCGAAAAATTTTCATATCCTTTAAAATAAAGGAATTCTTTAAATCCCATTGTTGATAATTCGAATATTCTTTTCCTTCCTGCTAAGGAATCGGTAAATTTTTTATCTATGTAAAACCCAGACGAACCGCTAACAATCAATTTAATTTGTTCTCCATATTCATCATAAAGTAATTTCAAAAAATTACTTGGGTCATCAAGATATTGAATTTCATCAATCAATATATAATTTTTCTTATTCTTAACAAGAGGCGGTATAAATTGTAATAAATTTTTTGGATGCTGATTAAATGCCTTCAAATAGGTTTTATCTTCAAGCGTTATAAATACATTATATTCGCTACTTAATCTTTTTTGCAGTTGTTTTAATAGAGTTGTTTTCCCGGTTTGACGAGCACCAAGCAAAAGAGTAATTTCTTTTTTTTTGCTATGTTCTATCAATTCATTTAATAAAAATCGTGTCTTCATAATAAGTAATTTATAACACTATTTCCGTATTTGCAAACAATATTCCAATATTATTCCAATAATTGCAAAAATTACTATAATATTATCCCATTTTTTACAAACATTATTACAATATTATCCCATTTTTTATGAATATTATTACAATATTATTCCGGTTTGTATGATTTATATTGAATTCTTTATTTTATTTATTCTATCTTTCCTAACTTACTTAAAATGTAATAATAAATATTTGGAAATGCAAAAAGATTCTTTAATTAACTTTTTCTCATCTCTCTAAAAAATCCATCCATCAATTCCCGAATCTCATCTTCCATCACACCCGACAGTAATTCAAAATTATGATTAAGTCGGCCGTCTTCTCCAAGATGATAAAGCGAATCACAACCACCTGCTTTATTATCACCTACACCATAAATTACTTTTTTGATACGAGAATTTATTATTGCTCCGGTACACATTATACACGGTTCTAAAGTCACATACAGCAAACAATTTTCAAGTCGCCAATCCCTCATATATTCAGAAGCGGAAGTGATTGCAATTATCTCTGCATGTGCCGTCGCATCGTTGAGTGTCTCAACAAGGTTGTATCCCTTGCCAATTATTTTATTCTCATAAACTACCACAGCACCAACAGGAATTTCCTTTTGGTCATAAGCTTTCATCGCTTCAAGATATGCATATCGCATCCACTTTTTATGTATTTGATTGTTTAGCATTTTACTCTAACAATTTAAATTTTCCGATTTGTAAATTCAATATTAATGTTTCCAACTGTTCCAAATATAATTTTATTTTATCAATTATCAAAAACAAAATTATACTTCCCAAAATTATATTTGTAATTAATAATTATTTTTTGTAATATTGTGTTGTAATATATGATTAAGAATATAGGTAAATAAAAATGATTAAAAAAACCGTAAAAGCAAAAGTCGAACCAAAACTAAAAAAAGATGTAGAATATTTATTTAAAAATCTCGGCTTGACTACAACAGAAGCAATTAACTTATTTTTTCACCAAGTGCAATTACGAAAAGGATTGCCTTTCAATATCGTAAT
>JAYEHX010000040.1:0-2134 GCA_034659735.1 Fidelibacterota bacterium | reverse complement strand
CAAAACCCTATCATCATTCTGATAATCTTTCACAAACTCCAAATTTCCATATTCCCTAAAAATCTTCTCAAGCTTCTCTCTCTGTCCATTCCCGATTTCCAAAGCAAACAGACCATTTTTTTCTAACCAGTTATGAAAATTTTCTGCATAAAATCTATAAAATTTAAAGCCGTCATCATTATCGGTCAGAGCCATTGGCGGTTCATAATATTTGACATTTTTATCTAATTTTGGAAATTCGTCTTTTGAAATATATGGCGGATTACTAACAATTATATCAAATTTTTCTTTTGGAAAATATTTGAAAACATCCTCATTTATGACAGAAATTCTTCTTGCCAAATTATGAAAATTGATATTTTTTTTCAGTATCTCAATTGCGTCTTTTGAATATTCCAATGCATCGACTTTTGCATTTGGTAAATGTTTCGCAAGAGCAATTGCAATCGCACCGCTCCCCGAACCAATGTCTAAAATTTTCAAAATCTGTTTAGAATTACTTTTGCATTTCTCAATGACTTTTTCAACCAATATTTCCGTTTCGGGTCGTGGAACCAACACAGTATTATCCACAGCAAAATCAAATCCGTAAAAATTCATCTTCCCAATAATTTGTTGCACCGGCTCGTGATTTGCACATTTCAAAAGATAAGATTTGAACTTTTTCAACTCTTCACCGGTTAACGGCTGATTGAAATTCAGATATAATTCCATTCGCGAACATTTCAAAACATCTGTCAACATCCACTCAATAGCAACTTTCGCATCATCAATTTTTTTATTGATAAGATAATCCGTTGACCATTTTATTATATCAACAATCTTCCAAACTTTTTTATTCTGTGTCATTTATATTCATCTTATTTTGTCGGTCGCCGTTCCTAAACTTCTAAACCACTAACCTTCTAAACAAATTTATATATTTTGTAATTTTTCTAAATTATCCGCAATCTTTAACTGTTCAATAATTTCATAAATATCGCCATCCATAATACTTTGAAGTTGGTGAGTTGTAAAATTAATTCTATGATCTGTCACACGACCTTGCGGGAAATTATAAGTTCTAATTTTTGCACTTCTGTCGCCTGTGGAAATTTGCGATTTTCTATCTTTGTCCCTTTCGAGTTTCTGTTTATCAATCTTTTCTTGCAAAACTCTACTCGACAAAATCATCAACGCTTTTGCTTTATTTTTATGTTGCGAACTTTCATCTTGACACGAAACGACAACTCCGGTTGGAATATGTGTAATTCTAATTGCCGATTCTGTTTTATTTACATGCTGTCCGCCGGCTCCCGATGCTCTAAAAGTATCTATGCGAATATCCTTATCCTGAATATCAACCTCCACCTTATCCGCTTCGGGCAAAATTGCAACCGACGATGCTGAAGTATGAATTCTTCCCTGAGTTTCTGTTTCCGGCACTCGCTGAACTCGATGAACTCCGGATTCGTATTTCAACTGACCATAAGCACCATCGCCCTTTATCAAAAATGTAATTTCCTTAAATCCGCCAACACCAACTTCGCTTGAAGATAGAACGCCTATTTTCCATTTTTGTCTCTCTGAATATCTGGAATACATTCGAAAAAGATCCGCCGCAAAAAGAGCCGCCTCATCTCCACCTGCACCACCACGAATTTCTACAATTGTGTTTTTATCATCGTTAGGATCTTTGGGAATCAGTTCAATTTTTACCTTTTCATCTAACTTTTCTTTTTGAGAATACAAGTCATCTAACTCTTCTTTCACAATTTCCTTCAGCTCTTTATCTTTACCTTTTAAGACATTTTCATCATCTACAATATTCGTCATTAATGCTTTATATTCTTTATATAAAATAACAATCGGCTCAAGATTTTTCTGCTCACGAGAAATTTCTACAAATTTATCATGATTCTGCACCACTTCCGGCTTACTCAATTCCTGAATTAACTCATCATATTTTTCTTTTAATTTTTCTAATTTTTTTAACATTAAATTTTTCTTTTTTTGTTTGAATATTTTTCCCTAACCTTCTAACCTTCTAACCTTCTTAAACCTCTTAAAAAATTACATAGTTATTTCCCAAGTGTCTTTCGAATCGTTTTTCCAATCGCCGAATTCCTCTTTTCCACCTCTAACTTTCCAATCG
>JAYEHX010000039.1:0-4766 GCA_034659735.1 Fidelibacterota bacterium | reverse complement strand
GTTCTAAAGTCAAGTTTTTCATCGGAATCATTGCTGTGCCAAATTTACCGTATTTTATTATTGTTTTTATTTTAAAATGTTTGGCTACTAATTCTGCAAATTTTATTCCATCTCCAATAACTACAATATCTAAATCGGTTATTGGTCTATTCAATAAAGCATCACGAACTACACCACCGACAATGTAAACCGCTATTTTATTGTCTTCAGCGATTTTGCCAATATTTTTTATTGTTTTTTCTAATTTTTTATCGTGTAGTAATTCAGTTATTTTAAGTTTCATATTATTAGTTACTTTTACTTTGTTTTTTTAATAATTATAAATTTACTCAAAATAAGAATAAAATCAAATTAAAATAAAATATTATTTTTTTTTGCGGAGAGAAAAACGATAATAGTTTTTTATGAGAGTAAAAGATTTTCCGAAATATAGTAACAATTTAAAAAACAATTTGAATAAGTCAAAATATTATTCTAAATTTATACAGAATAATATGAGGGGAAAAAATGAATTCAATTACAATCGGATTAGTTATTTATCTGCTTGTTGTATTATTTGTTGGATATAAGGCATTCAGCAGAAATAAAACACATTCTGATTATTTATTGGCAGATAGAAAAATTGGTGCTTGGGCTTTATCCTTATCTGAACGAGCGAGTGGTGAATCGGCTTGGCTTTTGATTGGATTGCCGGGTGCCGTTTTAACAGCCGGATATTTTGAAATTTGGGCCGTGGTTGGATGTTTGCTCGGAATATTTTTTGCTTGGCTTTTCATTGCAATTCCACTAAGAAATCTTGCGGGGGAATATAATTCTCTAACTTTACCTGATTTGTTTTCAAATTATTTTGGAGATAATGGAAATTCTATTAGAATAATTTCATCACTTATTATTACTTTTTTCTTTTCATTTTATGTTGCTGCCCAATTTAGCGGAGCGGGAAAAGTGTTGAATGTGACATTTGGAATTACACAATTGCAAGGGATGTTTATCGGAGCAGGAATTATTTTGATTTATACATTACTTGGTGGATTTTTCGCTGTTGTTTGGACTGATGTTGTGCAGGCGATTATCATGTTTGCAACTCTTGTGATTTTACCGATTGTAGGATTTATTGAATTGCAAAATATTGATCCAAGCGAAATACATTCTTTGGATATTGGGCTTCGGTCATTTGTTGGGAATAGAGTTGGAATTTATGCAATTTTAGGAATTATCGGTGGATTGAGTTGGGGGCTTGGATATACAGGTCAGCCACATTTATTAATAAGATATATGGCAATAAATAAATCGTCACAATTAAAAATCGGTAGGAGAATTGCATTTTCTTGGGCGATTCCTGCTTTTTTCGGTGCATTTTTTTTGGGAATAATCGGATTGAAATTATATGGTGCCGAACAATTTAGCGATCCAGAAAAACTCATGCCTTTTATGGCGATGGCTCTTTTGCCAACTTGGTTTGCCGGAATATTGATTTCCGGAGCAATTGCAGCTATGATGTCAACAGCAGATTCTCAATTACTTGTTACGACTTCTGCAATTAGTGAAGATCTATATCATAAGGTTGGGAAGAAAAAAGCATCGCCGGAAAGGATGCTTTTGATAAGTAGAATTGCAACAATTATTATTGGAATTATCGCCTTCATTTTTGCCTATAAATCTTCAGAATTAGTTTTTGAAATGGTTTCGTATGCTTGGGCTGGATTGGGTGCAAGTTTCGGTCCGGTTTTATTACTGATACTATATTGGAAAAAAATAACAAAAGCAGGGGCAATTTCAGGGATGTTAACCGGTGCATTTTCTACTGTAATTTGGAAAAATATTGCCGTACTGGATAATTTTGTAACAGTAAGATTTGCTAGTTTCATTTTAGCATTTATCGTGATAATTGTTGTGAGCACTTTTACTTTTGAAAACAAAGATGTGAAACAATAAGATTATATACTGATTTTTAAAAAAGTATCTTATTCCAAAAACAAATTTTTTTGCATTCGATCTTTTAGAGTAGGTTTATCACACTTCAAAATTCCGTATTTCATCTAAACCATAGTCGCAATTGCTCCATTCGTTATCAATTATTGCATTAGATTTTTTATACATGTCTATTGCCGGTTTATTCCAATTTAATACTTGCCAGCGCACTCTTTTGCAGTTTTCACTTTTCGCAACTTTGAATATCTTTTTTAATAATTCTGTTCCAATTTGATTTCCACGATACTCTTTTTTTACATATAAGTCATCTAAATAGAGCGATTTTCCAACCCAAGTGTAGTATGCAAAAAAGTATAGGGCCATTCCAATTATTTCATTATTTTCATTCTCTACAACAAAACATCGGAATAAATCTTTTTCCTTTTTCATCTGTTCAAGAGAATTTGTCACTTTTTCCGGAGCTTTCTCAAATAATGCTAACTCTTTAATTAAAGATAATATTGATGCAAAATCGTTTTCATCTGCTTTTCTAATTTGGAATTTCATTCTTGTCTCCTTTTGTTAAAATAATTTATAGACAAATATAAAAAGATTTCTTAAATATTTGGAGTTATTAATTAGAATTATTATTTTTTTTTATTAAATTTGACAACAATATTGAAAAAAGAGTTGTCATAGATTTAAAAATGGCATACAATGTCAAGGAGGAAAAATGAGAAAAATATTTTATTTAACAATTGTAGTTTTATTATTGGTAGGTCAGATTTTTGCTATTCATGGAGAAGCAAGTTCAAAAATAAATTTTAATAATGATTCTGATGATGATCTGTTTTTGATGGGTGGAGATGTTATTGTCAATGGTGATGTTGATAAAAGTTGCTATATTTTTAGTGGCGATGCAGTTGTTAACGGAAGAGTAAATGAAGATCTTTATGTATTTTGTGGAGATTTTACTCTTAACGGAACAGTTGAAGAAGATTTGAATGCATTTTGTGGAAATATTGTTGTTTCCGGAGATGTACATAAGGATATTAATGCTTATGGTGGAATAATCGTAATTGATTCATCGGCCGTCTGTTATGGCGATTTGAATGCAAAAGGCGGAAAGGTCTATATTGATGGAACGATTTCAGGCGATGTAGAAATTGAAGCGGAATTCGTAACAATAAATGGAATAATTAGCGGAGATGCTGAAATTAAAACAGGGAATTTGGATATAAATGACATGGCTACAATTTCGGGTAATTTAGAACATAATGATGAAGATTGGAAAACGGATTCTATTACAATAAGAGGACATTCCGACTTTAAAAAATTTCATACGGATAATGATTATGATTTTTTAAAATATTTGAAATTCTTTTTTGTAAGTTTGATTTTTGGTATAATTTGGTTTTATATTTTTCCAACTTCTTTCAAAAAAACCGGTTCTACATTGAAAAATAAACCCGGACAAGTTTTAGCTTGGGGACTTTTGTATCTACTTGCCGGCCCAATTGTCGCATTGATTTCTATGATTTTGATTATCACAATTCCATTCTCATTTATTTATTATGTGATTTATGGATTGTTTATTTTTATGGGACAATTTGTGCTTGCTAATTTTCTTGGCAACCTACTTGCAGAAAAATTTCCACAATTTAATAAATGGTTATTGCCTTTTATTTCCGGATTAGCAATAGTTCACATATTGATTCATATTCCATTTGTGCGAGGAATTGTATGGTTGATTTGGATTTTTCTTGGAACTGCAACACTCTATTATAATATTTTTAATAATAGGAAAAGAGAAAAAAAGCAGATTGAGAATGTCCCAACAGAAAAGTTAAAATAATTAACTTGCATAAATTCAGAAATGCCATATCTTCAAGATATGGCATTTTTTTGTTCATTTTATTCTTCCCAACTATATAATCTGGCGGAATTCTCCAAAGTTTTTTATTTTATATTCTCAAAAAATTAATTAAATTTAACTATGGAAAAAGATAAATTAACACCATTAATGCGACAATATCAGAGTATGAAAGCGAAACATCCGGACAAGGTAATGCTTTTTAGAATGGGTGATTTTTATGAGACATTCAATTCGGATGCAAAAATAGTCAGCAAGGTTTTGAATATAACTTTAACGAGTCGCGGAAAAACAGATTCTACAAGCACACCACTTGCCGGATTTCCATATCATGCTTTGGATACATATTTGCACAAATTACTTTCCGCAGGTTTAAAAGTTGCAATTTGTGAACAGATTGAAGACCCAAAAAAAGCGAAAGGAATTGTGAAGCGAGACATAACTGAAATTGTTACTCCGGGTGTGACGGTCAATGATAAGTTTTTAAATTCTACAGAGAATAATTATCTCGGAGCGATTGTTTTTGACGAATCTAAAATCGCTTTTGCATATATCGATATTTCCACAGGCGAATTTAGTGTTGTGGAAAGTGACGAAAAAAAAATCATTGACTTATTCAAATCTAATCCTACTTCAGAGTTATTAATAAATGAAAATGACCGAGATAGAGTTAAGAAAATATTTCCAAAATATAGAGGATTAATTACGAAACTTCCCGAGTGGATTTATGATATTACATATTCTGAAGAGTTGATAAATAGTCATTTTCAAATCACAACATTGAAGGGATTGGGAATTGAAAATCAGACAAATGTTATAAAAACTGTCGGAGCGATTTTTCATTATGTTAACGAAAATTTTCAAAAACAACTTTCGCATATCACTTCAATAAGAAAATTAAATATTGAAAATTATGTAGGATTAGACCAATTCACAATCAGAAATTTAGAATTATTTCAGAGGTTGTCCGGAGAAATTGGTG
>JAYEHX010000038.1:0-4797 GCA_034659735.1 Fidelibacterota bacterium | reverse complement strand
AGCAGTTTAAGGATTTAAAAGCTGATAGTTATATATTAGATAGAATTGCAGAATTGAAAGAGAAATTATCTGATAGAGTTATAATTTTAGGACATCATTATGAGAGAGATGATGTTATTCAATTTGCTGATATTCGTGGCGATTCATTCAAATTAGCGAAAGAGGCAACGAAGAGAGATGATAAGGAATTTATCGTTTTTTGTGGTGTGGAATTTATGGCTGAAAGTGCGGATGTTGTTAGCAGTGATTTCCAAAAAGTTATTATTCCCGATGTGACTGCCGGTTGTTCGCTTGCAGATTTTGCTTCATTGGAAAATGTGGAGAGTGCTTGGAAAGAGATAAATTCTATAATAAACGAAAAAATTATTCCTATTACTTACATAAATTCTACAGCTAAATTGAAATCGTTTGTTGGGAAAAATGGCGGTTCGGTTTGCACGAGTTCTAATGCTTCAATGATATTTGATTGGGCTATGGAACAGGGTGAAAAAATCTTTTTCTTTCCGGATCAATATCTTGGTGGAAATACTGCAATGCAAAAGGGAATTGATAATGATGAAATAATTTTATGGAAACGAAACGAAAAGTATGGCGGAAATTCTAAAAAAAAAATCATAAATGCGAAGGTAATTTTATGGGACGGATATTGTAGTGTGCATAAAAGATTTTCTGTTTCTGATATTAAAAAATTGAGAGAAAAATATCCGGAGATTAAAATAATTTCTCATCCTGAATGTAATTATGAAGTGATAAAAAATTCCGATTATGCCGGAAGTACAGGTCAGATAATTCAAACGATTGAAGATTCTGCCGATGGAACAATATGGGGAGTTGGAACTGAACATCATTTGGTAAAGCGACTGCAAGAATTATTTCCGAATAAAAAGGTTGTCTCTTTATCGGAAGTTGGATATCAGTGTGTGACAATGTCGAAGAATACGCCGGAGAAATTATTGAAAGTTTTAGAGAATTTAGATAATGGAAAAGTGATTAATCAGGTAGTGGTTGAAGACGAAGTGAAAAAATATGCAAAAATATCATTGGATAAAATGATAGAAATTTCATCGAGGAAATAAATATAGATGAATAAAAATATTATACAAATAGTTCTTTTTATTTTAATGATTTTTCTAATTGGTTGTTCTATTTCAAGTAAAAGTTATGTTGATGAGCAGATAAAAATAAGCAATAGGAAAACAGAAAAAAAGACTGAGAAAAATACTCAAAAGATAATCGACCAATTAAATGAACAAAATACAGAATTGTCTAAAGATGTTATAGAAATGCAAATAAAGATAGATAGTTTGCAATCCGGTTATGACAAAAATCTATTATTGCTTACTAATCTAACAAAAAGATATGATTTATTAAAGAATGAAATTAATAGTATTAAAACAAGAAAAAGTTATAACATAAATACTATTCTTAAAAAAGTAAATTCTATGCACAGAAATTTTCAACAATTAGAAGCATATATTTTCAATAATGATTTGAAAGGCAAAGGTGGTTCGAATTCAAAAACAGCCGGTTTTGTAAATTATAAAAATGAATATTTTGATGAGAGTATTGATAGTTTATTTTATAAATATAATCGACTTAAATATGAATTTGATTTAATGGTATTAGACCTTACTTTGGTTGAAAAATCTGTGATTGATATTATCAGGTATTCCACTAATAGAGTAAAATCAGATATTACAAGAGATATAAATATAATTGAAAATGATGTGAATAAAATTTCTATAAAACAAGATTCGCTTTTTGTTTTATACAAGGGAATAAGTGATTCTAACAATATAAATTTTGACAATAATGGCGATAGTGGAATAAATGAATTTATTGAAAATGACACTTTATTTAATTCGCAAAATGACAGTTTGAAATTAAATGATTCATTGAAAATAGATGTGAAATGATGAGTAATATTTTCAACAAACACTTTAAAAGTAATGCTGAATATCCTTGTATAATCGTTACTTATGTGTTATTCTTAAAACGATAAATTAAGAGGATTTAAAATGGATTTCCAAAGTAAAATAAAAAAATTGTATTATTCTATTAGCGAAGTTGCTATAATAACCGATTTAAGAAAGTATGTTATTCGTTATTGGGAAACTGAATTTAATGAATTAAAGCCCGGGAAAAATAGTTCAGGAAATCGAATTTATAAAGAGAAAGATATAAAGTTTATTAAGTTGCTTAAAAAATTATTATATGATGAAAAATTGACATCAATGGAAGTGATAGAAACTATTGATAAGTATAAAAAGGAAGGAACATTTAAGGAAGAATTAAATAAATTCACTTCGGAAAAAGAGAAAAAAAATGATGATTTGCAATTGCAATTTGGTAAGGAAAATAATGTTGCTTCGGATAAATCTGTAGATATTTTGCTCGGTAAAATTCAGAATAATTTGGAAAGTATTATTCAGATACTCGGCGAGTCATCTAATTAATCGAATTTATCGAATGTGAATAAATTATAGAATTGAAAAATGGTAAATCGGGGCGTAGCGCAGACCGGTAGCGCACTTGAATGGGGTTCAAGGGGTCGCAAGTTCAAATCTTGTCGCTCCGACTAAGAAAAAAAAAGCACTCAGCAATTTTTGTTGAGTGTTTTCAGTCATTTTACATTTTAAATTTACTAATTATTGTTAGTTTTTTTCTGTGTGGTGGCTATTCATTGTCTCCTTTTTTAAGTATCTTCGACAACTTACTTATATCTTGCTCAATCTCTTTTAAACTATTTTCTTTTTCAATCTGTATTTGAGTTTTTTTATATTTTGTAAACTCTTCGTTTGACTTTTCTAATGCCATTTGATGACTTACTTTTCCAGCGTGTGTTAATAGTTCTTTTCCGTTGAGTTGCACAATAATATCTAATCTCGAAATCCAATCTTTCATATACATTGGTGTATTTTCGAGTGCCATAGTTTCGGCAAATGCAAGATATTGTTCCACTATTAGACCAAGCAATTTTATTTCATCTTCTTGTAGGTAATTTTTAGCGATACTTATTTCACTTTTCTTTATTTTTGAACTTTTATCTTTATCATAAGATTGCATTCCTAAAAGTGGTAAACTTGCATCAACTCTACGATAAACCAATTCTGCGGCTGTTTGCTCACTAATTGCCCAAAGTAATTTATTTTGAACAATTTTAAAGAACATCAGAGTTTTTTCATCTTTGGGATTATAGTCGATACTTGTTGCATAAATATCTTTTATTTTCTGATAGAAAAAGCGTTCAGAAATTCGTATTTCACGAAGACGCTCTTGCAATTCATTAAAATAATTCATCGAATTACCTGTCTTAAATCTATCGTCGTTTAAGCTAAATCCTTTGGTAATATATTCTTTTATGTGCTTTGTAGCCCATTGTCTAAACTTGGTTGCTATGTGGGACTTTATCCTATAACCAACAGAAATAATAGCGTCAAGATTATAGAGTTTTTGTTTTCTTTTTACTTCTCTGCTACCTTCTTTTTTAACTTGTAAGAAATCCTTACAAGTTGCTTTTTCATTTAATTCGCCTTCGTCAAAAATATTTTTAAGGTGCATTGTAATATTCTGCGAACTTGTTTGAAATAGTTCAGCCATTAATTTCTGTGTAAGCCAAACTGTTTCGTCCTGAAAACGAACATCAAGTTTTGTTTCTCCGCTTTCTGTTTGATATATTATTATTTGTCCGTTCGGGAGGCGAGTTTGTGAATTATTTTTTTGTATATTTTTGGCCATTATTTTTTTCTTCTTTTTTCTTTTTTTTAACTATAATTAAATCCCTTGCCAAATGTAATAAAAAGCTTCAGGTAGAATTGGTTTAAGTCGATTAAGTCGAGAATATGGATTTTGCAAACTAATTTCTTTTAATGATTCAATTTTATCTTTATTATATTTATCTGTGGGAAAATTAAAATTCATTTCATTTAATAACGAATTTGCAATACAAAATACTTTTGAAGCGGTAATTTTTGCTTTTAAATCTGTATTAAATTTATCGTTTAGAAGATGGCTGTCAAGTTTTTTAATTCCATCTTCAAGATAATTAGAAATATTATTTTTTTTATATCCTTTCAGACGGATTTGAAGCAACTCATGACAAGTACCAATTGTATCTTTCAATACCTGTTTTTTAGTAAACTGATTATCTCTGTAACTGTTTTCTTTTTCAAAAGTTGCTTTAAATGCTTTTTGAATATTTGTGAAATTCGATGCAATATCAAATAATTCGCCAATATCATAAAGTTGTTTTACTACCTGCATAACCATACTATTGCCATTCTGTGTTTCAAACGGAATTCCTATAGTATTTGGAGCAAAAGCTGTCAACTTATCGCCGAGCAATCCTTCAACAGTTGGTATTTTAACTGAAAGTTCTGTCTCAATTTCAAACAAATCGGATTTTATAATTTTATTTTCTATAAATGGAATATAATCAGGATTTTCCAATACAATATCTAGTAGAATAGATTCTTTATTTTTTGAAAGAGTAGAGTTATAGAAAAATTTAAAATGTCGGCGATTTGGTAAACTTTTATGTTCTCTCTTATTTTCCTCGAATCTAATGAACGGTGTATTCCTCGGAATCTTTGAAATTTCTGAAATAAAATTTTCTATATTGCCACCAAAAATAATATCAATATCAATGGAGAGTCGTTTAATTTTGGAAATATGTAAAAGAATACTAGTACCGCCTTTAAAAACAAAATTATTTTCGAGTTGCACAAGATATCCAAGTAGGGCAAAGGCATGTATTGTTTTCTCAACAAGTACAGGATCGCCGGAAAGTTCTTTTGA
>JAYEHX010000037.1:0-4811 GCA_034659735.1 Fidelibacterota bacterium | reverse complement strand
CTTTAAAAAAAATATAACGACATCTAAAATAAGAAGTATATTTTCGTATGTTCAAAATGCAAAAACAACGAAAGATATAAAAATGTTAAGACCAAAACTTGCGTATCAAGCTGGTAGAGATAATAAAACGAAATTTTTTATGAATGATCTTGATAAGATGGTAAAACAAATCTCAGATACAAATCAATTAGATAGTTTTAAACAATTCTTCGAAGCAATTGTTTGTTATAAAAAAGAAATCGAAAATTAATGGAGGATACAATGCAACTAATTAAAAAAATATTTATTAATGGAAAAATTCGCTTATTATCCGGAATGCACATTGGAGGTTCTTCGTCTGCTCTTGATATTGGTGGAATAGATAGTAATGTAATAAAAGATGCAAATGGCGTTCCATATATTCCGGGTTCATCAATCAAAGGAAAGATGAGAAATTTAATGGAAATGAAATATTCAAAATATACACAGCGGACAGGAAAAGTAGATTCCGGAATGGATAAAAATGCAGAAGATGGAAATAGAGATATACAAAAACTTTTTGGCTCTGTAGCAAAAGAAGCGGATTTGAAAGCACGATTAATAATTCGGGATGCATATTTGAATGAAGAGATATTGGAAGAGATGAAAAATAAAACAGGCAAATTTGAAAAATTAGAACTTGATTACACAGAAGGCAAATGGGAAAACACTGTTGACCGATTAACTTCTTCTGCAATACCTCGACAGTTGGAAAGAGTACCTGCCGAATCTGAATTTGATTTTTCTTTTGTTTTTACATTTTATGAAAATTCTGACAATGAACTTTTAAAAATGTTGCTTGAGGGAATGCAACTACTTGAAGATGATTATATTGGTGGTTCCGGCACGAGAGGATATGGAAGAATTGCATTTGAAAATATTACAATTTCGGAAAAATCCGCAGACGATTACAAAGAACATAAAAATAAGAAAAACATTCTTGAAGGAAAAAAAATAGACGAGATAAATATTTCTGAATTAAAATGAGGTAAACAATGAATATTACCAAATTGTATCCGCCCAAAAATAATAGTTTCGTTTTAGATAATTTACCGTTTAGATCTATGACACTTTTCGGAGCTTTGGCAAACTGTTTTGTTACTCTATATGGTGATGAAAAATTTCCTGAATTTATTGAACAATTTGAAAATGGAAGTGTCGGTTCATTATTTCCGGCTCTAAAAATTAATGATAAAGAAATATTCTTTTTCCCAAAGCCATATTTATCTAAAGTGCAAAATAAAGATGACAAAGATGGCATTATATTCAAGAAAAAAATCAAGAAAATTCGTTGGTTATCTTATAATGCTATGAAAATATTTGGGAATTCCATAAAAAATATAGACGGGGAATATTATCATTCAGTAGATTTTTTACAAGATTTTGATTTGATTGGTGGCGAGTTTTTAATTGCGAAAAATGAACTAAAACCGGAAATTATTAATAAATTATCTTCAGTTGATTTTTATAAGAAAAAGGATAATATCAGAGTATATATTCCTCGATTTGATAAAGACAGTAAACCATTTACTCAATCGGAAATATCTCTGATAAATAGAAAACTTTTTTTCAAAAAAAATAAATTTGTTAGTATTGAGATGTTTTTATATTTCCCTGATTCAATAGATGACAATGAAAAATGGGTAGCTACAAAACAGCTTCTAATTGATGAAGGAATAGGCGGAAAAAGACATCTTGGGAAAGGATATTTCAGAAAAATAGATACAGTTGAAGCACCATTTGACAGTAATGATAATCCAAAACTTTTCTTACTTCTCTCTAATCTAATACCAAAAAAAGAAGAATTAGAAAATATATTATCTTATGATATTGGAACTGACGATGGTTATATAACTCATGGTTACGCTTCAACATATAAAAAAGATAAAATATTCTTTTTGAAAGAAGGTGCGGTTATTGATAAAATAATTGATGGAAAAATCGTTTCGCAAGAATTCAAAGATAATAAAATATATAGATATGGGAGAGCATATCTCTTTCCAATGGGAGTGAAAGATGAATAATATAAAGATAGAGGCAATTTCTCCGATTCATATTGGCGATAGCGAAATTAAAAATTTGTATTCGCTTTCAGATTTTATTGCCGATGATAATCAGTTAAAGCTAATTGACCATAAAAAATTAGAGAATATATTTGAACAAAAACCGGAGATATTGGAATATTATATAAATGAAGTAAAATCTCATACCAGCAAATCATATTCATTAAAAAATTTTTTAAACAAACATCAAATTGAAATAGACGATATCACAGAAAGTAGTGAAATTCCAATAATTGGTAATTTTACAGGAAAAGAGATAAATACATTTATTTCAACAAGTGGGAAAAATTATATTCCGGGTTCAACAATTAAAGGTGCTATAAGAAACGCTTTTGCATTCGCCTATCTGAACGAACATCCTGAAATGATTAGTAATATTATATCAAAACATTATAGGAATAAGGTAGATTATTCTGCAGAAGAGAGATATATATTTGGTAAGAATCCATTTAGCGATATACTGAAATTTCTGCAAATTAGTGACACAAGTTATTTCCCAAAGAATTCCAATGCCATTTACTGTTGCAATAATTTTCATTTAAAGAAACAAGAGTTATCAGTTCCTATTAATTATGAAGGAATAGCACCAAATTCAGAAACGGAATTTAAAATAAAAATTACTGATAATATAAATAGACGAATAGATAGAGAATTAGATAAAAATTTTTGGATAAATCATTTATCAATTGAGAATATATTTAAAGATATGAATAGTTTATCAAAGAGATTTATTGAGCGAGAATTAGACGAAATTGATGGAATTCACGAGATGGAACAGACGGTTATATTTTATGAAGAACTTTTAGATGATATTAAGAATTCAAAGAACGAATCAGCATACTTCTGTATTGGAAAAGGCGGGACAATTCTTGCAAAAACGGTGTTGTTATCATTAACAAAAGAGGAATTAGAAGAGTTGCGAAATAAAATGAAAAACACAAAAGTATCAATGAATTTTGGTTGGAAGTCCGTTAGTGGAAAAGGCAAACAGATATCTTCAATATTTCCGGTAACAAGATTGGTCTATGAAAATCAAAATAATTGGCAAGCAGGTTTTGGTTGGATTAAAATAAAAAAAATGTAGGGAAAAATGAATTATGCAATTTTAACAGTTGGTAATAGAGATATTAAACTGTCGGAAAATATCAATAGAGAATTTGATGGTTGCAGAGAAATGGGGGATTTTTTATTAACTAATTTTTCAAAGTTGAAAGATAAAATAGAACTTCCTATAATTCAACCATTTTTAGATGATATAAAAAAAAGAAAAATAAAAATTGACAAATTTTATTTAATTGCAACAGATCAAGAATATGGAGATTATAAGAAAAGTGATACAATAAACTTCGCAAGAGTAATTAAATTACATTTAGAGAGAAAAAATTATAAAGTCAAAATAATTTTATTATCTAAAAATGTTAATAATTTTATGAGCAATTATTCTTTTTTTGAAAATAGATTTAGCGATTTTGAAAGTGATAAAGTTAACAAATATTACATATTGCCGGTTGGTGGAATGCCAAATATAAATACTCCGTTATTATTAACTTCAATTTTTATTTTTCGCGAAAAAGTTGTGCAATACAATGTTGACAAAATACAAAGAAATGCTTATCAAGTTCCATTTAATCAAAAATTATTAAAAGCGATAGAGAATGAGAAAATTAAAATATTATTAGAGAATTTCTATTTTGCATCAATATCAAATATCAGTTCAGATGATTTTATAAAGAGAATATCAAAATATACATACAATCGATTATCTCAAAATTTTGACAAATCAAAAATTATTATTGATAACATGATGATAGAATATCTTGATAATAATCTTATGCGATTTAGTGAATCAATAGCTAATATCAGAAACAATAGTGAAAAAAAATTAGAAGAGATGTATTTTTCTGCAAGGATAAAAATAGAACAGAGCCAATTTGTTGATGCACTATTAAGATTATATAATTTTACTGACAATTTATTATTAGAAGAAGTTTGTAAACTTTACAGATTAGATGAAAAGACAAATAGTTTCAGAAAATGGTGGGAAAAATCATATAAGAAAATTAGTAAAGAAAATCCGAATATTACAGATGATTTAGATGAGATAAATGGTAGTAAAGCACAACTATCACAAGCCGGAATTCCACTCTATGAAAAATTGATAAAATTCAAAGATGAAGAAAATCCTATATTTGAGATTATAAAACCATTAATTTCCATTACAGAATTAAGAAATAAATCAATTGGTGCTCATGGATTTGATAGTGTATCCATAAATAAAATAAATGATAAATTGTCTTATTTTAATATAAATCTAAGAGTGTTATTACAGAAAATAGAAAAATATATCAATATATCATTTGAGAAATCTGATTATAGTGAAATAGTTCGTTTAATTGAAAATAGATTAGAAAAGTAAGATAGAAATCAACGACTGCACTTACAAAAATATTTGCACATAAAAAGTTCTTTGACAACAAGGGTATAAATAACAATGACTTATGAATAGTATAATAACTGAAATATATAGCAAAAAAGGAGTAAATAGTAAAGAAAAAATGGTTTTAAAAGTGAATATGATAAATGAAAGAGATAGCATAAACCTTTTATTATCAGATGTTTACAAAAAATTTGCTATTTAAGTTCAACATCCATTAAGACAAGGATTGAAACAATTAATCATTTTAATTTACCCCTTTTTTTAATAAATTTAAGTTCAACATCCATTAAGAC
>JAYEHX010000036.1:9123-17997 GCA_034659735.1 Fidelibacterota bacterium | reverse complement strand
TTCAAATCCAAGTTCTTCTAATCCAAAAATAACTGCTTTTGAAACTCCGCCATATCCAATCAAAACCGGAAAATATTTTTGATATTCAGAAATTTGCGACTGCACTGTTTTCATAAATCCAAGTATGTCAGTGTTGAAAGCATAGAATTTTCCATCAATTACTTTAATAGTATTTATTGCTCCAATTTTTTTGGCTGCAGAATCTATTTTTTCTAAATATGGAATTACCTTTTCTTTATATGGAATTGTGATATTAAATCCATCAAGTTTTTGTGCTTCTGAATTCATAAACTTATCTAATTTTTTTTTCCTAATATCAAAAATTTCATAATTAAAATTTATATTTTTTTGTTTGCCAATTAGATTGTGTAAAATTGGGCTTCTTGTATATGAAATATTTTCACCGAGAAGTCCGAATTGTTTTTTTGAAGTTATAATTTTTATCTCCCCACTAAACTTCTAAATCATTAAACATTTTTACAGACATTCAAAAATAAAAAATATTTATTTCAATAGAAGCATTTCGTTTTAAATTTTTTATTTACTTATTCGCTTGAGTATTTTATAGAAATCAGGATAACTTATATTTACAATTGAATGATTTTTAATTTTTACATCTGAATCAGAAATCAATCCCGCTATTGCCAACATCATCGCAATTCGATGGTCTCCAAAAGAATCTACATTATTCCCTTTTAATTTTGTAGGTCCGACAATATCAAATCCGGTTGGGTATTCTGTAATATCAGCACCCAATTTCTTTAAATTTTCTACGACACTTTTGATTCTGTCGCTCTCTTTATATCGTAATTCTTTCAAACCACGAAACGAAGATTTTCCATGTGCCTGAGTTGCTATCAAAGCTAAAATCGGCACTTCATCGATAATCGAAGCGGATATTTTTTTATTTATGGAAAACGGTTTTATTTTTGATGATTGAACTGTAATATCTCCAAACGGTTCTAAACTTTTGTCGATTTCTTTTAACTGAATTTTGCAACCAAATTTTTGTAGTAATTTTATATAACTAATTCGAGAAGAATTCAGTGAAACTCTCTTTAATACTAATTTACTATTGGGAACTAATAGTCCCGCAGTTATCCAAAATGCAGCAGCGGAAGGATCGCCAGGAACGGAATATTTAAATGGTAATATTGGTTTTTTTCTTTTACTTATTGAAATCACATCTTTCTTTTTAAATATTGAAATACCAAATATTTTCATCATTCTTTCCGTATGATCTCGTGATTGTAATTTCTCTGTTATAAATGTTTTTCCGTCAGAAAATAGTCCGGCTAATAACAAACAGGATTTTACTTGAGCACTCGCAACCGGCATTGTATAGCGAATTCCTCTCAACTTATTGCCATTAAAAATCATTGGTAATTTTCCATTATCACTATCAATATCTGCACCCATTTTTTTTAATGGCTTGATAATTCTTTTCATAGGTCGAGCAGTTAATGAATCGTCACCTATTATTTTTGCTTTAATACATAGACCGGCAACTAATCCTGCTAATAATCTTGTTGTTGTTCCGGAATTCCCACAATTAATTGGTTCTTCAATAGTTTTGTTCCACTTTTTAAATCCGGCACTATCTACTTCTACACGATATTTTCCAAGTTGAAATTTTACACCTAATTTTTGTAAACAACCAACTGTAGAAAGCACATCAGCACCATTATTTAAAAATTTAATTTGTGATGTTCCTTCAGCAAGTCCCGCAAAAAATAAAGCTCTATGACTAATCGACTTATCACCGGGTAGAGTTATTTGTCCCGTGACAGATTTTGTTGATTTTATTGTTATTTCGTTTGTTTTCATTTCGCTCATTTTTTTAAGAACTGCAATTTAAGAAAAAAAAACAATATTATCTAACATTTTTTTATTTTCTTATCATAAATTCTTACTTATATTTGCTTGATATTTAAAATTTAAAAAAAGGAAGATTATGGAAGAAATAAAAGGTTTTTTTAACAAATATTTGGATTTTGTATTAATATTTATTGGTTCGTTACTGCTCTCAATTGCACTCATGGTATTTTTAATTCCGAATAAAATTAACACGGGAGGTGTTTCAGGGATTGCTACGATATTTTATCATCTATTTAACTTTCCCGCCGGAGTTACTATGTTGGTATTGAATATCCCACTATTTATTATTGGTATAAAAATATTCGGGAAAAAGTTCGGAATTAAAACAATTTGGGGAATTATTTGGGTTTCAATATTTTGCGATTTGATTGATAAAGTTTTACAAATAGAACCAATAACCGATAGTCGATTTCTTGCTACTATTTATGGTGGCTTACTATTGGGTGCTGGTTTGGGAATAATTTTTCGTGGTCGTGGAACTACGGGTGGCTCGGATATTGTTGCACGAATAATTAATAAATATTTCAACTTATCGCTGGGTTGGTCATTTATGATGGTAGATACTTTGGTAATTATTGCCGGCGGTCTTGTTTTTGCTGATGTTGATTTAATTTTATTTTGCTTAATTGCATTGGGAATAGTTTCTAAAGTGACAGATACAATTATTGAAGGTGTGGTGTCTGAAAAGGGTTTGTTTATAATTAGTAAAAAATGGGAGAATATTTCAAAAAGAATAATTGTGGAACTAAAAAGAGGTGTCACCGGATTTAATTCTGTTGGATTATATACTAACAAAGCAAAGAAAACTTTATATTGCGTTGTATCACGAAGACAGATTGAAACCGTAAGAAGAATTGTAAAGGAAGAAGACCAAAAAGCATTTATCACAGTTCAAAATATTTCTATAATGCAGGGCGAGGGATTTAGAAGTCAGACATCGGTTTTAGATGAATAGAAAATCTAAATCACAATAATCTTATAGAACCCTTTGCATAACTAAAATAAATAATAATAATCAAAATTTAAAAAATAAAAATGTTTAGAAGTTTAGTGGTTTAGTAGTTTAGAACGATAGAAATGATTTGTATTAATAATAAATTATTAAATTAAAATGTATTTGTTATGTTAATCAAAGGGTTATTATATGTCTTATATGTTTTAAAAAATTACAACAATCATAAAAAATCCTAATCAGTATTGCCATTTAATATCAATCCTGCAAGACCAAAACATGTTAACAAGAAACTACCACCATAACTAAGAAATGGTAATGGTTTTCCTGTTACCGGCAATAGTCCTATTGTCATGCCTATATTAATGAATACATGAAATAATAATGTTGTCGTTCCACCAATAATTAACATTGCACTAAATTTTTCGTAGGTTTTCAATGCCATTTTATACCATCGATAAAAGAGTGTGAAAAAAAGTACAAGAATAAAAAATACCACAATAAAACCCAATTCTTCTGCAATAACTGAAAAGATAAAATCTGTATGTTGTTCCGGTAAAAACTTTAAATGTGTTTGAGTTCCATTAAGATAACCTTTTCCCCAAAATCCTCCGGAGCCAATTGCAATTTTGGATTGTATCGCTTGATAACCTGCATTTTGAGGATCTAAATTTGGATTAAACATTGTCAATATTCTCTGCTGTTGATAAGGCAATATATTATTCCAAACAACCGGTGTTATTATTCCTACCAAAACATTCCCAATAAAAATACCGGCAAATGAGAGGATATTAGAATGATTAATGAATATTATTATAGCTAAAAGAACTCCCCAAATGAAAAAAGTTACTGGATTAAATGCTGCGAAGATTGTAATTATTGGGGCTATTAATAAAAATATATAATATAATCTGACGCCACTTGAAAAAAGCATTCCACCAAAAATCATTACTAATATAAGAGAATTTCCCAAATCGGGTTGTTTCAAAATAATTGCCATAGGAAGTAGTGTAATGAATAATGGCGGGACTATATATAAAAATGAATTTTTAGAAATATTCGTTTCCGTAAAATATTTTGCCAACATTATAATAAGTATAAATTTCATAATTTCTGATGGTTGCAAATGTAAAAATCCTATATTGATCCATCTATATGTACTATCTGCAACTCCTGAAGTAAAAAATGGAACAACAATAAGAAAGATTCCTAATACATATAAAATAACAGCATACTCTAACAATATTGTTTTACTTATTGAATATATTACCAAAAAAAACATAGTTCCAATACCAATCCAAATCAATTGTTTTATAAAAGCGGTAGAATCAGACGATGTTTTAAAAATTGTAGCACTATATATTGACAATAATCCAATGATTAACAATACAATAATTATTATAATGCTAATAATATCAAGATTTTTCAGTTTATTTAAAATCGTATTGTTTCTATTTTTCATCATTATTTAGCTCCCAATAAAAATCATATATTTTTTTTGCTATTGGTGCTGCCGTTTTGCTTCCACCTACTCCATTTTCAATAAATACAACAATTGCATAAGGGAAATCTTCTCTGCCGGAAAAACTAATAAAGGAAGCATGGTCTTTGCCATGTGGGTTTTGAACTGTTCCTGTTTTACCGTGAATATCCAAATTTTCAACATTACTATATCGAGCTGTCCCTGTTTCTCCTTGAACGACCCTTCGCATTCCTTCCCTAACAATACTTAAGGAATGTTCTGATATTTCATCAATTTTTTTATGCTCATATTTTTTATTTACTGTTTCATTTTTTTTATGATAGTAAATTGCCTTTAATAAATGTGGTTGAATATCATATCCGCCTGATGCAATAATTGATACATATTTTGCTAATTGGATTGGAGTGGTAAGAACATCTCCTTGTCCAATTACAAAATTAAGCAGGTGTCCTTTACTCCATCTACCATAGGTTTTTTTCATATATTCTCTATCGGGAACAATACCAATTTTTTCATCAGGCAAATCTATATTGGTTTTTTTTCCAAATCCTAAAATTTTACTGTATTTTATCCACTCATCAAAATCTAATTTTAACATTAATTTATAGAAATATACATTACAAGAATGAGCGATTGCATCAAACATGTTTTCGGTGCCATGGCCACTTCGATTCCAGCAGTAGAATCTTCGTCTTCCTAATTTATAACTGCCATTACAAACGGTTGAATAATATGGAGAAACCACAGCATTTTCTTGGGAAGTAATAACTGCAACTAATTTGAATACTGATCCGGGTGCATATTCCGCATGAATTGCTCTGTTTACTAATGGATATTTAGGACTAAAAATAATATTTGTCCAATTTTCCGGAGATATTTTTTTTTGGAAAATTTCAGGATTAAAATCTGGCATCGAAGCCATAGCCAATACTTCACCACTTTTATAATTCATTACTATCACAGCTCCGGAAGTATCTTTAATTACCGATTCAACAAAACCTTGCAAATCCCAATCAATTGTTAAAATCAAATCATTACCGGATTGTGGTTCGATTCTCATTGAATATTCTTCTCCGATATTTTGACCGATTGCATTTATTTTCATATATTTTGTGCCGTCTATTCCTCGTAAAATACTCTCATACTGTTTTTCTAAACCCCTCCATCCAACAATGTCGTTAGCTTTATAATTTGAGTATTTTTCATCATCTAATTTTTCGGGGTTTATCAAATTTGTATATCCAATTATGTGTGATGCATTAGCTCCTTCTCGTATTTTTCTAACAGGTTTTTTTTCAAGGTCAATGCCCGGTAATTCTAATATGTGTTCATATAAATAAGTTAATGTTGAATAATCAATATCCTCTTTTAATATGGTAGGGAAATAGTAGCTAACCATATTTTTAGTCATTTGTTGTTTTAATTCATCTACAGGAATATCAAAATAATTTGACAAATTTTCCCAAGTTTTTGGATGATTTGCTATTTCTGCGGGATAAACAATCAAATTATAACTTGAATTATTATATAAAATTATTCTGTTAAATCTATCCAACATTTTTCCCCGCGGAGCCAACAGATTGACTTCTTTATAAATATTTTTTATTGATTTGGAATACAAGTCGTAATATTGAACAATTTGCAAATTATAAATTCTAAATAATAGAGTAGAAAATAAAAGTATCATTACAATAACAATTATAATAAATCGGCTATGTTCCAAATCGTTTTGGAATCTCATAATGATTATTCTCTATTTTTATTATAATATAAGATTAAGAAATTGAATATGATAAATAATACACCGGTATAAAGAAATTCCGGTAATGAATTTTGAATTAATATTTCAGTAAATGATAATCTGGAAGTTGATAAAGATATCCAATTGTATAAAATAAAATAAAGCAGTATTAATAAAATATTAATAGTGAATAAAAATATATTTGGATATAATCTAAAGTTTTGAGTAAATTTTATTATAATATAAGCAAATATTGTTTTTAATAATGGCGATAATCCTATCAAAGGAGTTAACATAAACCAATCTTGCATCAACCCCAAAATAAAAGCCATTAGTAGCAAAAATATTGGTTGTGCATATAACGCCATTATTAAAAGTGTAATAAGAATTAAATCAGGTTTTATTCCCAAGATGACAAAATATTCGTTAAAAAATATTTGTATCAATAATACAAATATTAAAATAGTCGATTTTAATATATTGTTTTTCATAATTTTTTCAATATTAATGCTTCACTTATTTTGTAAAAATCGACACTTAAATTTCCCTTTAATATATAAGTAAATCCATTTGGCGATTCTTTTACATTTGTAATAGTGCCAAGTGTAATCATAGAAGGATATATATCTGAAAATCCGGAGGTTACAACCAAATCGCCACTTTTTATTGATATTGAATTAGGAATATCTTCAATAACAAACTGATTGCCACCATAATAATGTAAAATTCCTTTCGCATCTGCCGGGAGTATTTTAACACTTATAAAAAAATTCATATCTGTAACCAGTTGAACCAAACTTGTTTTATTGTTTACACTAATTATTTTACCTACCAAACCATCCGGATCAACAACGATATCATTTTTTTCAATTTTATTTAAACTACCCTTGTTTATTAAAATTGTATTAATGTTTTTATGAGGCCCTTTAGCTAAAATAACAGTAGGGATTAATTCAAATTGAGATTTTTGTTTATAGTTTAATATTTTTCTATATCGTTCATTTTCTTTTTCTAAGTTTTTATATTGTGAAACTTTAATATTTAATCTAACCAATTTTTGTCTTAAAAAATGATTTTCTTTCATAGCAGATTTTAAATTTTTTGTATTTGTTATTGATGCTTGGATAGGGAAAAATGTATCACTCCACCATAATCGTATATTATTAACAGTTTTATGATTATTTTGAAAAAGAATTGAAATAGAAATTATTACTAAAAAAATAGTTATAATTGAAAGATAATAATCATATATGAAGTCAATAATTTTCTTAAACATTTAAACAATAATATCTTGATATAATTTTACATTTTCCAATACTTTTCCGGTACCTTGAACTACAGTTAACAATGGATTTTCTGCAACATGAACAGGTAGTCCCGTTTCTTTCGAAATTAATTTATCTAATCCATCTAATAGTGCACCACCACCGGTTAGGATTATTCCCCTATCTAAAATGTCAGTAGATAGTTCTGGAGGAGTTTTTTCCAGTGTTTTCTTAATTCCATTAATGATAATCATAACACCTTGTTCTAAACTTTCGGCTATTTCGCTTGACGATACTTCAACAGTTTTTGGTATTCCGTAAACGAGATTTCTACCTTTTATTGTGATTATTTTTCTTTTGTTTTTAGAAACAGATCCGGCAGATATTTTTATGTCTTCAGCAGTTTTTTCACCAATTAATAAATTGTATTTTTTTCTAAAATATTGAATGATATCATTATTCATTTTATCACCGGCCATTCTAATTGATTCTTTTGAAACGACACCATTCAATGCAATTACGGCTATTTCGGTTGTTCCACCACCAATATCAACAATCATATTTCCAATTGGTTTGCTAATGTCAATTCCCATTCCAATCGCGGCTGCCACCGGTTCTTCAACTAATAATACTTGTCTTGCATTTGATTGTTCGGCACTATCTCTTACTGCTCTTTTTTCTACTTCGGTAATTCCGGATGGAATACAAATCACCATTCTTGGTCTAGAAAATCTGGAAAGCCCCATCTTTTTAATAAATCCTCTTAACATTCCATCGGTCATTTCAAAATCTGCAATTACACCATCTTTTAGTGGACGAATGGTTGTAACATTTGGATTAGTTCTGCCCAACATCGCTTTCGCCTCATTTCCTACGGCAATAATTTTATTAGTAGCAACCGATTTTGAAACAATGGATGGTTCATTAATCATAATCCCCTTATTTGTTACATATATTAGAGTATTTGCAGTACCAAGATCGATAGCAATATCACCTGAAATTTTTTTAAAAAAGGAAAAAAACATAATCATACCTATTATTTATATTATTTTATATTTCAACAACTCTACTCGACAGCAAATATACAATAATTTATGGGAATACTATAGAAATTTAATAAATTATTTTCTTAAAAAACTGGCAAGATTTTCACATTTTTTTTAATGATATAGAGTAAGAAAAAAATGCGTAATGAATGTTTTAATTATTCATTTTATTCCATTCACCTAAAATTGCTATTGCCATCTCAGGATTTGTATCTAAACCAAATTGGAATTGATTAATAATTCCACCTTTAGAATCATATAAATGTTTATTTATTTTTTTAATGGCATTTTTACCAATTTCAAGATTAGTTGATGGTAAGATATTTTGTCTATCTATCTCTCCCCAAAATGTAACTTTGCCTTTAAATCGTTTCCCAATCTCTTCAATATCCATACAAAATAATTGTGAATTTATTGCATCAACACCAATTTCAATCAAATCCTCAAAAATATCCATTATATATCCATCGGAGTGCATAAATACAAATTTGCCGTGAGAATGTGCGATT
>JAYEHX010000036.1:0-9023 GCA_034659735.1 Fidelibacterota bacterium | reverse complement strand
TTCAATATCCATACAAAATAATTGTGAATTTATTGCATCAACACCAATTTCAATCAAATCCTCAAAAATATCCATTATATATCCATCGGAGTGCATAAATACAAATTTGCCGTGAGAATGTGCGATTTCGCAATATTCTCTATAAAGCGGTTTGAAAATAGTTCGCCATAATTTTGGTGAAATCATCATCTGATTTTGTGAACCCCAATCGTCCATGAACATCATTCCGTCAACGGCCGTTCGTGCCCAAATTTCAAATTCTTTTATATAATATTTATGAATTAAATTCAGCAAATGGAAAAAATTTTCATCTTCTGAAACACAATCCATAAGTGCATTTTCCGTTCCGCGAATAAGTTGATATCTTTCCCAAGGTCTTGGAATACATTTTGCTCTTACAAATTTATTGCTATTTTTACAAAAATTATTTACTAAATTATTAAATTTATTTGAATTATCGGGCAACAATTCATAAGGTGGATTTATTTTTTTCCATTCAGATAAATTTTTTAACAATGGTTTTTTTACTTCGCCTATCATTCCGTCTTTAATATTTACAAACTCACAACTCCATTCGTCGATATATTTTCCGATTCTATTTTTATTTCCCTTAACTTTCGATGATTTTTTATATTGATTATCAACTACAATTATATCATTTGGGAAACGATTTTGTATCTTATTAATTATTTGAGGATATTTATTTTTTGCCCAGTTAGAATAAAATATTTCGCATGGAACTCGCGATGGATTATTGAATAAAAGTGTGTCTTTTACTATTTCTCTTGAAGTATTACCCATTATTATCCTTCGCGACTTTGCGAGAAAATTATACTATTTTTGACAATCCGCAAACACAAGCCGTCTCAGTTCTCAACCTTCGATTAGTCAAAAATTTTGGTGAAAAACCATTTTCAATTGCCAACTTAATTTCCTCTTCGGAAAATCCACCCTCCGAACCAATTAATAAAATTATCTCTTTATTTTTACCATTACTGAATTGTTCTAATTGAGAATATTCATTATTTTGAATAAGTATGATTTTTTTTGCGTTTTGATTTTTGTTTATAAACTCTTCAAATTTTGTTAGTGGAAATATTTTTGGAATTACACTTCTTCCACATTGTTTTACTGCAGAGAGAATTATTTTTGTATCTCGCTTGGGTTTCATATATTTATTTTCAGAATATTTTGTATCAAGCGGATAAATATTTGTCACACCAAGTTCCGTTGTTTTCTCAATTAACCATTCCCATCTTTTCTGTTTTATCATTCCAACGGCGATAGAAATATTAATATCTAATTCATAATGATTTTTTATTGTATCCGTTATTTTACAAACTGTTTCTTTTTGATTTATTTCAAGTATTTCACAAGAATACATAGAAAATTTCCCATCTGTTGCAAAGATATTATCGCCAACTTTTCCTCGCAACACTTTGTATAAATGGAAATGCTCTTGTCCTTCAATAATTAACTGTGACTTCTCAGACGAAATATTATCTGAAAAAAAGTACTCTTTATGACTCATTAATTCCTCTATAAAATAAAACTAATTAAACATCTATTTCTCAACCGACTAATCTCTTATACAGATATTACATCAATGTCTTGTTTATTCAAATATTAAAAAATGAAATATACTTTTTATTTTTTTACAATCAAATAGATGAAAAATATTATCAAAAAGAAGACAAAACCTGCTCCAATAATAATTAATAATTGTCTGTTTTCATCAATTAGTTTAACTAAATCAGTTTCTTTATACATTTGTATTACCTCTTTTTTTATTAGAAAAATTTGCCATATTGAAAATATACCGCTTTGCCATACCAATTTTTATCACCATCAACTTCGGCATTTAAGTAGTTGGTTTCATATCCCACTGCAACAGAAATCTCATATTTGGGCGATCCCATAAAATCAATTCCAACATAATAATTATTAGATAAACCATAATATAAATCTATACTTTTATATTTTTCAAAAAATTCTGTATTCTCAGGAGTGTCTATTGCCAAAATACCACCAATCTGAGTTGCAAAAAATGGTGAAAAAGTATTGGCAAGTTTTCCTTTAAATAGATGATATTTGATAGAGAAACCTGATTTTAAAAACTCTAAACTAATTTCATTAATTTTATATTCTCGTCCCCAATAATCTCTTATTGTATATTCGTCTCCACCTGTTACCATTGTTATATTTGCCCAAAACCCAAAATGAAATCTTCCCATCGGAGCGAATTGTCGATACCAACCAATTGATGTTCCATAATCAGTTATATGCAAATCAATCGCAGAAAATTTTTTTACATCCGCCATCGTTCCAATTTTTATCTGTCCGAATAATATTGTAGTTAGTAGAAATACTGTTATTATTATTTTTTTCATTTTATTGCTCACTATATTATTGTTTTACCTTTTCATAAATCATTCTCATTCCATCTAATATCAAATCGTTATCAATAAATTCTACCATCTCAGAATTGCTTTTTAAATATTCCGAAAATCCACCGGTAGCAATCACACTAACCTTATCCCATTTTTTTTCTGCTATTATCAGTTTTACCAATCCATCAATTTGTGTAATTGTCCCATAGGTAAGGCCGGATTGTAAATTGTCAATAGTGTTTGAACCAACGACATTTTTGGGAAATTTAAAACCAATTTTGGGAAGAAGTGCCGTCCTTTTAATTAAATTACGAAACGAAACTTCAAACCCGGGAGAAATTATTCCACCAAGATATTCACTGTTTTCTGAAATAACATCGTAGGTTGTTGCTGTTCCAAGATCAATTATTATCTGTGGCAATTGATATTTTTTTATACCGGCGTAAGCATTACATATTCTATCTGCACCAACTTCAACTGGATTGTCAACTGCAAGTTTTAGTTCTAATGGTAATTTGTGATTGACAATTACAGGTTCGATTCCCAAATGTTGTTTTGACATCGAAGTGAATATTTCTGATAAATGCGGAACGACAGAACTTATTATTACACCGTCGATTTTGTTTATATTAACTTTCGCATCATCTGCCAATAACTTAACCGTAAGCCAAAATTCATCTCTGGTTCTTGTATGTGAAGTCGTTATTCGCCATTTCTTGGCGATTTCTTTTTCATCAATAATTGCAATTACAATATTTGTATTTCCTATATCAATTGCTAATAACATCTTATTAAACTCCATTTATTCATATATTAATTTAATTATAATTTATAAATATTCAAAGAAATGATTTTAAAATTTATTTGCCAAGAATACATGAATATTTGTAGTGCATTCGTGGCAAATTTTTCTTGTATAAATAATAAAACAAATGTATAATATCGGGGTTTTTTCCAAAGCAAATTATAAAATTAAAATAGAGAAACAAATATGAAAAGCGACTATCAAAAACTTAAAGATGAAAAATTCTCATTTGTATATATCACGACAAAAGATTGTAATGTCTGTAAAATTATTCAACCTAAATTGAGAGAATTAGCAAAAAAATATGATGGTTCAACATTTAATTTAATTGAATTAGATGATAACAAAGATGCCTCAGGATTTTTTATGGCTTTTTCTGTTCCAACAATTTTAGTGTATTCGGAAGGAAAGGAGTTAATTCGCACCGGTCGTCATTTAAATATTGATGAGATGAAATTTCAGCTTGACAGATATTATGAAATGATTTTTGGTTAAATTTCTTAATTTATGAGATGATAATAATAAATATTCGTTCCCATTTTGAGAGCAGATAATCTTGTCTCAAGTGGATCGTGATGGACTTCGGCATCTTCCCAGCCATCGCCAAGATCACATTCATAAGTATAAAAAATAACTAATCTTTTTTTATAAAAAATTCCAAATCCTTGTGCTGGTTTTTTATCGTGTTCATGAATCTTGGGCAATCCATTTGGAAATTCAAAAACAGTGTGAAAAATCTGATGAGAAAATGGTAATTCCACTAATTCATTGTCGGGAAATACTTTTTTAATTTCACGACGAAACGATTGGTCCATTCCATAATTATCATCGGCATGTAAAAAGCCACCATTCTCCAAATAAAATCTCAATCGTTTAACTTCATCATCTGAAAAATAAATATTCCCATGACCATTCATATATAAATAATGATATGAAAATAATTCGGGTGAACTAATCTCAACGATATTCGGTTTATCTGCCATTTTTAAACTTGTGTTTTCATCAATAAAATTCATCAAATTTGATAGCGATCCGGGATTGCTATACCAATCTCCACCGCCACCATATTTCACTCTTGCAATGGTTAAATTTTCACAATGCAAAATAGTGAAAAAAAATAGTAATCCAATAATTATAATTAATTGTTTATATTTCATGTTTGCAATACTTATTTTTCCAACTTGTTTTAGTGTCGAAATTCTTTTATATCCGTTTGAATTTTAAATATTAAGTCGCTCCATTCTTCTATTGACATTGAATAATCCCAATATTTATCAAGAGTTTCTTTTGGTGTGTTCTCTATTGTTTTTTGAATCGTTAATAAAATTAAAGCAATATCATCAATATAATTAATGATTTTGAACGGGAATTTTTTAAATTTACGAAAGGATAAATTTAGTGGAGTAATGACATAAATAGCCGTTCCGATAATCCATAATTTAATATGTAAAGATGTATTTTTGTCCTTTAATAATTTAAATAATAATTTTAATAATGCGGGAATTCCTTTTGCAATTTTTTTTAATGCATCTTTTACACTTATATCTAATGGATATGCTTTTTTAAATTCCATAACTTGCCTCTAAATATTTTTTCCCAACGAATGGAAATTACCTAATTAGGATATTCCGTTTTTTTATCAACATTAATATGTGGATTTTGTGGATGATTTATTTTTTTAATTTCACCAAACATTTCTTCATATTTTTTTACATTAAAGCTTAAAGTATTTAACAAAGCTTTTGCATGTTGTGGACTTAATATAATTCGTGATAATACTTGAGCTTTTTTCATTCCGGGCAATATTTGACAAAAATCAACAATAAAATCACTGGGTGAATGTGTGACAATTGCTAAATTTGAATATTGTCCACTTGCAACTTTTTCATTTAAATTAATTTCCAATTTTCTTTCATTTGATTTTTTATTATCCATAATATTTATCCTCCGCTTTTATTCGTTGTTATCATCTTCTTGAGAATTTGGATTAAATTTGCTATAATCTTCAATCGCATTGTCTTCCTGCATATCTTTGATATATTCTTCTTCTATTTGCATAACATTTTTATCAAGAAATTCGCTTGAATCTGTATCATCATCAGTAGTTGCAACTCCTCCTAAATCATCAAATTCATTTGTTTCATATTTCATAAAATCACTACCATACAATGTCTCATCAAAAAAATCAATATTGTCAACAATTCCTTGTATAATTAGATATTCTAAAAAATTTAGGAATTCAGGTTTTTTTAGATTTTTTTTGCAATGAGGACAAATTAAACTTGTTTTCAGGTCTTCTTCATTTAACGGCTCTTCACAAATAGGGCATAATAATTCACTAAATTCGTTCACTGTATTTCCTTTCTTTTTTTTATTCAATTATTTATTTCCACTAGTTTAAAAATTGATTTTATGCTTTCTCTATATTTCGATTGGTTATTTATTATTACTGTTGTCATTAAAAATTCTTTACTGAATTCATTATTAAAACCAACCGAAATCTTTTTTGCTTTTACTCCAGCAATGTAATTACTTAAAATATTTTTCTCCATATTCAAATCAATTGCTATATCATACTTTTTATCAATATAACTAATCGTCTTTTGTTTTATTGGAATATTATTGTTAGAATTGACTTCTGGATATAAAAAAATATTATTGTAATAATTAAAATTTTTAAAATTACTTACAAACTTTTTTGGAATAACAATATCTATTGATTTATTTATATCCGATTGAGCATTATCCAAAAATATATTTACAGCATTAATCTCTATTTTATTTAATGGCATGCAGATTAAAATACTTTTTGATTTGTCTAATTTTTCAGTCCAACTATATGGTTTTTTATAATTCAATATTATATGCCGTTTTTTGATTATGAACAACCAAATTTTATATATGATTCTTTTAAATACATTCATTTAATAATAACTCTCTGTAATTTATAAAATATATCTGCTTAAATCTTCGTCCATTACAATTTTGTCTAAAGTACTGTGAACCTTTTTATCATCAATTGTAATTTTGTCATCAACATCAGGAGCTTCAAACATTAGGTTTTCTAATATCTGTGTTAAGATAGTGTGTAATCGTCTTGCACCAATATTTTCTGTTTTTGTGTTTACCTCTGTCGATTTTTCTGCGATTGTTTTTATTGCACCTTTTGTAAATTTTAAATCAGTTTTCTCTGCCTTTAATAATGCCTTATATTGTTTGATAAGTGCATTCTGCGGATGTGTTAAAATTTGTATAAAATCTTTTGTTGATAAACTATTTAATTCAACTCGAATTGGAAATCGTCCCTGTAATTCTGGAATCAAGTCAGATGGTTTTGTATTACTAAATGCACCGGCGGCAATGAATAATATATGGTCAGTTTTTATTATTCCATATTTTGTGTTAACTGTTGAACCTTCGACTATTGGCAATAAATCTCGCTGAACACCTTCGCGACTTACATTGGCATTTCCATTTTTTTGGTTAGAAGCCACCTTGTCAATTTCATCTAGAAAAACAATACCATTATTTTCAACTCTATTAATTGTCTCTTCATTGACTTTCGCAGTATCAATAAGTTTTTTTACCTCTTCTTGTGTTAAAATTTTCAAGGCATTCTTAACTTTTATTTTTTGTTTCTTTTTCTTTTTTCCCATTAGCGAACCAACGGCATCATTAAAAAAATCTCCAACTTCATCCATATCACCACCAATCGGTCCCATTATAGATATTCCACCTGATGAGTTTTCCTGACTTATATCTACTTCAATATATTTATCGTCAAATTTTCCGTCTTTGTACATTTTCCGTAATTTTTCTCTTGTTGTTTCTCTTCTTTCTTTTTTTGTTTCATCGTCTTTTTTAGAATCCGGTATAGGAAATAATTTAGCTATTATTATATCTTCTGCTAATTTTTTTGCATTTCCCCAAACCTTTTTTTCAAATTCTTTTTCTACAATGTGATGACCAATTCGTGTTAAATCCCTAATCATTGATTCTACATCTCTACCAACATATCCAACTTCAGTAAATTTTGTAGCTTCAACTTTTATAAATGGAGCATCTGATAAATTTGCCAATCTTCTTGCTATCTCAGTTTTTCCAACACCGGTTGGCCCAATCATTATAATATTATTTGGCAAAATCTCATCTTTTAACTCATTTTTTACCTGTTGACGACGCCAACGATTTCGCAGTGCAATTGCAACAGATCGTTTGGCATGGTCTTGTCCTATTACATATTTATCTAATTCTTTTACTATCTCTTTTGGTGTTAATTCTTTCAATAAATTTCTCCTCACAAATTTTTCCGTGAGTATAAATAATTAAAATGATTTATGCAAGGAAAATATTTAATTTTTTTTATAAAAATGATTTAATTTCTATTTTATCCCAAAAGTGATTCCGAGTTGAATTTTCACATACCACATCGTTTCATCATCTTATGCAAATTCGTTCGATTAATTTCTATTGATTTTGATGCTTGTGAAACATTGCCATCGAATTTATCGAGTAAGTATTCTAAATATTTTTTCTCAACTTTCCGTTTTGCTTGTTCAGAAAATTTCTTTCTCATTTTTATCATTTCTTCCCAACTTTTAGGAGTTATATTTTTCTCGTCAATATTTTTATTGATCGTATCATCAGAATCTTTTATCAATTTAGAATCCAAATCGTCAATATCAATAGTTTTATTTTGACTTATAATAATTGCACGAATAATATGATTTTCTAACTCTCGAATATTCCCTCGCCAATCATATTTTTTCATTATTTCTATTGCATTTTTTGAAATAATTTTAATCGGAGTTTTCATCTCTTTACAATTTTTTTCAATAAGATATTTTGCAAGAAGTGGAATATCTTCTTTTCTATCTCTAAGCGGTGGAACAAAAATTGGAAAGACATCAAGTCGATAAAATAAATCTTCTCTGAATTTGCCAAGTTCTACAAGTTTCTCAAGATTTTTATTTGTTGCGGCTATTATTTTTGCATTGGTTTTTATTGTAGCATTTCCACCAACTCGGTTAAATTCTTTCTCTTGTAAAACCCGTAAAATTTTCACCTGTGCATCAGGAGGAAGTTCCGAAATTTCATCGAGAAATAAAATACCATCGGAAGCAATTTCGAACTTCCCGATTTTTCTTTTATCGGCTCCGGTAAAGGCACCTTTTTCATATCCAAATAGTTCGCTTTCAATCAATTCTTTGGGAATAGCCGAACAGTTAATTGGAATAAATGCTCTATTTTTTCTATCACTTAATTTATGAATTTGTCTGGCAACTAACTCTTTTCCTGTTCCGCTTTCACCTGTAATTAAAACCGATTGCAAATTGTTTGCACTTAAAAATATTTTTTCTTTTACGGTTTCAATAATTTTACTTTGTCCAATTATTGTGTAATATTTTTCACCAATCTCCTCTTTCAAAGTATCATTATAAAATTTTAATTTTCGCTGTTTTAATGATTTATTGATTGTTAATTTAAGCTCTTTCATATTTGGTGTTTTTGAAATATAGTCGTAAGCACCAAGTTGTATAGCTTCAACTGCCGTATCTATTGATGCATAATCGGTAATCATTATTATCGGAATAGAATCATCAATGTCTCTTAATTTTTCCAAAACACCAAGTCCGTTTATCTTATCTTTTAGAATCAAATCTAAGAGAATTACATCAGGATTTTCGCTTTTTGCAACAGTAATTCCCTCATCTGCTTTATTCGCATAGATACATTGGAAATCGTCTCCAAAGAAAAAAACCAAGTTGTCAATAAACTGTTTATCGTCATCAATTATCAATAATTTTTGTGTCATTTTTTTCACCTTC